>NZ_JBHILU010000069.1:0-1177 GCF_042193495.1 Bartonella sp. TS82HLJMH | reverse complement strand
TATCTATTTACACACTACAGTGCTCAGTTAAAAACCAAAAGTAAAATTTCCGATTTTATAAAACTGTTCAGATTAAATGGCGTTGTCTCTTCTCAACGTTCATAGATGAAATCAACAAAAACATCAAAAAATCATTGAAAAAGGCGCGTAACAATGACTCATGTCTGCTCACCATTGAGATATCCAGGCGGTAAGGCTGCACTGTATGGAAAAATCAAAGAAATATTTGAGAAAAATGCATTAAATGGCTGTTCCTATAGAGAGCCATTTGCTGGCGGGTGCGGACTTGCTCTAAAGCTTCTTTTTAATGGTGATGTTAAAGATATTCACATTAACGATATTGATCTGTTCATTTGGAGCTTTTGGTATTGCGTTTTGCACAAGACGGAAGAATTAATAGAAAAAATCAATATAACGACCATTAACTTAGAAGAATGGTACATACAAAAAGAAATTTCTCCTGCAAGTGCAGATGTGCTTAGCGCAGGATTTGCAGCACTCTTTTTGAATCGCACAAATAGATCTGGAATTATTAAAAATGCTGGACCAATTGGAGGGAAAGGACAAAGCGGTGCCTATAAAATAGATTGCCGATTTAACAAAGAGAATATAATTGAACGCATTCTTCGCATAAGTGAACAAAAAGATAAAATACATTTAACTCGTTTAAATGCACGGGAATTTTTGCTGCGTTATGGAACTGATGAAAACACCTTTTTTTATATGGACCCTCCTTATTTTAAAAAAGGAAAAGGGCTTTACACTTCGTTTTACAAAGCTAATGATCATAATAATTTAGAGAATGTCATCTCCCAACATGTGACAGCGCCTTGGCTAATTACTTATGACAACGTTGAAGAAATTAAATTTTTGTATAGGCAATATCTCTCAATAGAATTTAGCTTACAATATTCTCTACAAGAGAAAAGGCAAGCTACCGAATTGATGATTTTTTCACCTAAAATCAAAGTACCTCAATTTTTAGAAAAGAATATAGGCTCGCTTCTCAAAGCAGCTTAATTGCAGATTTCATTAATAGGAGCTTTAATCACATGCTTACACCATTTGGCAAAACCTTACGTAAAATTCGTATTGATCGGACAGAACGTTTATTAGATATGGCTAATAAATTAGGCGTATCTATAGCATTTTTATCTTCTGTAGAAATTGGCAAAAA
>NZ_JBHILU010000068.1:0-1215 GCF_042193495.1 Bartonella sp. TS82HLJMH | reverse complement strand
GCTGCACGTGTTGCTGCTAATTTTCGCAATCCGTGCGCTGATTTTTTAATACCTGCTGCATTACATGCTTCACGAAAGAGGTTGCCAAAACTTTCTTTGACAAGCTTATTTCCACCTTTACCACAAATGAATGTTTCATTACCTATAGGACCAATTTTAAGGGTTTCCTCTAGTTCTGGTAAAATAGGAAGAAAAACATCTGTTTTAAATTGGCTCTTTTCTGTTTTGAGATAAATGATATTATCTTTGACGTCTTTCCAGCCGATACGAACGGCATCACCACGACGCAAGCCTGTATAAAGAAGAACATCAATCCAGACGCGTTCATGTGTACCATGTGACCAACGGTGATAATATTTGTCTATGTCCTCTTCTAGCCATGGCAGTAATCCCTCACTGTTTAAAGATTTTGGTGCTTTTATATTAAAGGCAGGATTTCTATTTAAAAGGGCATTATCAACCGCCCAATTAAAGAGACCGTTTAAAGAGGTCAAAAAATGTTTTGCCGCCGCGGGGGTCTCTCGCCTTCTATCTACGGCTTCAAGAATGTGTTGTTTGTTTATGCTTTTATATGCACGATCACCGATATGTTTAGAAACATTATTCAGAATTCGATATTTAACTTTTTTAGTAGATTCTGATTGATTATGCCATTGCATGCTTTGTAAATACTGATGTAACAACCAATCGAAAGACCCTTCTGTGAGTCTGGTATGCCTCTTTGTTTTGGAGGAGCCATTTTGCGCTTGTTTAATAGCCAGCGTATAATTGTCAACAAATTCTTGCGTTCCATAGGTTCCTTCAATCCGAAACCGTGGTCCATGACCAATACGTACATACCATATAACTTTACCATGGCGTGTACGTTCACGAACAAGATGCGGTGGACGGCGTTTTGGCATGGCTAAAACTTTATACCGTCGACAGAGGGGCAGCTTTTGCTGGTCTCATAGTCTTCTTGTTCATTTTCAAGCGGTGGAAAATCGTCAATGCTATAAGTATTATCTGTCGTTGTTGGTGTTATGGTTTTATTGATATGAATTAATAATTCCCCTGTAGGTTTGATTTCTATGAGTTCGCATCCTTGTTTTTTAGCTTCTCTTAAAGCACGAGCAATAGCTGGCTGCGTGATAGTAGGTGGGCGGTGTGGCATGTTTATTCCCCTTCATTTTAGATGTAATTCTCCCGTGGCGTGAATCACGCTGGTGTTAAAAG
>NZ_JBHILU010000067.1:0-1363 GCF_042193495.1 Bartonella sp. TS82HLJMH | reverse complement strand
ATTAAAGGGGCATTAAGCTGTATCTTATGTAGTTTCTGGATGTGCATTTTCAGCCTCTATTTGACGCTTTAAATGCAATTTTAGAAGAGGTAAAATAAGCTCGACTTCTTCCGTATCGTTGATGTCTTGAACAAGCTCTTGCAGTTTTTTATAAAGTTCCGCCGCGAGTTCTGCTATATCTTCAGGAGGGATCTTTATATTTGCATCGCGATAAGTTGTATAAGCTATTCGACCGAGTTTTTTCATGAGACCAGCAGGGATGGTTGGTGCTTTAAAACCAGCTGCTTTCGCTTTTGCCATGTCACTAAACATTTCGCCTTCACCTGTAATTAGCCAAGTTAAGTTGATATTTAATTGCTGTGATAAAGCAGTCAAAAATTTTACATTGGGAAAAGTGGTCCCTCTTTCAGCATGGTCATAAATTGCTTTTTTAATACCTAAACGGGTAGCTATCTTATCTCGATTAAGCTCTAAGCTTTCTCGTATCAAGCGTAAGCGCTTTGCTAGTTCTGTTTTAGGTTCTAGTTCGGGGCGTGCCAAAAATGCTCCTTATTCATATTTAGGTTAGCTTAAATTACAGGATTTTAAAAAGAGATTCCCCCATTCATTTTAGAGTAGCATTAAGCCGAATTTTGTGCAGCTTTGGAGTGTTCTTTTTCAGCCTCTATTTGACGCTTTAAATGCAATTTTAGAAGAGGGAAAGTCGCTTCGACCTCTTCCATGTCGTTGATGTCTTGAACAAGCTCTTGCAGTTTTCCATAAAGTTCCGCCGCGAGTTCCGCTATATCTTCAGGGGGGAGTTTTATTTTAGCATCGCGATAGGTTGTATAAGCTATGCGACCGAGCTTTTTCATGAGACCAGAAGGAAGGATAGGAGCTTTAAAACATGCCGCCTTTGCCTTTGCCATGTCCATGAACATTTCGCCATTGCCAGTTACAAGCCAATCTAATGAAATACCGCATATTTCTTGATATTTAGATAGAGCAGAGGCGGTAGGTTCGCTTATGCCAATTTCATACGTTCCTATAGATGCAGCGGTTATACCAAGATGCTCCGCAAATTTTTTGCGTTCTGCGAACCCAAGGACGCGTCGCACTTCACGAAATCGTTTCGCTAATTCTGTTTTTGGTTCTGCTTCTGGACGTGCCAAAAAAACACCTCAAAACAATTATAATTAATTTGACAAAACAATTATAATTGTTTATACCTCTAATTACCGCCCGATATAGAGGGCAGATATTTTACAATTAACCCCACAAAAAACGGATGTGGGAGCATCCGTTTGAAGCAGGAGCGAAGTTTATGACTATCACACAAGTATGGGATCGCCATAGTATTTTAGCCGAGCTACGCCGCCGTAAC
>NZ_JBHILU010000066.1:0-1426 GCF_042193495.1 Bartonella sp. TS82HLJMH | reverse complement strand
AGCGTCAATAATTAAGTAAGCTTCACTTTGATCAGAATGGGGATATTTAAGGAATAAAAATATACCAGCCCTTCTATAAAATTCTAAAGAGTAAACAATATGGCTATGAATTGTAGAATTATTTTATGAATAAGAAAGACTCATTCTAGCAAAATAATTAAATTCATTTTCTTCTTGCTATTTTACTCAACAGTCTATAAAACTATAAAAATAGTCTTTAGTAAGACTCATTCTGGTAAAAACAGAAAAGTTCTCGCAAAGGGAGGTGCGACGGATCATGAAAAAATCACACAACTATCCTCATTTTATTTTAAAGCTCTTCAAGCGAAAAAATCTAAAACCCGAGAGTATGTCGCTTATCCCTACGATAAAAGCGCAATGATTTCACAACAAATACTCTAAATCATTCGCCGGACAACTTAACCTTTTTCCACAACAATACCTTATAGCCTCTTAAGCATACAAAATGATCTCTTTCACTTTAAAAACTATAAACCGCAGATCTAACAATAGCGTGCAAATATGTCCTCTTCGTATCCGTTCTATCTATTTCCTCCCCCTCAAATTCAGATTTGTTGCAAAAACAGCACTCTTCTTAAAGGCGAAAAAAATCAAAAACCCATTAACCAAATCGCTAATCAACCTTAACCGCAGCCTTGCCGAAATTCTAATTACTTCCGTTCGCCTCTGCGACAAACCTAAACTTTGTAAAGAACAAACAAAACCACACCACAAAATCATCCCTAGCGCTGAAATGTGTTTTTTTTATGTTCTGAATATGTTTTTTTACTTGGAGAATTTGTTATGAAAAAATTATATACCACATCAAAAGCGTCAGTGGTGAATGATTTTAAAAATTCTTGCTCGCTTTATCGATTACTTTTTATTAAAGCGCTTTCATTGGCTTCAGTGATTATCTTTTTATCAAATATTTCTCCTGTTTCTGCTAATACTCAGATTTTTAATAACATATCAAGCGGTTTTAGTGGCGGTACAAATGTGCTTAAAGCCATTCCACCAGCCTATGTTGTTGGCAGTAAATTATATAAAGATAGTGGCTCTGCATTTATAGAGGATGAAGATGCCTTCAAAAATTTAAATCCTAATATTAAGTTTCAAACGCAACTTGCACTTGATACTGCATTTGCGGGTAGGGAAAGTTCTAAGGATGAAGATTCCTTCAGAAATATAAATCCTAATATTAAGTTTCAAACGCAACCTGCACTTGATACTGCACTTACGGGTAAGGAAAGTTCTAAGAAGGAAAGTTCTAAGAATGTAGCGGATGCATTTTCTAGCGTGAAAAGTGCTTTCACAAGTTTAAATCATCAACTTGAACTTGCTGAGATAAAGAATCCCCCTGCTATTGAAGAGAAACAAAATAATCTATCTCAAGGTCATGATCAGCATAAGAATATAGAAGGTT
>NZ_JBHILU010000065.1:0-1437 GCF_042193495.1 Bartonella sp. TS82HLJMH | reverse complement strand
TATCTTGGTTACTTGTGCATCCATTTATTCTTTCCATAATCTTATAAGAACGGCACCATCAGCACCAGCACCACTTGGAGAATAATCAGAGTGAGCACCAGCACCACCACCACCAAAACCACGTCCTGCTTTTCCTGAACTATAGGAACCTTTGCCTAGTCCTCCAGAGCCACCACGTGATGTATCACCCCCAGCATCGCCTCCATTACCGCTTGTTTTACTCGTAATTCCACTCGTTCCAGCATAACCATTTCCGCCTTTGGCAATTCCTAGATGTTCGTCTGTTGCTAAACCAAAGTTTCCACCCGTACCTCCAGCACCGCCATCGCCTGAATAGTAGTAAGTAGTAGTACCAGCAAATCCGTGATCTCTAGAGGAGTAAGCACCCCCACCACCATGTCCTCCTGTAGCGGTAATAAAATTCTTTCCAACAACTGTTGTTCCTCCAGAATTTCCTGTCGCACTGCGTGATGCAACAGAAGCGCCTCCTTTACCAATTGTGATATCTTGATGACCGTTTAAACTCGCTTTATAGCCATACCACACGCTACAACCACCTCCTCCGCCGCCTCCTCCTAATCTTGGTGTATCCGCTCCACCACCACTACCGCCACCGCCCCATGCTTGGATCTCAACTTTAGTTTTATCGGTGACCCAATCGGGCCACTCAATTTTTCCATCTTGCGTATAGAGCAATTCAGCATCAGCAAGGGCAGTCCAATTCGTGATTTTATCGGTCAAATCTTTTTTAAGACTCTTTATCTGTGCCAAGATGGCTGCATCCACTTGTGATTTGGTATAAACAGCTTCGTCATCAACTCTCAAAGGCCCTTTAAGCGAGCTTCCGGTTGTGCTTAGACTGCTAACGACTTTGTTGTTATGGATAAGGTTAAACGACGAATTACCCAACAGTTCTAAACTGCCACTCATAGTGACTTTGCTGGTAAATTTATTATAACTTTGCCATTCATTTGGGCTTGCTAGGCGACCATAGCTTGTGAGATCTTCATTGATCTTGGCTCTAAAATCATCAAGCCCCACAATATCTTCGGTTTTATGTTGATGTGCGCCTAACAGTGAGACAGCACTGCCAAAAGTGAAGTTATTATTGCTTGATTTATAGAGAACATAATTATTTGCGGCATCTTTTGCCCCCTCGATATCGCTTAAATCAGCAAATGAGAAGGTTTTATCGGCTGCCATTTTGCCTTTGAGAGCCGCTTCAAGATCGGCAACATCACTTATTGTATGCGTGTGTTTTAAAGGTGCTTTTCCCTCTACCTTTTCCTCAACTTCCATCATGGCTTGATCAATTTTGGTCAAGTTTTCCCGCAAGATTGGGAATTCAGAACTGATAAAACGACCTTCTTTAGGCAATTCCATGTCGAGTTTTTTGGTTTTGGTCATCTCTGTTCTCCCCTCATAATATGCCGGCGC
>NZ_JBHILU010000064.1:0-1493 GCF_042193495.1 Bartonella sp. TS82HLJMH | reverse complement strand
AAAGGGTATTTAAAGCTCCCTTTAACGTATTTTTCTGCTCCTATTTTTCCAAATCACTAAAGCGTGTAAAATCGGATTGAAAGGCAAGGGGAACGATTCCTGTCGGACCATGGCGTTGTTTTGCTATAATAACCTCAGCTTTGCCCTTGGCTTGCTCCATTGCCTCTTGCCATTTGCTATACTCAGCAGTGCCTTCTTTGGGTTCTTCATTTTTGAGATAATATTCTTCACGATAAACGAACAGAACAATGTCGGCATCTTGCTCGATTGAACCAGATTCACGTAAGTCGGAAAGTTGTGGACGTTTATCTGTTCGGTTTTCAACTTGACGCGAAAGTTGTGACAGAGCAATAATGGGAATATTGAGTTCTTTTGCAAGTGCTTTTAATCCGGTGGTAATGGCTGTAATTTCTTGAACGCGATTTTCTAATGAACGCTTTGAACCACTTGTCATGAGTTGGATATAATCAATAATCAAGACATCTAGACCATGTTGTCGTTTAAGACGCCTTGCACGGGCGGACAATTGTACAAGGGATACACCACCCGTTTGATCAATATAAAGAGGGATTGTTTGTAAGGAACGCATTGCGTAAATGATGTTGGTAAATTGCTCTTCTGAGATATTACCACGACGCATATCAGAAGAAGAAACCTTTATTTGTTCTGAGATAATACGGGTTGCAAGCTGTTCAGATGACATCTCAAGTGAGAAGAATCCTACTATACCCCCTTCATTGGCTTGGCTGTTATCATCACGCTTACAAGCATTGGCAATATTAAAAGCAATATTGGTCGCCAGAGAGGTTTTCCCCATCCCAGGGCGTCCAGCTATGATAATCAAATCAGATGGCTGTAGCCCCCCCATTTTCTCATCAAGTGTTTTGATATGGGTAGCGATCCCTGAAAGCTGTGAGGAACGCTTTTTTGCAGCGCTTGCCATGTTAAGTGCTTTTGCAATGGCTGTATCAAAGTTTTCAAAACCACCCCCATATTTGCCTTTTTCGGCGAGCTCAAATAACTGATTTTCAATCGTTTCAATTTGTTGGGAAGGTGTAAGTTCGACAGGCGCATCAAAAGCTGTATTGGCAACTTCATTGCCAAGATTAATCAAAGACCGGCGGATAAACAGATCATAAATGACGCGTCCATAATCTTCAGCGTTAATAATAGTAACTGCCTCGGTGGCTAAGCGAACAACATACTGGTATACAGTAATATCTCCAACTTTTTCTTCCATTTGGATATAGGGCTTGATTGTAATGGGGTTTGCAAGATGACCCTTTTGAATAATTTGTAAGACAATCTCAAAGATCTTTTGATGTAGCCTTTCAAAAAAATGTTCTGCTTTGAGAAAGTCTGAAACGCGATCGAGTGCATCATTATTAATCAGGATTGCTCCAAGTAATGCCTGTTCAGCTTCAATATTATGGGGAAGTTGACGAAAAGAAGAAGCAAAATTATCTCTTGGATTTTCTGTTTTTAGCATGTTT
>NZ_JBHILU010000063.1:0-1497 GCF_042193495.1 Bartonella sp. TS82HLJMH | reverse complement strand
TCTCCAGAACGCCAACTCTCTAACTGATAAGGACCAACACAAGCAGAATGACTTGCCAAATACCGGTTTCCCATATCACCATTTTTTTCGTGTTTCATGAGTGTCTCACGATCAAGCAAAGAAAGAGTACGACTAGTAGCAAAATGGCTAAGAATGAGCTCTGCTGGATAAGGTTTATTAAATTTCATCACCACCGTTTTCTCATCCGGTGCTTGAATAGCCTTATCAACGTTTTGTTCTGTGATACCATATTCATTAAATGTCGCCGCAGTAGCCATCTTCAATTTAACAACCCGCTTCATGCTCCAAATCAGATCATTGGCATTCGTAGGACGACCATCGTTGAACTTCAAACCATCACGCAAATGAAAAGTAATCACCGTACGCTGATCATCACTTAAAACATCCCAACTCTTCGCCAAAGAGGGAACAAGTTTAGCTGCATTATCTTTAGCTGATTCAACTAAATTATCACAAACATTGACAAGAACTTCATTACCATAACGGTCATTGATTTGTGCGGGATCAAATGTACTTATTGAATCAAGATTCCAAGCCATCACAAGCGTATCGGCAGGTGTTTTCGCTGAAACTTGTTGCACAAAAATCCCCATTGCAAGAACAGCAGAAACAAAAGAACAGCTATTTTTCAATATTTTTTCTTTCATGTTCATAGACTTTTCCTTTTTAAATTTATTGTATAATTTCTCTATGCAACAAAACGTGCAAGAAATAATAAGATTAGACTTAGAAAACATACCTCCTCGAAATAAAATAAAAAAACTCAACAGAAAACGATCTGATATAAAACGAAGGTATTAGACATAACAGAATCTGTTGGAAACATCACTGTGCTTACAATTTGAGACATATCAGGAAAAATTTCCTTTTTCTTTATCAAACAGACCTTTTGCTTCAAATTTCTTTTTTGATTTTCTAAAAAGTGTCGCGAAAATACTACCTCCGGTTATTTGAAGAGCCTCAATAAAATTTGATATTTTGATGATTTTGAATAAATTGTAATTTCCTGAAATTGATCATCTACCCTCCTTCTCAAGAGAAAAATTTAAGTTTTTCATCACTCCCCATAAAATAATACCCTCCAATTGCGGAGTGTCATCTTTCAAAATAAAAGGAAACATAACATAGGCACCATAAAAAACTGATATTTCTCTTTACCTCCACACCAAAACTTTTCTTCGACATTGCAAAGTCTTTGCTCCTTTAACAATGCTAAATACCAGAACATTTGTTGTACTAATTCTTTCAGCAAATGAATTGACCACTTTTCAATTCATGGAAGTTGAAATATTAGTCTTAAATATCCAAGCAAACACATCTTTAATGAGAATGAAAGATTCCTTAATAGAAACCTTGAAAAGACACTCAGCAATATATCCTCTATTATTAACAATCTTCGACGTATTGCAAAGTGTTAAAGAGCTTTGCAATACATCAAATATACCATGATCATATTTTTATATTTTATAAACCTGC
>NZ_JBHILU010000062.1:0-1531 GCF_042193495.1 Bartonella sp. TS82HLJMH | reverse complement strand
CCTTATCGCCTAATGAATGAAGCTGAGAGCCATTCACCGCATCCGTTGAGTTTTCATTAATTGCTCCATTTGCAAGAGATGTAATTTTGCTATTGGTTTTGCTATCTTCTTTGCCATGCGTCGCTACAAAAGCATTAGCAGTTTCACTCCAGTTCAATGAATCACTTTTTGCATCCGCAATCTCTTTGGTGATTTCATTCTTAATCTTCGTAATAGAATTATTCACATTTGTGAAAGAAGTACCAACTCCCGCAAAAGCAGAGGCAACATTATTATAGCTTTTGTCTTCTGTTTTGCCATCTTCTTTGACGCTCTTAACTGTGAATGTAGGAGCGGTCCATGCGCCATTCTCATAGCTAGCATTACCGCCTAAAGATTTTGCAACACTGCTCCCTAGGGTATAAAGCTGATTACCCGTCACAGCATCTGTTGAACCTTTGGAAATATCTCCATTTGCAAGAGACGTAATCTTGCTATTGGTTTTGCCATCTTCTTCGCCATGCGTCGCTACAAAGGCTCCTTCTGCCTCGTTCCATAACAAAGAATCTTGCGCTACACTTTGGGTTACATCCTTAATACGCTTATTCACATTCTTGATATTTGTATCAAGACCAGCAAAAGCACTTCCAACATTGGTAAAAGCAATCGGCGTACTTACACCATCTGTAGTAATACTGGATAAATTATAGATCGGTCCTTTAAAAGTACCGTTCTCAAATGATGCATTACCACCTAAAAACTTGGCAACTTCCTGAGAGATTGTATTAATCTGACCACCAGTGATTGCATCACGTGAACCCTTGGAAATACTACCATCGGCTACATTATGGAGACCTACGGGTTCCTTATCTTTACCTCCAAAAGTCACACTCTTATAATTAATCGTGTTATTGTCATCACCTGTTTTGTCATAATGAACAACAGCTGAATCTTCAGACTGAAGACTGTTGGAAAGATCTTTTAATCCTTTCTCAAGCTGACCTTTGTTAACCGCTTCATTATCCTTTGTAGCGGCCTTCACACCAGAAAGTATCCTATCCCCTTTGTCCTTATTGGCGATATTGATTTCTGTGCCTTCTACTGCTGCACCAATAGTGAGAAGGTGTGTTGTTTTATCTTGCTGAACAAAGCTTTCACTTTCCACTTTGTTAATCACATTGTTAACCTGCTCAGTCAATTTATTCTGAACATTCGTGAGAGAAGTACCAACTCCAGTCAAAGCACTCGCAACGTCTGGATAAACCTTATCTTCAGAAACACCGTCATCCTTAACGGATTTAACTATGAATTTAGGAGCTGTCCATTTACCTTCTGCATAGCCAGCACCACCACCAAAATAGGTAGCGACATTCTGATTGGTCTCAAAAAGTTGGGAACCATTTACGGCATCATGAGAATCCTTGGCGATCTTACCATCGGCTACATTATGCAAAGCAACAGGGCCTTCCTTTGGATTTCCAAAAGTTACACTGGTTTGTTTAGCTTTACGAGCGGATCTCGTAAGCGCATCGAGATCTTCTGAAGCTTCTTC
>NZ_JBHILU010000061.1:0-1634 GCF_042193495.1 Bartonella sp. TS82HLJMH | reverse complement strand
TAGAATTTGGCTTGCATCAAGTGGTCCAGACTCTGCAATGTGTTGATCTTTATCGTAGGCAACTAATAAAATTTCATCAGAATTTATAAGAATTGGCTTATCCATAATTTCTCCTCCCTGACGCCTCTTGGCAATTGTTTGTGCGTGGTTTATGGATACCAATGTAGCGTATTTAGGAACATGTGTCAATACATATGTACCGATTTTAGAAATTTTTTACATAAATATAAAAAGTCACTTAGAAAATTAAAACTGTAATTACTGAAAAAGGGATATATGTTTAGAATAGCTAGAGATTTAATAATACTAATTACATTGAATTTTAATATTCTAATCGATTATTTTGCAAATATTTGCATAATTCTCTCCTTAACAGAAATATACGATAAGAAGAAAATTATGCTCATATGATTTAACTATTTTAAAATCTCGGTGGTTTTATCCAGTCTATAGGCGCAGCCCAAATTAATGCAATATCTTTTATTTCTGGATACAACCTATTTAAACTCTCTAAATTAAATAAACCAGGCTTACTACCTTGCTTTATTATTTTGACAAAACAACGTCCATCTTGCGTATAGACAATTGCTTTTTTATTAAGAAGTAAACTTGGAGAAATGTTTTCTGAATAAAATAAAATAGATTTATCCTCAATGAAAGGTTCCATTGAGTCGCCTTCAACTTTTACTGCGTATGTATCCTTTGTAATATATGGGGGCATTTCCACTTCTTCAAGCCAACCATCTTCATAGGGGATAATTTCTGAACCTGCTCCTACATAACCCATTAAGGGTATAGTTTTTTTTCGTGGAAGTGGGTATTTTGTGATTTCCTCAATTGCTATACCTTCTTGTGCACTTATTCCTCGTTCACCTGTCAGCATTTTATTGACTGCAGAGCGGTAGATAGGGCGATGCATCTTCTCACTTAGTTGTCTGGCAAGCGATGATTGAGATAATCCAGATTCTTGTAAGGCTTCACTTAGCCAAATTTTCATAATGTTATTCATGGTTTCCATTATATCTTTGTTAGAAAAAAAATCTTTTGTGATTTTCGTTACATTTTCCATTGATTTTGTACCTAAATAAGCTACAATATGACTTATGAAACAATTTTCGGAAATAATAAATTTATTAGGTGGGGTTCGTAGGGTATCTCAGTTGCTTGGGGTTCATAGAACACGCGTGTACGTCTGGCTCCGTCCTGTATCAAAAGGTGGAACTGGTGGGAGAATTCCAACAAAACATATCCCAATTCTTTTGAATGAAGCCAACAGAATTGGAGCACCGATTAAGGCAGAAGACTTTTTCTCGTTTTTTTATAGGACGCAATCATGTGATTCTAAATTATCTTCACAATCTACTGTTATTGCTGCCCCTACAGATAATAATGAACATCAACAGCACCATTCACACTCTTAAACAGGCAAAAATAAAGAGATCAAATTAATAGATTACGCGCCACCATGCGCACGCATAAATACGCAACAGCCTTAAGGGGGGATTATGATCACTAATTTATATTTAAAGAAAGAAGGGGATGCGCATGTCTAATGGTATGCCATGGATAAGATTCCATTTGTATGACTGGATAAGTGGTACAAATGGAATGACATCTGAACAACGGGGGGTTTA
>NZ_JBHILU010000060.1:0-1634 GCF_042193495.1 Bartonella sp. TS82HLJMH | reverse complement strand
GAGACGCTCGAGACGGTCCATATCGACGTCATTTTCTAAGGCTCTGTTTAAAATGCGTTCCATAGCAGTTTGTTTAATCGCTAAATGATGTGTTTCTTCAACTTCTGTTAGGTTAGTGTTTTGTTCACTCATCTTGATTTCCTCCTATTTGAGCGCAATTCACCCGTGGCGTGAATCACGCTGGTGTTTAAAAGTTGGTTGTGTGGTTAGAAACGGTTTATGTAGCTTATATCGCTTGCTGAATAGTCACTTTCGCAGATGATTGAATTGCGTCCACGAATTTCAAGATTACCAGAAATATTTACATTATCGAAAATATATACTCCATCTAGAATTTTCATATTTCCGGAAATGTGCGCTTTATCACTTAAATAAGCATCTCCATAGACACGGGCATTGCCATAAACATGGCCCAAAACTCGAGCCTCACCATAAATTTGTGCATTGCCGTAAATTTGCGCATCATATTCAACATATGCTTCACCGCAAACTTTTGCATTTTCATAAACACGCGCCCTGCCTGTAATTTTTGCGCGTTCAAATACTTGTGCATTGCCGAAAATCTTAGCGTCACCATAAACCATAGCTTTATGCCAAACCCAACAATCGCCTTCATGCGATAGGTTGTCTTCTTTTTGTATATAGCCGCCTAAGTAACCTTTTTTAATATTTCTAAAATCTCTTAATGCACGTATGCGATAAAGTTTTTTACTTTTATCGGCTCTTGCATCATAAAATTCTTTTATTTCATCAGTCAGTTCGTATTTCTTTTTTATCATAATAACCTCCTCTTAATGCATGCTTTGTCTTTTAAGCTCTTGAGACAGCACACCAATTCCTTTTGCTGTAATTTTTGCGCAAGGAATGACCTTTTCTATTCCACTTGCGGTTTGAAGTGTGATGGTTGGACAATCCATAAGTTTCTTTTGGATTTTGTCTTGATAAGGAAGCAAATTTCCACCTGCTGCACGCCGGTAAACCCAACCTTTTTTCTGTAAGAAGAGAATGAACTGTTTTGGTTGCATCTCGAGTATTTTAGCGGCTTCTGTAAGACCGAAGAGTCCATCATGGCGCTGTAAGCTTTCAAGAGCCATTGCCTTTGGTTTTAAATTTGCAATAATGTTATCTTTTTGTTCATTTTCATTTTTGAGATACGTTAAAACACCAAGCATAACTTGAGGGCTTGAGTAGTCGATTTGTGGTATGGCTGCTTGCTTTTCCAATTCTTGCCAACGGTCTATAATCCTGGCGCGTAATGTCATGCTGTAACCCGAAACTAAAATGAGGCATTCACGTTTAGGGAGGTTGTAACAGTTTTGGGGCTTACCCTGTTTATCTAAATAGGTGGATCCAAATTTGGATTGACCCCCTTCAGGATATAATTCTCCTAACATTTGCCGAATATCACGCATAATATGCGCATGTTGCTTACCGCATAACTCTGCAATTTCACGACTAGACATCGTTTGAACTGTTGTGTTTTGAAAATTGTTTTCAGATGTTATAATAAAGTTTCGCATCATCACCCCCCTTAATTAAGAAAAACACAAGTTTTGGTATAATATTCTGCCATAGTTTCTATGACGTTCTGCTTGAGCAATTTTCCTTGCTGCGTGAATTTTGAAATAATGATT
>NZ_JBHILU010000006.1:0-137547 GCF_042193495.1 Bartonella sp. TS82HLJMH | reverse complement strand
TTTCGTGAAGCATGTAATGCAGCAGGTATTAAAAAATCAGCGCACGGATTGCGAAAATTAGCAGCAACACGTGCAGCAAATGCAGGTGCGACAGTTTCGCAAATGAAAGCGCTTTTTGGTTGGACAGAAGATAACATGGCATCCCTTTATACCAAAACAGCCGATAGAAAACGACTTGCAATAGAAGCTATCAAAAAACTACAAAAAAGTTAGGGGCATGGTTGACAGTAAGAAAACAAACCAAAGCCCCGTAAAAATTATGAACGCAATCAAAGCGGTGTTTGAGGTGCATCAGAAACCAGAGGAGAAATAGGTGGTTGTGTCTGTTGCATTGTTTGCCATAAATTATAATTCGTTTGCATATCCAGCCAAAATTTTGCTTTACTAAAACCAGCTAATTCTAATTTCACTGCAAGTTCGGTACTCATAGAGGCATGTCCGTTAATCACTCTTGATAGAGAAGCTCTTGTCATATGGAGATGATCAGCTAACTTTTGTATTGTTATCCCCATTTCTTCTAAGAAAGCTACTTTTAGAACTTCGCCCGGATGTGCGGGGTTATGCATCATTTGTTTTCGTTCCTTTCATCAATGGTAATCTTGATAATCAACAAGCTCCACATCTGTTCCTATAAAGCGAAAAGTAACACGCCAATTTCCATTCACCCATATAGAATAGTATCCTGTAAGTTCACCTTTAAGAGGATGCATTTTAAAGGCAGGCGCTTTCAACATTTCAGGCGTCGTAGCACTTGTTAAAGCCGTCAAGATAACGCGTAATTTTTTTACGTGATCTGGTCGAATAGCTTTTGTGGAACCTGTTTTATAAAATAATTTTAAGCCCTTATGTTTGAAACTCACAATTGCCATTACCGCCCCTTATCGTATATCGTCACTATACGATCAATAAAAATAAGAATCAAGCGCCCTGCTAGCAAATCCAGTTATCTAGATAAAATGATTGAATATAAGCTATATAAAAGTTAGGGATAGGTGGAAAATAAGTTAAAAGAATCAACGGAATCAAAATTCCCGAACTTTTATATAACCTATTGATTTTACTAAACATTGGCTGGGGTACCTGGATTCGAACCAGGGAATGCCGGTACCAAAAACCGGTGCCTTACCGCTTGGCTATACCCCAAAAAAACACGCTTTATAGCGACTCTTGCACCTTATAGCGATTCCTGTGATTGGACGCAATATCTGAAAATCAAAGACTTTACTTTTTTATCATAAAGTGCCTGAATCTTATATGGCATTGCATCGATACAAATTCGTAGCAGAAACTGATATACAGTTGTGCTTTTAACACAAATAGAAAACATTTATCCACCAATTATTTTGCTCTTTGTATTGATTTTTTAGGAACAGAAAATGAAAATCTTGTAGTTTACTCATGTATCAATAAATTAGCATATGATTTACTTTTCTTGATATATTCCAATCTC
This sequence comes from Bartonella sp. TS82HLJMH, assembly GCF_042193495.1. Lineage (NCBI taxonomy): Bacteria > Pseudomonadati > Pseudomonadota > Alphaproteobacteria > Hyphomicrobiales > Bartonellaceae > Bartonella > Bartonella sp. TS82HLJMH. The sequence goes on along the minus strand of NZ_JBHILU010000006.1, from coordinate 136,097 downwards.
ATCTTGCTTCATTAAGATAAAAGCTGTCACCATATTGGAAACTGGTAAAGTGTGTGATAGTTGCTGTGCTCTTTCATTAAGCGTAAAGATGATAATGTCCACTGGTTTTTACATTATATTATTCATGAGTAGCGCCATAAAATGAAATCAAGCACATTGAAAAATATCTCCTAAAAATAACACTTAAATATTCTATTGCAAACACTATGACACACCTAATAGGTTAGAAGAGTTTTGCAAAAATTAAAAATATTTTATCTAGCATTTGAAAAAATAAAGATATAAGAACAAGGGATAATAGCTATTTCTATTTACTTTTTATTCAAAAGATAATGATATTTTTATCGGTTCATAGATGTAAAAAATCTTCAGAAACAATCTTTATATAGACTAATGCCTTTTTTGATTGATTGGCATACATTTCCTAAAAGCTCCTTTTACAAAAAGAGAGACATTAAAATTAATTTCATACAAATAGGTATTCAACATTTGCTTTTAAACTCTGTAAATGGCAAATTAGACTTATGAAATAAGCTTAACAATTAGAATCGAGGAGATTTTTAAATGGCTTTTGAATTGCCCCCATTGCCTTATGATTATGATGCCCTTTCACCTTATATGTCACGCGAAACGCTTGAATATCATCATGATAAGCATCACCTCGCTTATCTTAACAACACCAATAATTTTGTGAAGGAGTTAGGCTTAGAAAATGAAAGCCTTGAAGATATTGTTAAAAAAAGTTTTGGAAAAAATATTGGTTTGTTTAATAATGCAGCACAGTATTACAATCATAACCACTTTTGGCTTTGGATGAAAAAAGATGGTGGTGGTCAAAAACTTCCTGAAAAGTTAGCAAAAGCTATTGACGCTGATCTAGGTGGTTACGACAAATTCCGCACTGATTTTATTGCTGCTGCTAGTGCCCAATTTGGTTCTGGATGGGCGTGGGTTGCTGTTAAAGATGGCAAGCTTGAAATTATGAAAACGCCTAATGGCGAAAATCCCTTAATTCACAATGCTCGACCTATTTTGGGTGTCGATGTGTGGGAACATTCCTATTACATTGATTATCGCAATGCTCGACCAAAGTACCTCGAATCCTTTGTAGACCATTTAGTTAATTGGGACTATGTTTTGAAACTTTATGAAGAATGTGAATTTTAAGCTATCTAGATAATTTTTTAGTGTATGAAAGTCCCTATAAACCAATAAATTATCGGGGACTTTCAAACACAGACATTATGGATTAGCAACAGTCTTTTTCTGCTATCTTGAGAATATATGCATAGATATAGGCAACTTCTTCTAGCTTTGAAAGACGTCCAGCTGCACCAGCGTGCCCTGAATCCATATTAATACGTAATAAAATTGCATTATCGTCTGTTTTTAAGTCTCGTAATTTTGCCACCCATTTTGCAGGCTCCCAGTAAGTTACACGAGGATCTGTTAATCCTGCCATCACAAGTATAGGAGGATAGTTTTGAGCTTTGACATTATCGTAGGGTGAATAGGAAGCAATAAGCTTATAATCTTCTTCTGATTCAAGAGGATTTCCCCATTCGGCCCATTCTGGAGGTGTAAGTGGCAATGAAGCATCTAACATTGTCGCTAAGACATCAACAAAAGGCACATTCGCTACGATTGCCGCAAAATCCTGTGGAGCTATATTGGCAATGGCTCCCATCAACATCCCCCCTGCTGAACCACCATAAGCAATAAGCCGGTCGTGAGAAGTGAATTTATTGTTTACAAGGTAACGCCCACAAGCAATAAAATCTGTAAATGTATTGTGCTTAAAGAAATGCTTTCCTTTTTCATACCATTCTACTCCCTTTTCTTTTCCTCCGCGAATATGAGCAATCGCGTAAATAAAACCTCTGTTTACTAGAGAAAATAGATTACTATTGAAACTGGCAGGAATAGAGATCCCATAAGCGCCATAACCGTAAAGAAGACAAGGTGCACCACCATCAAGAGGAGTGTTTTTGTGATAAAAAAGTGAAATAGGAATCTTCTCACCATCGTCTGCTATTGCTGTAACACGTCGTGTTACATATGCATCTTTATTATGCCCAGAGGGAATTATTTGCGTTTTTAAAAGCATTCGTTTACGACTTTTCATCTCATAATCAAACACTTGATCAGGTGTTGTCATAGACGAATAGGAAAAACGAATAGTTAGACTGTTATATTCTGCAACCCCTTGTAGACCTAAAGAATAAGCCTCTTCAGTAAAAGCAATGGAATTAACTTGTTTAGTGGTACGTTCCATTACTTTTATACGTGGAAGCCCCTCAAAACGTTCGATCCAGACAAGAAAATCTTGATAAGCATCATGGGATAATATTAGGCACCCAAGCTGATGTGGGACAAACTCAGACCAATTTTCTGATTGTGGAGATGTATATGGCGCTACCATAATTTTGAAATCTTTTGCATTATCTAGATTGGTCAGAATATAAAAGACATCACCACCTTCTGTAAGTGAATATTCAATACCTTTTTGTCGTTTCCGTACACATTGGGGAGTAGTAAAAGGCGCCTCAGCAGGAATCAACCAGATCTCTGATGTTTCATGATCATGAATATTAATATAAATAATATCATTAAGCTTAGAGCCGCTTACATCTAAGAAAAAACTTGGATTGTCTTCGCGAAAAATAAGCTTATCTTGTGATTGATCAGTGTTTAATCGGTGATAATAGAGCTCTGAAGGTCGGTGATTTTTATCCATCTTAGTATAGAAAAAACCTTCAGATCTAGCATCCCATACAATTTGACCAGATGTATCAGTAATTGTGTCCATGCAATCAGACAATGTCTCAAAATTACGAATTTTAGCTGTATAGAATTCTGATCCTTTGTCATCATAGGTCCATACCACATGTGTATGGTCAGGAGATTCTTGAACTGAACCAAATTTGAAATATTCTTTGCCTTCTGCTAAGATATCACCGTTAAGGTAAACGGTTTTTTCTCCGCCATTCCTTGGTGTCCGAAAATAATGCGGTTGTTGACCTCCGGTAACATAAGAGAATCCGTAAGCAAAAGGGCCATGTTTTATAGGAACAGAACTATCATTCTCTTGGATCCTGTTTTTCATTTCGGTAAAAAGCAAATCTCGTAATGGTTTTGTATCAGCCATTTGAGCTGATTGATAAGCATTTTCTTTTTCAAGATAATGTCGAATATTTGGATCAAGACAGTTAGGATTTTTAAAAACATCTTGCCAATTAGACGCACGTAGCCAATGATAGGGATCATCACGAAAAATACCATGATATATTTCCTTATGAGTGATTCTAAATGCTTTGGGAGGAATTGCAAAAGTGCGGGTCATACACAATCCTATATTAAAATATGTTAACAGCTTCGTTTATATGTTAGAATCATAATTATTGATGCAAGTGTAAAAATCTATAAGTTCTATTCACTTGTAAAAATAGCGCCATGATAATTTTTAAAACTAATACCTTTCTGTCCATTACATATCACAGCTATTGTTTTCTAGGGATATAATACCACTTTTATAATGAAAGTAATTGGTAAGACAATTAAACTATGAGAAAAAGAATTGATTTTTTTTGAAACAGTATAATCTTATAAATTTATAGAAAGTAATAACTATATTTAAAGTATTTTTATTAATGTATAAAACATAAAAATATTCTATGTCGTTTTAATGAATAGTTTTATATTATAAGTAATGCTGTTGTGCCTTATTTATAATATAGTATGTTCTTTATTATTAAATTTAATAAATATAAATAATAAAAATAAATTTAAAATTTAGTAAAAATAAAATTACTAAATTATAAGTATTCAAAATAAAAAATACTAATTTATATATTATATTTTTATAATTAGTAATTTTACTTTTACGTTCTCAAAAAAATAAATAAATTTTATCCTATATTTTTTTATATTTGTGATGTATTGTATGTTATGTATGATATGTTATAGGCTAAAAATATATTTTAGCATGTAATAATTTCGTTTTTCTTATTTTATATTATGACAAAAAAGAGGTATTTATTTGATTTTTTTGTGTTTTGGCAATTTTATAGAATAATTGAATTGACAAAAAAGATTTTTGTACAATATGAAGCTCATGTGCATGAGATCTTTATATCATGAGTATATGCACTATATCTCGATTTTGAATTACTCAATTTTAAATTAAAGGAAACAAGAATGGAACATCGTGCAGTCTTAGAGACTGAAAGCAATTTAGTTATTACATTGGTTGCTGATATTGTTGCTGCCTACGTGAGTAATAATTCTATTCGACCGACTGAAGTGCCAAGTTTAATTGCTGATGTCCATGCTGCTTTTCGTAAAGCAGGGAATCTAGAGTTAACAGAAGTCGAAGTTGAAAAACAAAGGCCTGCCGTTAATCCAAAGCGTTCAGTATTTCCTGATTATCTCATTTGCCTTGAAGATGGGAAAAAATTTAAATCTCTAAAGCGTCATCTCATGACACATTATGGAATGTTGCCAGAAGAATATCGTGAAAAATGGCAGTTAGATAGTTCTTATCCTATGGTGGCGCCTAATTATGCAAAAACACGATCAGCTTTAGCCAAAGAAATGGGTCTTGGACGCAAAAGTAAACGGAAAAAAACTAAATAATCTTATTTTGCGAAAAAATGGTTTCGTGTATAAATTTGATTTTAGTATACATGTTTTGTGTGAAGCTTTTGTATATATAGCAGTTTCTACCAAGGAGATTATACATAGCTTTCGTTACGAATCCGTTTAATCATTGATTTCAGACCATTTGATCGTTGTGGTGTAAGATTTTCATTTAAACCAAGTTTTTCAAAGAGCTCTTGAGCATCGGAATTGCGAATTTCAGAAGCTTTTTTGCCTGAATAAAAAGCAAGGAGTATGTAAATAAGTCCACGCACAATATGAGCATCGGAATCACCTTGAAACGTCAATATTGGATCTTCTGAGTTATTACGTGAAGATAAAAGCCACACTTGGCTAACACAACCAGGAACTTTGTGAGCATCGTTTCGAGCGCTTTCCGGAAAAGGTGGCAATTCATGGCCAAGCTCAATGACATAACGATAACGGTCTTCCCAATTATCCAAAAGCGAAAAGTTCTCTATGATATTACCGATTGTTTCCGCCATTATTTTAGTCCTGTTTCGTTTGAATAATCATTCTTAAATACACTTATAAAAAATAAATATTTATTCTTCCTAACATAAATAACACGAAGAACGTTAAAAATCCTTATTTCAAGATAACATTGTATGGCTTTGTAAGAACTCTTGTATTGCGATTTTGCAAGAAACATTAGGGGAAATCTCTGATATTATTGTTGTTCCCTAATATGTTGCCTAAATATTCATAAGCAGCTCTTGCACCGTAATATGCGCGTTCACCAAGTGAACTTAAAAATGATTTTCCTACTTTGCAGGTTTCTATATTACGGTCACAAAATGCTCCTAGGTCATTTAAAGCTTCTTTAAATGCACTAATCACATCGCTCGTTGTTGTCTCATTATTTTTGGGGCTAGAAGAATGGTCACTGCTTGGATTTGCTACAAAAAATGAAATAATGACAAAAATACAAAATAAAAAAAATGATAATTTGATTAAAAAACGTATCATGGGCAATCAATGTACCGCAGTGGTAAATACAATAAAAGAAGCATTTTATACACTGTTTCTTTATAAACAATTTATAAAATTTGTTTTTTATAAAATTGAGTATTCATTTATTGGATCTATATCATTGGCTTTTTTATAAATATGGCACAATGCCGCTGTATAAAATGGGATACATTGTCTATTCAGTAAAAATTTAACATCCCAATTATACACTTACAGGCTGATCATATTAATGAACATACCATGATAAAAAGTGAGAGATATAACCATGATCGTGCATAAGAGTTAAGAAATGTACCCCCCACATTTATAATCTTTTATTCCACAAGAAAGTGTAGCAATGAGATAAGGATTAAACACAGAGTCCAATTTCTTTTCCATATTGTGTACATACTTATTTTAAATAATAGTTCATCATCTTAGCTTAGTTGAAAAGGCTAAAAAGAGTCAGACTCTGTTATTCTGACTCTAGTAGTGATAAAATATTTATATTATCTATAAAATTTTTACTAGAACATCACCAACATGATCAATATGTCGATCAAAAGATCAAACAATAGCTTCATCTCTTATAACTCCATCTCAAGATCTCAAGACAAGTTTTTCTATAACATTGTAAACATCAATTTAATTGATACAAAAGTAGCTCCACTAAAATATAATAACCTTAAGAGACCAGTATTCTCACCAAACCGTTTACAGAAAAGTAACCCTATATATGTAAATTGTAAAGAATATAATGACTCTTATCTTTTTAACGTTATAGAAAAATAGTCTCTAACTTGTTTTTAAATGATAGGCAAACATCTGCGCCAAAAATGAAGAATAACGTGATATTATTATTGAGATGATTATATGTGATAATGCAGTTTGCAAACACTAAAATGCTCTTGAACGTTAATCATTCGATGTTCTCTTTATACATATTGAAAGATTTGTAAAATCTGAAATTAATAAAAATTGATAAGAGCTCTTGTTGATTGATCAACTTATACATTGATAGAATGAAGCTGCTTATTCTAGGAGTTTGAAAGGAAAAAACAATAATGTAAATGCATTTCTCTCTAGCGAAAAGTAAGAACTAATTTGCATTCGTTTCTTTGTGAAACATAAACGCAACTGAAAATAAAAATGATGACAACAAAACGAAAGACGACCCGAAAAAAAACTGTAAAACACCGTAAATACTATAGTAGTATTGTTATAACACTTCTTCTTATAATTTTTCATTTTATTTTTTGGATAGCAAAAACTCTTTATTTCTATACACGAAAAAATACTTTATTTTTTGTTGGATCTCTTCTTTTTAGCATTAGTTTTTTATTTATTTCATTTAATGCTTTATTTTCGCAAATGACAACGCATCAAAATATTTTAACTCAAATGAAATTTTCCTCCATTCAAAGTATAGGGAAGAGCTCTACTTTATTGGAAAAAGAAGCAAAATCACAAGAACTCTCTCGTGTAACTTCTCTACATTCTCCAAGTCATCACCATACAAATTCACCTTTACCTCCTCAATCAGTAAGTATGCTGGAAAAGCAAAAAGAACTAGCAAAATTAGGACTTTATGATGGACCATTAGATGGACTGGAAGGACCTAAAACACGCCGAGCCATCACTTTATGGAAACAACAAGCTGCTCAGAAAATGCAAAATAATGTTTTACCCAATTCTACAACAGATGAAATTGCGATATTAATTAAGCAGAGCGAAATAGAAATGGAAAATAAAACAAAAAGAAATATAACACACTCAAAAGAAGCTGTTTTAGAGCCTTCTGTTGAAGATATTATACGGGTACAAAAAGCTTTACATATTTTTGGTCATGAGGAGGTTATTGTCACAGGAATAGAAGATCAAAAGACGATAGAAGCCTTAAAACAGTTTCAACAAATGTTTGATCTTCCTGTAACTGGTAAAATTAATCACACAATTTTAATGAAAATGCGTGAAATTGGTTTATTAAATTGAAGCTAATCATCTACACTATAAAATAATCTCTTAATTTATAATGATAATTCTCTTTCGTTTGTTGAATGCTTCCCTCAAACATTCTTTCATCTCAAGCCCTCTTATATTCAATCAGTCAGAATGGTTTTCTTACACATTACATATTGAGCCATACAATTTGCTGTAAGAAAACCACAACCGATTGCAGAAAAAAGAAATATTGCAAAATAGCAAACGCGCTCGTTCTAGAATTTTTATTGCTTCTGATGATAAAAGGACACGAAATTTTTATAGTATCACGTAAACCTTTCATATTATCGAGCCACTAATTGTCCATATATTATCGTCAATTTGATCTTTATAAATATGATGCAAAGAATTTGTGCAAACATCTGTAAGGATAAATAGACGTAAAGCTAGTTGTATTATGGTTGTTGTTTCGCAAAGTGTCTGATAAAAAATCGGCAATTCTCTCCAATCTATTGCTGGAAAGTTTTGTGTTTTATGACGTTGTTTTCTAAGAGAACGTGTGCTTTTGGTGTCGCCTATAAATCAACATCCAAACCTAACGCAGCAGCATGTTTGAAGCAAATGTTAAGACAGTTTAGTACTTTCTCAACTGCTATAGCTTTTGTATGCCAAATGGAGGCAAGGGCATTGCGCATCTCTGTTTGTATAATCTCTGAAACAGAGAGACAGTTTAATTTGGGAAGAATATGAAATTTTAAGGGTAGAAACCAATTTTCATCTTTGCCATTTCCTTTTAATTCAGCTTTACGACTTTCAAAGACATCTAAAGCAATGTCTTTAAAATAATGGAGATTACCTATTGCCTCATGCTTTTATTTAGCTCGTATCTTTTTGGGCCCACGCCTCCTCACGTAAAACAAAATGTCCTAAACGGAATATACGCGGATTGCCATTCACGGGCTTTCTTAAAAAAATATTTCTAAAGCACCCAAGCCCATTTCGCAACAACTGCCCGTGAATAATAATAGCAGCCCCACTTGTGCGCTATCATCTTTACACTTATGAAGAAGCAAGCCGGCATCATTACACACTGTACCTACCTTCAATTTGTGACAGCTCTTGACACTTGAGACGATTCATAAAAAAAGCATATCCTTGCTTTATTTTTTATCCACAGACGCTAATTCCGCCTGTAACATGCAAAAAACATGGTTTTGATTGATTCATTATAAAAGAAGTTGAAATGAGAAAATCTTATGACCTTTGCAGCTTTCGTTCAATATAAGAAATAAAAAATTATCATTATAAATCAACATATTGTACAACTTTGATATTCCTTACAGGAATGTAAAGATGGTGGCGCATAGTAGAGTTTATATACTTTGGGAAGATTTTTATAAACTTACGGGGGGGGGGGTTACATAATCCCCATTCCACAAATGTCAATGTGAAATGGGACATCCACTGAGAGATGTCTATCTCAAACAGCATGATGTGCAAAAAAAATGCATTTGTTTGGAGCATTCTATTTTGCGTGAGGAGTTCATTCCCCTATAAAAAACAAACGTGTAAATTAACTGCACAATAACACGTTTCTCTCTATCAAGAGGTTAGTTAATAGATAATACATCTTTGTCTATCCTGCTTTATATTTTCTCTCATAAACCTCTCAAAAATACACTTTCTCGCGTAACATAACTTATCGTGCATTTTAGAAGCACTTTTATTTCCTTTATTAAAGAAAATAAAAGAATATATAAAAATTTATTTCAGTAATAACTATACAACAAAAAAATATTAACCCATTATATCCTTTTTGCTATTGCGGCCTGGGCTGCTGCTAAACGAGCAATTGGTACTCGAAAAGGAGAACACGAAACATAATCTAGGTTATTTTCTTCGCATAAAGCAATAGAGGCAGGATCGCCTCCATGTTCACCGCAAATTCCCAATTTTATTTTTGCACGCTTTGATCGTCCACGCTGTGCAGCAATGGTAATAAGTTCTCCTACTCCATCACGGTCAATAGACACGAAAGGATCTTGCTCTAAAAGACCTTTTTGAAAATAAGTAGCCAAAAAAGGGGCAGCATCATCACGGGAAATCCCAAAAGTGGTTTGTGTCAAATCGTTTGTTCCAAATGAAAAAAATTCAGCAGTTTCAGCTATTTCATCTGCTCGAAGCGCCGCCCTTGGAAGCTCAATCATCGTCCCAACCATATATTGAATAGTGCTTCCCTTTTCTTTCATCACTTCCTCAGCAACCTGATCAATACGCGCTTTTACAAAATCGAGTTCAGATTTAAGCGCAACAAGTGGCACCATAATTTCAAGCATAACAGGAGATCCAGATTTTTGGGCAGCTTCTGCTGCTGCTTCAAAAATCGCCCGCGCTTGCATTTCTGCAATTTCAGGATAAGTAATAGCTAAACGGCATCCACGTAATCCAAGCATAGGATTAAATTCGTGTAACTGCTGAGCGCGTTCAGCAAGCACTTCAGCAGAAACACCCATAGCTGTTGCAACATCAAGAATTTCTGCTTTCGTTTTAGGCAAAAATTCATGTAATGGTGGATCTAGCAAGCGGATAGTAACAGGTAAACCACACATAATTTCAAATAATTCACTAAAATCTGAACGCTGCATTGGCAAAAGCTTATCTAGTGCTTTACGACGACCATTTTCATCATGACTTAAAATCATTTCACGCATGGCAACGATACGTTCATCAGAAAAAAACATATGCTCCGTACGGCAAAGACCTATACCCTCAGCCCCAAAAGAGCGCCCCATACGCGCATCAGATGGTGTATCAGCATTAGCGCGAACTCTTATACGTCGCATCTCATCAGCCCATTCCATTAATTTTGCAAAGTCTCCGCAAAGCTGAGGCTGCAACATTGCAACTTTCCCTTTGAAAATTTCTCCACTTCCACCATCAATTGTGATAACATCACCTTTTTTAAAGCTTTCTCCTGAAGCAAACAGCGTATTTGTGTTATAATCAATCCGCACACTGCCAGCACCAGAAATACATGGTTTTCCCATCCCCCGCGCAACAACAGCAGCGTGACTTGTCATACCGCCACGCGTTGTTAAAATTCCTTCTGCAGCATGCATACCATGAATATCTTCTGGGCTCGTTTCTACACGGACCAAAATAACTTTGCGACCTTCTGCCGACACAGTTTCTGCCTCTTCTGAAGTAAAAACAATTTCACCAGTTGCGGCTCCAGGAGAAGCAGGTAAACCACGTCCTATAACAAAACGTTCTGCTTTGGGATCAAGTGTTGGATGCAAAAGTTGGTCAAGCGACTTTGCATCAATACGCATCACAGCCTCTTCATGGTTTATTAACCCCTCCTCAACCATTTCAATTGCTATCTTGAGAGCCGCACGAGCCGTGCGTTTTCCTGAACGAGTCTGAAGCATCCATAATTTACCTTTTTCAATGGTAAATTCGAGATCTTGCATATCCCGATAATGCTGCTCAAGCTTCTGCGCTATATGACATAATTTCAAAAAAGCCTCAGGCATAATTTTTTCTAATGACGGTCTATTTGAACCAGCAACAATACGCGCATTTTCTGTAATATTTTGAGGCGTTCGAATGCCCGCCACCACATCTTCCCCTTGCGCATTAACTAAAAATTCACCATAAAGTTCTTTTTTTCCTGTCGATGGATTGCGTGTAAAAGCAACACCTGTTGCCGAATCTTCACCCATGTTGCCAAAAACCATAGCTTGCACATTAACTGCCGTTCCCCAATTTTCAGGAATATTATGTAAACGGCGATAGGTAACTGCACGTGCTGTCATCCAACTTGAAAAAACGGCTCCAATTGCTCCCCATAACTGCTGTTCAGGATTTTGTGGAAAAGGCTTTCCTAATTTTTCTTCAACATATGCTTTATAAGAAGTAATAATATTCTTCCAATCATCTGCTGTCATTTCTGTATCAATAGTGTAACCATTGCGTACTTTTGCTTCATCAAGAATTTCTTCAAAATACGAATGATCTAACCCCAAAACAACGTTAGAATACATTTGGATAAAACGCCGATAACTATCATAAGCAAAACGTTCATTATTAGCTTGTAAAGCAATGGCTTTTACAGTCTCATCATTCATGCCAAGGTTAAGCACTGTATCCATCATCCCTGGCATAGAAGCCCTAGCCCCTGAACGAACAGAAAGCAAAAGTGGCTTTTGCTCACTCCCAAATTCACGTCCTGTTTGTTCACCAATGCGTCTTAGTGCTTGCTTAACAGATTCCTGTAGCTCTTCTGGATATGATTTGTTATGGGCATAATAAAAATTACAAACTTCTGTTGTCAGCGTAAATCCAGGTGGTACGGGCAAACCAAGATTACTCATTTCTGCCAAATTAGCCCCTTTACCTCCGAGAAGGTTACGCTCACTTGCACTTCCTTCTGCCTTTCCATCTCCAAAACTATAAACCCATTTTTTCATTGTACAAATCCTCCCATATCAGCATCAAAACATCATTCAACCTAGGCTCACTTAAAAGCAATGATTTGATTCAAAATCAGCTCAAAAAAGTATTGCTTCATAAATGCATAATATTAATCCTTCCAAAAGTAATAATGACTAAAAGTATCACTATCCATCTTCTGGAAAATTAAGATTCAGTTTTTAAGAAAACTATCAATCACTGAAAAAAAGTCTTCTACTTTCATGGCACCTTCATATTTACTACCATTAATAAAGAAAGTAGGCGTTGCTGTAACACCAAGTTTTTTACCACGCTCAAAGGATGCATTCACTTCATCTAAAATGGCTTGATTTTTCAAACATGCAGCAAAACTTTCATCTGTAAAACCAGCCATTAAGCCAATTTTTTTTAATGGTGTTAGAGCATCTTTTCCGAAAGCCCATTCATTTTGTTTTTGAAATAAAACTTCTATCAAAGGAAAATAGCGATCTTCTGGCGCACACTGTGCCAACATAAAACCTGCTGTTGCCCGAGGATCAAAAGCATAATCGCGGAAAATCAGTTTTACTTTTCCTGTTTTTATATATTTTTTACGAATTTGAGGAAGTATATCATTATAAAAATGCGCACAATGGGTACATGTCAACGAAGCATACTCAACAATGACGACTGGTGCATCCGCCTCTCCCTCAAAGCGATCCTTTACTTTACCCGATTGGAGAATCTCTGCCATATCAACAGTTGCCACTGGTTTTGGATCACGCGCTAAAGCAACTGTTACACTGTTTTGTACAATCGTTATGAAGAGAAAAATTATCCCGAAAGATAAAAAAGAACGATATTTTACCATAAATAATACTTTTCTGTTGTTATTAACGAATAAGAATCCAATGCTTTCTCATATATTAAAGAAAAATATATAAAATATCTTTCTATTTATTATTTTTTTCCAAGAAAATGCAACAGCCAAGTTTATAAAGTGATTGGCGCAAGCTTTTATCTTCAATTCCTTCAAGCATTTTTTCCACGCATTTTTTGTCTTGTTCACTCAAAGATGGTTTTAGAGGCAAGTGATTCATAAAAACAGACATACTCCTTTGCTCAATCTTGATGCGATCAATAGCAATATAGCCAAAAAATCCGTTAATTCTATGAAGTAATTCCTCTGTTTCATGCATCAATTTTAACGCAGCAAATCCTTCACATGCGACAACAAGTGTTGCTGGCTGAAAAACTTCATCTTGATCTGCACGACGTTTCCAAATAATTTTAAGCGGCATTGTATGTTCACTGATATTATAGCCCGCAATTTGTGGCCAATGTTCTATAAGCGCTACATTAAGCCCTGTCCGTTTGCGTAAAACTGGATCAAGTATTTTGTATACCGTCTCAGAAAGAGAATAAAAAATATGTTTTTTAAGTTGTTTTCTCATTTTTAGATCATTGTTCAACCGCTTACTAAATTAAAATCATTTGTTTTATCTAAAAATTATTGCCTCCTCAATTTATGAAATATCAACAAAATAAATAATTTTTTCTTTTGCATTTTATATCTCCCTATGCTTGAAAACAATCATGTATGAAATTTCTTCGCACCTCCTTGCTTGGTACGATCAAAATCACAGACATCTCCCATGGCGGATTACCCCCGAAAAGCAAAAACAAGGTATCCGTCCTGATCCTTATCAAGTTTGGCTTTCTGAAATCATGCTTCAACAAACAACCGTTGAAACAGTTAAGCCTTATTTTAAAAAGTTTCTGAAACTATGGCCTGATCTTTCCTCTTTAACAAAAGCCTCACAAGATGACATCATGAAAGCATGGGCTGGACTTGGTTATTATTCACGCGCACGTAATCTTAAAAAATGTGCGCAACAGCTTGTTGAAAACTACGCGGGACAATTTCCACAATCTGTAAAAGAATTGCGAACTCTAGCCGGCATTGGAGATTATACTGCCGCAGCCATTGCTTCAATTGCTTTTAATCACCCTGTAGCAGTGGTTGATGGTAATGTCGAACGTGTGGTAGCGCGCCTTTTTGCTATCACTTCAATATTACAAAAAGCAAAAGTTGAAATTAAAGAAAAAACACAAAAAATTACTGCTTTAAATCGTCCTGGTGACTTTGCTCAAGCAATGATGGATTTAGGAGCAACAATTTGTACTCCACGCAAACCATCTTGTTATACCTGCCCTCTTCAATGTTTATGCAAAGCAGCAAAGACGCAACAACCGGAATCTTTTCCAGTCAAAGCCCCTAAAAAAGAACGCCCTTCAAAAACAGGTATTGCTTTTGTGGCCCTTAATAAAAAGAAACAAATTTATTTGGAAAAACGACAGACGCAAAAGCTCCTTGGTGGAATGACCCAAATTCCTAACAATATTGGCATAAACAACGAAAATGGACTCCAAAATGCACCCTTTACTGCCAATTGGCAATTCAAAGGACAAATTACGCATGTTTTTACTCACTTTTCTCTAAAACTCGATGTTTACTATACTGAGGATGTTCATGAAATGAATTGTGAAAATGGTTGGTGGTGTAACATTCAACATCTTGCCGAAGAAGCACTACCTACTGTTATAAAAAAAGCCATTTCCGTAGCACTTCCCAATTCTTTCAGATTTAAATAGCCTTCCCTATTCGTAAAAATGTTTTCTAACGGAGACTTTTGTATCTCTAACGGTCATGTATTAATCTGTAAAAGAAAAACTTAAAAAAATGAAATAACCAATTTTTTCTACAGATAAGAATTAAGGAGGAATAGATAAGCTTAGATTTAAATTTCAGGATCTATCCTTTTTTCGCTTATGAAGGAGCAAATCAACACCATCATTATATTTACCAGCCCCCTACAACAACCCTTGGCACTTGAGACGGTTCATAAAAGGTACTTTTTAGTTCTTTCTTTAACAATTTTATTCACAGGCCAACCCCGCTTATGACATACAAGCAAGTAAATTTCATTGATTCAATATGAAATAGGTCTGAAATAAGAAAATTTGACGATATTCGAGGGGGGAACTCAATATGAATAACGCTAAATTATCTTTATAAACCAATACATTTTACGCACTTTATAGATGCACGTATTACCTCAAATAAGCACTTAATTTTGAACTTCTGAATGAGCCTTTTAATTTTGATATTTCATTTTTATAAGATTATATTAAAATTTTACTGTTTTGGAAATAAAATCAGAACGTAGAGTGAAAATTTCTCATTTTAATTTCTTTCACAAGAAGCATAAAAATACTCGCTTGCCGCTTACAAGCGAGATTAGTGTGTTAATAAAATACATCTAAGAAAGGCATAAAATACCCTCACGTCCATCTCAATCAAGATCAGGTACATTGATGATCACTCTAGAATGAAGCGATCAGCTTAGTTCATAAAACACCCGTTTTTAACATTTGTGAACGTATGATCATTCTTAAATGATCTATGGACTTCAACCGTCCATTTTCCTCATAATACCAAAATGTCCAACCATTGCAACTCTGCGAATCTTGAGCCTTTCTTCCCATTGCGTGAATTGAGCCCGCTTCACCACCATGCATAATCGTACCATCAGCTCTTACAATAGCAGATACTTGCTTCTTACGATCATAAAGAACTTCTCCAGGATAGAGTAAACCTGCTTCAAGCAAACTGTTGAATGCTACGCGCGGTTCTGCTTTTTTTCTATCCAAAATCGCTAGTTCTGGTTGCGCTAAAGGTTTAACCGCTGCAATTCTCTCACATGCTGCATCAATGTAATCTTGCTCGCGTTCAATCCCAACAAAATCACGCCCTAAAAGCTTGGCAACAGCACCTGTTGTTCCCGAACCAAAAAATGGATCAAGAATAACATCACCAGGTTTACTAGAAGCCATAATAATACGTGCTAATAACGCTTGCGGTTTTTGTGTTGGATGTAATTTACGCCCTGAATCATCCTTCAAACGTTCAGCTCCAGTGCAGAGAGGGAAAAGCCAATCTGAACGCATTTGTAGATCTTCATTTGCCGCTTTTAAGGCATCATAATTAAATGTGTACTTTTTATCTTTTTGATCTCGCACGGCCCAAATAAGCGTCTCATGAGCATTTTGAAAACGGCGCCCTCGAAAATTAGGCATCGGATTATTTTTGCGCCAAATAATATCATTAAGCATCCAAAAACCTAAATCTTGTAATGCCGTCCCAACTCGAAAAATATTATGGTAAGATCCGATAACCCAAAGTGTTCCGTTGGGTTTTAATACACGACGACAAGCAAGCAACCATGCACGGGTAAAAGCATCATAAGCAGCAAAACTCTCAAACTGATCCCATGCATCATCAACCGCATCAACAAGCGAATGATCTGGACGGTATAAAGCTCCGTCCAATTGCAAATTATAAGGTGGATCCGCAAAAATCATATCAACGGAATGTTTTGGAAGTTTTTCTAGAACGGAAACACAATCTCCTTTAAAAATTTTATTGCGCCATGGCATCTGTGAGGGAGTACGAAGAAAATCTTTTTGAAGCTGAATAACTGTCATGAAAAACCCAACAAAATTAACTGAATTTGCCCTATAATCAACCAAAATAGTTTATAGGCCCGCATTACCAATCCATATTTACAAAATAGCGTAAACGTATCGTTAAAGTTCTACAAAATTGATAATTGTTTTTGTTTTTTTAAGTAAAAAAACTTTCATATGAATGAAACCTTATTTTTCTTTTTTTCAATGTACTGTTCCCATATCTTTTATTTCGTAAAAGAATTAAGAATCATTTTCAAAGCGTATTTTTATGAAATAAGATCCTCTCAATATCGTTTTCATAAAAGTTGTCCATCTCGTAACATGTAAAGGAATATCTTATGCCTCAGATAGATCTTATTATTTTTGATTGTGACGGAGTTCTCGTCGACTCTGAATATCTTGCAGCAAAAATTGGATCTCAATTGCTCAAACAAACAGGATATGAAATATCACCCGAAGAATTGAGTGAGCGTTTTGCAGGACTTATCTTTCGCGATATTCTTAAACACGTTGAACAGGAAACAGAAAAACCAATTTCTGCTCATCTCATAGATCAGATGACTAATATTTTTCGTACACAAATAAAAACTAAATTACGGGCTATTGATGATGTAAGAGAAGCCGTAGAAATTATTCAAACACGCTATCCCTACTGTATCTGCTCTAATGCAAAAAGCGTAGATATAAAAGAGATGCTCACCACGGTTGATCTCTATGACCTTTTTGAAGGTAAAATATTTTCAGCACCTGAAGTTGGAACAAAAAGAACGAAACCGGCCCCTGATGTTTTCCTTTTTGCCGCACAACAATTACAGGTAGAGCCCCAAAACACTATCGTTATAGAAGATTCACTTCATGGTATACACGCAGCCATAGCAGCAGGCATGCGTGTCATCGGCTTTACGGGAGGATCACATAGCTATCTTGGCCACTCTAATGCACTTGCAGAAGCTGGTGCAGAAACAGTTATCGCAAAACATGCTCATTTAGGAGAAGTCTTAGAAGCAATGGCAGTATGGCGAAATCTATTATAAAAAATCTCTTGAATATATCAGTTTGTAAACTCTGGTAAGAAGCATTTTTACTCAAATGCCCTTCTCTTCTCGCTGCTTCTTTTATAACAACTTCAATAAATGCATAATTCACGGTACGGGTGAATTGCATTTCAATATGAAGGAAAAAATATAGCATCTCATTGAGCAATCATAAGCCAGTTATTGCACGTGCTTTAAACAAAGTAAAAAACAGGGATGAAAACTCATAAAAATCAAAACCTGCTTATCTATCTCAAATCCGATATCCCACTCCCAAACTCAGCAGTCCATCCTGATAAATTATTATATTTTTCAAAAAAGGAATATTACGATGCCCTGCTCGATAAAATGTGAAAAATTGCTAGCCTCTTCTATCTGATCAAAAAAAATCACACACTATGGTAAATTTTTAGAGTATGTGCGTATTGATCATGGAAAAACAGATTAAAATTCACGGAATCTATGGAATACAAGAGTTTATTGAAAACAACAAAAGCGTCCTTGTTGAGTTAGAAGGACTTATATTTACTCAATCCAAATCTCGTAAACTTGTTGAAGGCTTATTTACTTTGCAGCTTAAACAGTATTTTAACAGCATCAATTGGTACAACCTCCCTAAGATTACAAAAGATAAAAAGAATACATTCGTATGAAGATGTGCATTTTATAAACAACATTTCACACCAAGTAATTTACAGACAAAAACATTGATTTATAATCATAATTTATCATTATTAAATTAAACAAAAAAAACCGAATATTGTAAGATTCTCTCATTTCAAATCTGGATATGCTGAATTAAATAAAGAAAGAAATAAAATGCCTCTTAATAAATTATCTCAAGAGGCAAAGATTGTAGTAACAGTAGGAGCGAGCAAAGTGTATAGCGATGCCATCTTTCTTCTTTATAAACGTCAAAGATTCTGATGCCCTAAGAATTTTATATATGGGACTTTATCATCATATCTATAATTGTAAAATAGGCTTGAGTACCTCGAGAAGAATTTCTTAAAAAAGCACATAAATGTTAAACAACGTAAAGAGATACAAGTAGTTGCTCAAAATTTTCCGAAAGTACTTACATAGACTTTTTAAATAAACAATGAAATAAGATCTTTTCAAAAGTAATCCAACTTTAGAAAAGACACTCTTTCTAAAAATAAAAGCGGATTTTCAGTTTGGAAAGAAGAAAATGTTAAAAAATATTATCTAATGCCGATCTTTCAGCACTCATAAATGTGTCTGAATTGATATTCTTCTATACACTGCTTTACATCACAGTAATATGCTGTTCACATTGGCAAGAAAAAGATAATATCATTTATCTATATCCAATTCGAGCTATACTTTATACTATGAGAGAAATGTATATTTTTTAGTATCTATAAATTTATTAAAAAAATAATATTAATATCATTTTATAAAAATTATATGATCATAATATGTTATTTATATATAATACATAACAAAATATTTTATAAAATTTAAAAAATATTTTTGTAATTATTACTGTTACATTTTTACAATAATGTTTATAAAAAATTATATTTATATTTTTATATGTATTTTTATTATTGACTAAAAATACATATTGAAATATATAAATTGTATATAGCGTGAGATGTATAAACATTATGTATATTTTCTTACATATATAACTTAAAAATATTTGAGGTAAAGTTATGGTCAGAATATTTAAAAATTATATCTTAAGCATTTTTATAGCGAGCGCTTTTTTTATTTCTCAAACTGTAAATGTTAATGCAAACTATTTGAAAAACGATACTCAAAAAGAGGAATTTTCTGTCTTCCCAATGGAACAAGTAAAGTATGCGGAATCTAATATAGTTTCTACGACTGCTTTCTATGTTCCATCTGTAAATTATCAAACAGAAAATGGAACAATAGGTAAAGGGAAAATTGAAAAGGTCCTTGAGCCTATGACTATAGGAGTGGGACTATTGTTTGCTGGATATGCAATAAGCTTTATCGGATCGATAATAAGTTGGATAAAGGACATAGTATTGATGTTCAAATAATTCAACCTCGTCTAAAATCCTAAAATAATGGCTTCATTATGTGTTGATGTATTATTTCAAATAATAACATAATGAAGCTTCTCTTTCTATAAGATATAAATATTGTAGATTATATCCAAATATCAAAAGTGTAAATTTACGCATATATATTGAATAGTATAAAATATTTGAGGTAAATTATGATTAAATTGTTTAAAAATAATATGTTAAGTATTTTCATTATGTCTGCCTTTTCTCTTTTACAGGTTGTAAATGCACATGCAAACTATTTGCAAAATAATGCTTATCGTGAGAATATTTTTGTTTCTGCAATAGAGCAGAAAAAACAGGATGCAGTCCATACCGTTTCTCTCTATAGCCCCATTCTAAATCTTGGAGTGGATAATGAAACTACTATTGAAGAAAAATTTGAAAAGGTCGTTGAACCTCTTACACTCGGAACCTTTGGTGTTGGGATGGCACTTGGATATGCATCAAGTACGATAGGCATGTTTTTAGGATGGATAATAGGTAAAATAATATCGTATTTTAAATCTCTTTAAAATTGAAATTTTATCAGAATAAAACCTTCTCATACGAAATATAAACAATGGATATATTCTGTATTTATCCATTGTTGATGACAAAAAACTAATGAATTATCACATTAAGAATGAAAAAGCTTTAAATGCTTCTGTTTCTCTCAATGTGCACTAATTCTGCCGATGCATCTATTCAATTCAAATTAAAATAAAAGTAAAAGTATTGGTGATAAATTATGATTAAGGTATTGAAAACTTACGTATTAAATATTTTTATAGCAGTTGCTTTTTTGCTTTCACAAGTTATAAATGTTCATGCCAATCATGTGAAAAATGATATTCAATGGGAAACTGTCTCTCTAATAGAACAGGGAAAGAAAAAAGCTATCGATATAGCTTCTCTTTATGTCCCAAGTTTCACTCATGGAGCAAAAAGTGAAACTGCCATTGAAGGAAAATTTGAGAAAGTATTTGAACCAATTACGCTAGGAGTTTTTTCTACAGTAGGAGCTTTGGGTTTTGGATTCTTGACTGGATTTGTTATGTCCATATTTAGCGGGATAATCGGATGGGCAATAGGAAAACTTAAAGGCAAATAATTCAAAGATACTCAGTTATTTTTTCTATTTAAAATAAGAATATTTTACAGCCTGCTTCACATCATTTAGCAGGCTGTCGTATGTTTTCTATGGATAAACTTTAGGTTCCCATATTGTATAGAACAAATATAATATCTATTAGTATACAAAATAATAAATTAAGCTAAACAAAAATTATTCACAGTATAGATTTGCGCACGAAATGCCATAAAATTACCTTATAAATTTTCCAGTGTGAATTTTGAGTTGTATCATTTCAACATTCATTTTAGCAGATTTAATTGTTACAAAGTATAAGAGCATAAAATAACGATGAATGATTGAGTTTTACAAAAAAGTTCTTCAATAAATACCATTCTATCTATTTGACTTTATTATTTAAGAAGGTGCACAAATGAAGATACGTTGCAAAATTTAAGTGAGTGAATAATAGAGAGAAAATTTTCGACTTTAACAGATTTTCTGTGAAAATTTGACGTTTATATCTCAAAATAAAAATGCTTAAGACTATTTCCTTTCATTATTGGGTTAAAAACTCTATCCATTTAATAATTTAAATATTATGAAAAACGTGAAATAAATAACTTCACCAATTTTCCAGAAATAAAAAAAGGATAAGACTTATGGAATATATCAGCACGAGAGGTGAAGCCCCTGCTTTAAGCTTTACGGAAACGATCATGACGGGATTGGCAAGTGATGGGGGGCTTTATCTGCCAGATAAATTTCCTCAGCTATCATTTGATGCATTACGAGCACTTCGTGGTCAGTCCTATACAACAATTGCTAAAACTATTCTGTGGCCCTTTGTGAATAACGAAATCGAATATACAGCTTTTGAAAATATGATCGCTGAATCTTATGCAACCTTTCACCATCCAGCAATCTGTCCATTACGACAAACTGGAGCAGATGAATTTATCCTCGAACTCTTTCATGGTCCTACTTTAGCTTTTAAAGATGTAGCAATGCAGTTTCTTTCTCGACTGATGGATTATGTTTTGACTAAAAAAAATAGATGTGCAACGATTATTGCTGCAACATCAGGTGATACAGGAGGGGCTGCGATACAGGCTTTTGCTGGAAAAGAACACTCAGATATTTTTATTTTATTTCCTAAAGGACGTGTATCACCTGTTCAACAACGGCAAATGACAACCAATCAATGTTCAAATGTTCATGCCATTGCCATTGAAGGAAATTTTGATGATTGCCAAGCTCTTGTCAAAGCAATGTTTAATGACCACAATTTTCGTAAAAAAAGAGCGCTTTCAGGTGTTAATTCTATAAATTGGGCACGTATCATGGCGCAAATTGTTTACTATTTTTCATCTGCACTTTCCTTAGGAGCTCCTGATAGAGCTATTTCATTTACTGTTCCTACTGGAAATTTTGGTGATATTTTTGCAGGTTATGTCGCAGCCCGTATGGGATTACCTATTGCTCAACTGGTCATCGCAACGAATGATAACGACATCCTTGCACGTACATTGACCACTGGTACTTACGAAACACAACCAATAGTCCATACAACATCACCTTCTATGGATATTCAGGTCTCTTCTAATTTTGAACGTTTGCTCTTTGAAAGTGGCAATCGTGATCCAATGTGGATTCGCAATGCAATGGAAAACTTGAAACAATCAGGACGTTTTACTCTTGATGAAAAGCAACTCAAAAATATTCGTTCCATATTTTCCGCTGGGAAAAGCAACATGGCAGCAACAGCTCAAACAATTGATAGTGTCTATAAGGAAAGTGGCTATCTTGTTGATCCACATACAGCCGTCGCTCTTCAAGTAGCGCGTAAAAACAAAAAAAACCATATTCCAATGATCGTCCTTGCCACAGCTCATCCAGCTAAATTTCCTGGTACTATTAAAAGTGCTTGTGGACTTCATGCCCCATGGCCATCTCATCTCAATGATGTAATGAAACGCGAAGAACACTTTGTAAGTCTTGCTAATGATGAAAAAATAGTAAAAGATTATATCTCTTTAAAATCGCGTGCATCTTATTAAAGTTAGCTGCATTAACTTAAATCAAGAATATTCTAATACCCTTACAATGAGGTATTTAGTTTATTTAATGGAGTTGTAAATACATGGATGTAGATATATGTCGCCTTAGCAATGGCTTGACTATCGCCACACATACAATGCAACAAATTAATAGTGTTGCCCTCGGAATATGGGTTAAAGTAGGCTCACGCAATGAAACCTCCACACAGCATGGTATTGCTCATCTTCTTGAGCATATGGCTTTTAAAGGAACCGAAAACCGCACTGCTTTTCAAATTGCAACCGATATTGAAGATGTTGGCGGTGAAATCAATGCCACAACCAGTATTGAAACAACAGCTTACTTTGCACGTGTACTTAAAAGCGATATCCCACTTGCTATAGACATTTTAGCCGATATTTTAATGCATTCAAAATTTGACGACAATGAACTAGAACGAGAAAAACAAGTAATATTTCAGGAAATTGGTGCCGCTCATGACACTCCTGATGATATTGTTTTTGATCACTTTACAGAAACAGCCTTTCGTCATCAATCCCTTGGACGCTCTATTTTAGGAACAGCTAAAACTATTCAATCATTTACATCTACTGATCTCCATAATTTCATCAATAAACAATATAGTGCAGATCGTATGATTGTCGTTGCTGCAGGAGCTGTAAAACACGAAAGTTTCTTGCGAGAAGTTGAAAGTCGTCTTGGTACTTTTCGCTCCCATTCAACCGCACCTCTTACTAATCTTGCAAATTATGTCGGTGGCGACTTTCGTGAATATCGCGATTTAATGGATACACAAGTTGTTCTAGGGTTTGAAGGGCGTGCTTATCATGCGCGTGATTTTTATGCTGCCCAAATTCTTTCAATTATTCTTGGTGGTGGTATGTCTTCACGTCTTTTTCAAGAGGTAAGAGAGAAACGTGGATTATGCTATTCTATTTACGCTTTTCATTGGGGATTTTCAGATACTGGGCTTTTTGGTGTTCACGCAGCTACCGGACAAGAAGGGCTCAAAGAACTTATTCCCGTGATTCTTGATGAACTTTCCAAGGTCAGCAAAAATATTCACGCCAATGAACTGCAACGAGCACAAACGCAATATCGTGCGAATCTGACAATGTCACAGGAAAATCCCTCTAGTCAAGCACATCTCATTGCTCGCCAAATACTCCTTTATGGTCGACCAATTCCAATGTCGGAAACAATTGAACGCCTCAATCTCATCACGCCTAAAAGATTAACTGATTTAGCACATAGTCTTTTTACAAATTCCACTCCAACATTAACTGCTGTCGGACCTGTAGGACCCCTCATAAATTTTGATGATTTAACGTCAACTCTTTCATACAAGCTAAAGTAAAAAACTTCTTTTCAAAACAGCATCACAATAACATACACATATTTTATCGCAAAATTTACCACAAAAGCTCTTCTCATTAAATAAGTTTTGGAAATATTGGGCAAAGAAGCGTACAAAACTACCCAATTCATACTTCATGTGATAAAGATTCTAATGAGTGAAGCTATATCCGTGAAATCTGGAAATTCATGGTTTAACTTTGCCCTTTTAAAATACAGAATTTCATTTGCTTCAAGTTCCATTGAAGAAAATGAACATGTGGTCTATTTGTATATAAAACCACATAACTTAAGAAAAAGTGATAACAATTTATTATGTAAATAAATTATAAAAGGTGGACGTTTTTTCTCAAAAATCGAAATGAAAGTTAAACATCCTAAAATATTGAGAGTGGGACATTGTGAAGAGTTTGCGTAAAATAATTGACATCATTTTCATTGTAGTCGTTAGTTCTCTTGTCCATCTTACATCAGCACAAGCAATTGAGCCAGTTAAAATTTCTTCTCAGGATGCTGCTCTTGATCTCTCACAAGCAATTGAAATTCACCATACAAACAGCTCTATTTTTCAAACAAGTACAGCACCAGGACCAGATGGTATTGTTTGGCGTATTGAAGTGCAGGCAAAAAATGAAAAATTTTCCGGAAATTGGGCAGTTTTTTCTCTTGCAAATCCAACAGATGAACAAGTCGATCGTCTCATTGTTGCCCCCCATTACCGCATGGCGCGTTCTGGATTTTTTTGGCCAGACCTTGGATCAGCAAGGATACAATCCATAACGCCAAGCGAAGGTTTTTCCCTCGATCGTCAACTTAGTGCAAACTCTGATATCTTTCATATTACTCTTAACCCTGGTGCTGTTGTTACATTTGTGGCCGAACTTAACTCTGCAAATCTACCGCAAATCTATTTATGGCAACCTGAAGCTTATAAAGATGCAATTAATTCTTATACGCTTTATCATGGTATTCTCCTTGGTATATCTGGTCTCTTAGCACTTTTGTTAACTGTTCTCTTTGTCGTCCGTGGAACAGGGCTGTTTCCTGCAACAGCAGCTGTTGCCTGGGCTGTGCTTTTTTATATTGGTATTGACTTCAACTTTTTAAATAAATTCTTTGCAGTTACACTCACAACACAACCAATCTGGCGTTCTGGTACAGAAGTAGCACTTACTGCTACACTCTTCATTTTTCTTTTTACCTATCTCAGCCTTAACCGCTGGCATTATCATTTTAGTTACGGTGCTATCGCTTGGACCATTGCCTTTTGCAGTCTAGGAGCCTTTGCTATTTATGATCCAATCAGAGCAGCTGGAATTGCGCGTTTGTCTTGTGGTCTTACCGCTGTGCTTGGTATAATATTAATCATCTATTTCTCAATCAGAAGCTATGACCGTGCCATTATGCTTATCCCAACATGGTTGCTCCTTAGCTTTTGGTGTGTTGGAGCCTATGCCTGCATAGCTGGATATTTAAACAATGATATTATCCAGCCAGCATTAGCGGGAGGATTAGTGCTCATTGTTCTTCTCATCAGCTTTACTGTCCTGCAACAAACTTTTTCTAATGATGCTTTCCATGAAGGAATATTTTCCGACCTTGAACAACAAGTACTCGCAGCAAAGGGAGCTGGAAATATTATTTGGGATTGGAATATTGAGCGTGACCGTATTGTTGTACATCCAAACATGGCAACCCTTTTTGGTACTGAAATTCATAACCTCAATGGACCTATGCGCAACTGGATTTCAGCCTTGCACCATGATGATCGTGAACGCTTTCAAGCCGTATTAGATATCATTCTTAAAAATAAAAAAGGACGCATTGATCAAATTTTTCGGCTTTCTTCTGGTGGTGGTTATTATCATTGGTTTTCTCTTCGTGCACGTCCGGCTATGCAAAAAGATGGGAAAATCACACGTGTCATTGGAACCATTGTCAATATTACTAACCACAAAAAATCCGAAGAACGCTTATTGCATGATGCAATCCACGACAGCTTAACCGGCCTTCCTAATCAACAAATTTTCTTTGATAGACTACAAAATTATACCTCTTTGGCGAAAGCAAATATCAAAATTAGACCGACTGTCTTTATGATTGATTTTGACAATTTTCGCCAAATTAATCGCAAATTAGGCATAGCAGTTGGGGATACTGTACTGCTTATAATTGCACGTCGTTTAAACCGTCTCATTAATTTTCAAGACACCTTATCGCGCCTTTCAGCAGACCGCTTTGCAATTATTTTACTCAGTGAAACTGAACCACAAAAAATTGCAGCATTTGCAGATCATTTGCACAAAACAATTTCAGCACCTATTTCACTTTCAGAAAACAAAATAATCCTTTCAACGTCTATCGGATTGGTTACATGGAGTGAAAGCCGATCGACGGCTAAAGATATTTTTAATGATAGTGAATTAGCGATGATTCGCGCAAAACAAATGGGTGGAAACCATATTGAACCTTTCCGTCCTAATTTTCGCACTTTGGGTCTCGAACATAATACTCTGGAGAAAGATGTTCATTATGCCATAAAACGTAATGAGATAAAAATCCTCTACCATCCTATTCTTAATTTATCAGACGGACATATTATTGGTTTTGAAACAATTGTAGAATGGCATCATCCCACTTATGGAAATTTAAATGTCTCTGATTTCATAAAAATCGTAGAAAACGAACAAATTGTTATGAATTTGTCACAATTTATCATCGATAATGCCATTATCGATCTTATAAATGTACAAGAAAAGTTTTCCCAACAATCTTTCTTTATTTCAATTAATTTACCAAGCGCAGAAATGATTCATCCTCGTTTTATCAGTCAATTGCGCGCCGCTTTGCTTCGTCATCCGCTCCACAAGGGGCGTTTGATGATTGAAATATCTGAATTCGTCTTAAGAAATAATCCTGAACAATCAGCGCACTTTCTCGAACAAATTAAAACACTTGGAATGAATCTTGCACTCGATAATTTTGGAACAGGTTATTCGTCTCTGACCTATCTCGTACGTTATCCATTTGATATGGTTAAACTTGATCGTTCACTTATCTCAATCGACTCTCTTAAGAAGAAAATTGTTCTCAAGTCTATCATTAATATGGCAACAGATCTTAATTTGCAAATTATCGCAGAAGGTGTTGAAAATGAAAAAGAAGCAATCTTCCTCCGTCAAGAAGGCTGTAAATATGTTCAAAGCACACTTGTAACGAAACCGATTGCCATAGAAGAATTAATTACGCTCGTTCAGAGCCATTTCCCTTATAAAATAAAAACATAAGGGATAAAATAACGTGTAAAGTTAAAAAGCTTAGAAAAAACTCTACGCGTGTCCCATTTCAGAAGCAAGATAAGTTGGATCGATACCCATGCGTATTAAACTTTTATCATACTTGCAGCTTAAATCGCTTTCAAAAAGAAAACTAGGTGATGTAGAACTGATTAGCCAACCATTTGTAGAAATTTCTGCCTCAAGTTGTCCCGCTTTCCATCCAGCATAACCTAATGCTATCAGTGCATGTTGCGGACCTTGTTCGCAACTGATCGCTTTTAATATATCAATTGTCGCAGTAAAACAGACCTTATCTGCAATAAAAACAGTTTCTTCACAAGCATAATCATCTGAATGAAGGACAAAACCACGCGAAGGATCAACAGGACCACCATAGCGAACTGGAAACTGTTTTATTGGTTCAGAAAGGCTTTTTTTTTGGTCACTGTCTATGACTCCCAAGTGAAGCAAAAGCTCTGGAAAATCAATATGATGCAATTGATTAAGAATGATGCCCATCGCACCGGCATCAGAATGCGCACAAATATAAATAACAGAACGAATAAAGCGTTTGTCATTCATCCCAGGCATTGCTATGAGTAATTGTCCACCTAAAAAGCCATTACACCGCTTCATTAATCTGTTATTCTCCATAATTTACATGATAAAAGTTCGTTCATTTAGCATACTAGGAAAATAAAACTCCAATGAAAAAAAGTCATATATTTACAAATTTACAAAATATCGCAACTTTCTTTTATAAAAAGCTTTTAGTTACTTTAAGCTTAACATTCATAGTTTTAGAATTACTTAACATTCCTGTAAATGCTCAAACAAAACAAAAACTCCAGCTTTTCGCAACATCTTGGTATAAATCAGATGGTGGTCGTATCCGATTAGCAATCACAGAACCTTCTCTTTCTGGAATAAGAGAAGGCATTATTGAAATTGAGCTTAAACCAGGATGGAAAACTTACTGGCGTAATCCAGGTAATTCTGGCATGGCACCATTTTTTAATTTCAACCAACAGATTTCTTATGAAATCTTTTATCCTACTCCACAGCTTTTTGAAACAGAAAATGATTGGTCATTAGGTTATAAAGATAAAGTAATATTGCCCTTCAATCTTTCTGGTTCAAGCAAAAATTTAAGCGGTGCTTTCACTCTTGGATTATGTAATAAGATCTGTCTTCCATTTACTGTTAACTTTGATTTTTCGCCATCTGCTCTTAAAAATAAACATCTTCCTGCTTCCTTCTTAAAAAAGGCGCAAGATTCTTTGCCCCGCATGATGCAGAATGCACTAAAAATAAGTGCCGAAAAAAATAACAGTACCCTTCTTATAAAAATACAAAATAACAACAAAACTACACCTTCCTCTCTCTTTTTAGATGGAGGAGAAATGCAAATTGGAGCAGCAAGAAAAATCAGTGATAACGCAGAATATACACTCTTCAGTGCTCCACTCTATTTCGCACCAGAAGAAATAAACCAAAAAATTTTTTATACAGTTTCTTTTAAAGATCACGCCTTAAGTGGAACATTCATATTCCATACGCCGCCAACCCCTCTTACGACTCCGTGATAAAAGAAAAAAGCTCTCAAACAGCAATTATGCTGGAAAACGTCCATTTTCACGATATTGAGTAATTGCTTTGCGAGCAAGCGCATCTGCGCGTTCATTTTCTGGATGTCCCGCATGCCCTTTTACCCAGTGCCATCTGATAGTATGACGAGAACAAACATCCTCAAGAGCTTGCCATAACTCTCTATTTTTAACAGCTTTTTTTGATACAGTACGCCAATTATTCTTCTTCCATCCTTCAAGCCATAAAGATATACCGTTGCGCACATAAACAGAATCCGTATAAAGATCAACAGAACAAGATTCTTTAAGTGCTTTCAACGCACAAATTGCCGCCATCAGTTCCATTTGATTGTTAGTTGTTTGTACTTCTCCACCATAAAGCTCACGTTCATGACCATTCCAGCGTAAAATTGCTCCCCACCCTCCAACTCCAGGATTACCTGAGCAAGCACCATCTGTATAAATTTCGACGATTTTTTGCTTATTTAACATAAAATTCAAAAACCTAATTCACTTAGCGAATTTACATTACTGAAAAAACAAAGCTTGTGCCAATATTCCCACGGATCTTTCTTAACGACAAAACTACCGGGTGGTGTATTAAACCAATCATAAAGGCGCGTAAGTAAAAAGCGTAAAGCTGCACCACGCACCAAAAAAATAATTGCGTTCAATTCTAAGGGCACCAATGGCCTTATCTTTTGATAATTTTCCAATAGTCCACGTGCTTTGGTAAGGTTATAGGAATGGTCCTGTTCAAAACACCAAGCATTCAAACAGATAGCTAAATCATAAGCCCAAAAATCAGTACAAGCGAAATAGAAGTCTATAATACCAGAAAGACGACGATTCAAAAAAAACACATTATCATTAAATAAATCGGCATGAATAATACCTGTTGGCAAATTCGATGGCCAATTTTTTTCTAAAAAAGCCAACTCAGTATCAATTTTTCTTCCAAACTCTTTAAGCAACGTATCTTCACTTGTTTGGCAACTTTTCCATAATAGTTTCCAATCGACGAGAGAAAGAGTATTCCTACGGTTAAGCGAAAAATCCTGTCCTGCTAAATGCAATTGCGCTAGATTATTACCCACTTCACAGCAATGATATATATCGGCTTGACGAACCCACATTCCTTCCAGAAATGTAATAATAGCAGCAGGACGTCCTGCTAATTCCCCAATTGTTGTCCCATCACTTTGAATTACTGGTTGAGGGCAAGGGATTCCACGTCGCCCTAAGTATTGCATAAGACTACAAAAAAAAGGCAAATCATCTTTTGAAATACGTTTTTCATAAAGCGTTAGAATAAACTTCCCTTCCGTTGTATAAAGCATAAAATTAGAATTCTCGATACCCTCCGCTATGCCTTGATAGGACAGAAGTGAACCTATCGAATAACGTGTCAAAAATGCCTTCAAATCATTCTGATGAATATCAGTATAAACTGCCATTATTTTGCTTTCGTTTTAAGCCTTTTATGTATCATCATTTGCATTTGTTAACGACTCAGTTCGACCATTAACGAAAGCCATATCTTTAGGGGTTAAAATGACATCACGCAATTCCCGATTAACTAAAAATGTCTCCGTTTCTACTGCAGTCTCAGTTAATTCTATTTTAACGTCATAACGCTTACGAAAAGCTGTAATAATTTCATTAACAATAACTTCAGGAGCAGATGCACCAGCTGAGAGACTCACAACAGAAAGTGCTCCAAGACGATCAAAATCAATTTCGTTAACACCTTGCACTAAAATAGCTTGGCGCGCACCAAACCTCTCAGCAACTTCTACTAAACGTCGTGAATTAGAAGAATTTGGTGCACCGACAATTAAAAATAGATCACTTCCCAACGCTGCGGCTTTAACAGCTTCTTGCCGATTCGTTGTAGCATAGCAAATTGATTCAGCTGCCGGTGACTCTAACATAGGAAAACGCCGTTGCAACACATCAAGAATCTCCGCTGTATCTTCAACAGAAAGTGTTGTTTGCGTAACAAATCCCAACTTTTGGGGATCATCTGGTTGATAATGTAAAGCATCCTTTACTGTCTCAATTAATGTAACAGCCCCTTTTTCAAGCTGTCCCATTGTTCCTATTACCTCTGGATGACCAGAATGACCAATCAATATGACATGACGGCCATGCCGTTGATGTCTTATCGCTTGTTTATGAACCTTAGAAACCAAAGGACATGTTGCATCAAGATATAGCAAATTATATCGACGTGCTTCTTCTGGTACGGATTTTGGTACCCCATGGGCAGAAAATACAACGGGTTGACCACGATGCTCTTCTGGAATCTCATCAAGCTCTTCAACAAAAATAGCTCCACGCTGCTGCAAGCCCTCAACTACATAACGATTGTGCACAATCTCATGACGAACATAGACTGGGGCGCCATATTTTTTTAACGCGAGAATAACAATCTGAATCGCACGATCAACCCCAGCACAAAACCCCCGCGGACTACAAAGTCGCATTGTTAAAGGAGAGAATTTTAACATAATTTATCCCTTAATATCTATGCTTTTATTACATACCTCAACATACTATTGCTATATATCAGGCAGAAAAAAATTCTGAAATGTTATCTCCTTTATGGAACAGCATTTTAACCTTTTTTAGGTTAAGATGGTACTTTATTAAGACACGTTTTTCAATTTCCGCTGCTTGATTACATCAAATTTAAGAGATGAAAAACCTCCAAACTAGAGATTCAATTAAAAGAGCTCCGAATATAGTAGCCAAATAAAATAACGAAAAGAAAAACGTCTTTTTTGCCATTAAAATAGTTGCATCATACGTATTGGCTTTCCATAAACGATAGGCAAAATAAATAAAGATCATGCTTAAAATTGTCGAAAAAATACCATAAGAAATTCCCGCAAAACCACTCATAAAAGGCCCAGCGGCGCATATTGCCATAAGGATAGTATAAAATAAAATCTGCTTTTTTGTTGAATATTCACCTCGTACATTAGGCATCATAGGAATACCCGCTGCACCATAATCAAGAGATGAAAATAAAGAAAGGGACCAAAAATGTGGGGGGGTCCACATAAAAATGATTAAAAATAACAAAAAACTCTCAATATTCACCGTACCCGTGGCTGCAGCCCATCCAATCATTGGTGGAAAAGCCCCAGAAGCACCACCAATAACAATATTTTGTGGTGTAATACGCTTTAACCAAATTGTATAGATAACGACATAAAAGAAAATCGTAAACGCAAGAAAAAATGCCGCAAACCAATTAATGAAGCTCCCCATAACCAATACCGAAAGCATAGAAAGAACCATGCCAAAAATAAATGCTTTTCGGGAACTGATTTTACCGCTAGGAATAGGGCGAGTTTTGGTACGTTCCATCATGGCATCAATGTCAGCATCATACCACATATTCAGTGCTCCCGCACCGCCACCACCGATTGCAATACATAAAATCGCTAAAAAACCATACAACGGATTGATAGGAACAGGCGATACAAGCAAACCAACCAGAGCCGTAAAAACCACAAGAGACATAACACGTGGCTTTAATAATGTGATATAATCACCAATACCGGATTTTGGTGGCGTTGATTTACCATTCACAACCGATAACTCTCCTGAAACTGACATTCCGCTCAAAGCCCTTTTCCATTTCTATCGTTCAAAAACCAATATTATCTAGCGTATGGAAATGATCAATTAAGACCAATCGTATTTTTGAGAAAATATGAAATACCTCGTTCGCACGTATCCCCTAAAAATAGATGGAAATATTGGCAACAAAAATACATTTTTTCAATCAACATTCTCTCCTACATTACAAATGTATCATAAAAATATATCCTATGGATTAATATATTTTGGTAAATACTGATTTTGTGTTATAGTTTTTATGTGGGGAATTCATTTTTTTATGTAAATCTATGCATGGTTGTGTGTGTTGAGTCGGATAGGATTTTCTGTGATACTTTATAAATTACTTAAAAAAAATTTTTTTATTGGTTCTGTTCTTTACACACTTTATAGTAGTTTTATCAATCATGCATTTGCACAAACACCCTATGCGCAAAATGTCCCTGCTCCACAAACTTATGGTGCATGGACAAAAGTTTGTACTCTACCGCCAGGTACACCTAACATGCAGTGTGAAGTTGTACAAAACGTTCATACACAAGGTCGTCATGATATTACCTTGCGTGTTACATTTTATAAACTTCCTCAAAAGCAAGGTGCTTTGATGCGTGTTTTTGTTCCGATTCGCGTTGAATTACGTCCTGGCGTTGGAATTAAAATTGACGATAAAAATATGGGCAGAATGGAATATCGTCGTTGTCTTGGTGATAATTGTGTTGCTGAAGCCTTTCTTAAAGAAGATATATTGCAGCTCTTTTTAAAAGGAAAAATGGCAACCTATTTTATCTTTACAACTCCTGAACAAGGAATTGGAGGTTTCGTTGACCTTCATGGTCTTGGCGACGCCTATGCAACCTTACCTACATGAATGAAATCGATACACTTTAGACGATTAAAATCTCATTGTATATTTTGAAAGCTTCTTAAATTAGATTAATAAAAATCTTCTAAGTCTCCATAAAAATAGGATAATTCTTATGAAATCGCTGATTGATCATTTTGATATTAATTCCTCTAAAGTGCAATCACTTGTACAGGAAACGCTTCATCATGCTGATGATGGTGAGCTTTACCTTGAGTATACAGAAAGCGAAGCTCTTTTATTTGATAATGGACAGCTTAAAAACGGCTCTTTCCATCAAGATATGGGATTTGGTCTGCGTGTCGTTGCTGGAGAAGCTACCGGATATGCATATTCTAGTGAATTATCAGCTGCTGCACTTAAACGTGCCAGTGAAGCAGCTAAAGCTATTACCTATAATAATCATCCAGGGACTTATAGCATAGCACCTCAACAAACAAACAAAAGACTTTATCAACCGCATAATCCCCTTGATGCTCCATCATTTGAAGAAAAAAGTGCTCTTTTGCAAAAAATTGATGCCTATTTACGTGCTAAAAATGATAAATTGCATCAAGTGACTGCTTCTCTTTCCGGCTCGCTACAACATGTTGAAATTTTACGTGCAGATGGTTATTTGGTTCGTGATATTCGTCCCCTTGTGCGACTTTCTATATCTGTGGTCGTAGCTGAAGGCAATCGACGTGAAAATGGTTTTTATGGATGTGGAGGGCGACAAGCATTTGACAAATTTATTCATGAAGACAATTGGAAAAAAGCTGCGGATGAAGCCTTACGTATGGCTTTAACAAATTTAGAAGCAGAAGCAGCACCTGCAGGGTCTTTTGATGTTGTCTTAGCCAATGGATGGCCTGGCGTTATGCTCCATGAAGCCGTAGGTCATGGTTTAGAAGGTGACTTTAACCGTAAAAAAACATCTGCTTTTGCTGGACTTTTAGGACAACAAGTTGCGGCAAAAGGTGTTACAGTTGTTGATGATGGAACAATTCCACAATGCCGTGGCTCTCTCACTGTCGATGATGAGGGGACCCCTTCAGGATATAACGTTCTTATTGAAGATGGAAAGCTCGTTGGTTTTATGCAAGACAGGCTTAATGCACGGCTTATGGGAGGTAAATCAACTGGAAATGGACGGCGTGAATCTTATGCTCATGTACCAATGCCACGAATGACCAATACAATCATGCTAGGAGGAGATAAAACACCTGAAGAAATCCTTTCTTCACTCAAACATGGTATCTATGCTGTTTCATTTGGTGGAGGACAGGTTGATATTACTTCTGGAAAATTCGTCTTTGAATGTACTGAAGCATACCGAGTCGAAAATGGTAAAATTGGTGCACCAATCAAAGGCGCAACTCTTATTGGAAATGGACCGGATGCTATGAAACGTATTACAATGATTGGCAATGACAGTAAACTTGATAATGGTATTGGTATCTGTGGAAAAGCTGGACAAAATGTCCCTGTTGGTGTTGGGCAACCTCATCTTCGAATCAATAATATGACAATCGGTGGAACTGCGCTTATAAAGGAATAAGCTTTCTCATTCCTTCTCAATATTGCCTCCTCCTCATCTATCACGACCACTTTGTGAGGGGGGAGGTAAAATGCATTGATCTATAAAGATAATCTATCGTTGTTCATATTGAATTAGAACCTTGAATACCATAAGATTCTCTCATTTCAAATTCGTTCCATATTGAATCAATCAAAACCTTTCGTTTGTACGTTACAGGTGGGGGGAGTTATATGAATAAAAACTGTAAAAGACAGGACCAAAGATTTCTCTTATGTCCCCTCTCAAATACCAAAAGTTGTAGCCACATTGGGAGATGGCAAATATAACACTGGCACCGGCTTGTTCAGACACATCTTCTTCGTAATACATTAGTCTTTTGTGTGGGGTAATTTACCTTTTATATATTTATAATAAAAAGTTTAAAATAAAAAACACTTTCTACATTCAGTGCTCTTAATTCAACGAGAAAAAGGTTATTATTATAGATGAATTTTGGAGAGATTTTATAATAATACTCAAGTAAACTTTTAAAAAAATCTTCATGGCATTAAAAAAATTTTAGGCTAAAGCTTCCAAGCTTTCTTTTTTTTCTTTTTGCTTAAAAAAGCAACAATTTCGACATGTGGTGACCATAAAAATTGATCAATCGGTATGATCTGTTCTATTGTATAACCACTCGCAACAAGAAGAGATAAATCACGAGCAAACGTAACAGGATTGCATGAAATTGCCACTACACATGGGATTGTCGCCTTCGCTAATTCACGCACCTGCTCTTGCGCACCAGCGCGTGGAGGGTCAAAAACAACGCACTCAAAACACTCAAGTTCCTTCCCAGAAAGTGGACGACGAAAGAGATCACGTTTTTCACAAGTTACTGTTTTTAAACCGGTCGCAAAACGTGCTGCCCGATTTAGATTCTCTAACGCTACCCCATCATTCTCAACCGCGTGAACATTTACTTTTTTTGCCATACGCAACGCAAATGTTCCCACTCCGGAAAACAAATCAACAGCATTCTTTGCCTTTTTTAAATGAGATAAAATAATATTACTCATAATATTTTCTGCTTCAAAAGTGGCTTGAAGAAAACCTCCAGGAGGAAGTTCAATACGAACATCTCCAAAGCA
The DNA here is from genome assembly GCF_042193495.1 of Bartonella sp. TS82HLJMH. Classification (NCBI taxonomy): domain Bacteria; kingdom Pseudomonadati; phylum Pseudomonadota; class Alphaproteobacteria; order Hyphomicrobiales; family Bartonellaceae; genus Bartonella; species Bartonella sp. TS82HLJMH. Next base: position 99,994 of record NZ_JBHILU010000006.1, on the reverse strand, counting down.
AACCAATGGTTTTTCTCGTTCAATCAAAACCTCACCTTCAACAGACAGACGCGTAATTCCACATGAAAGGGCTGCATGCACCATTTTCTGACGAATGTGCTCATCCCGCACAACACACCCATTCAAAGCAACGTCTAAGCCATTTTCAACAGACGTTATCGTAATATGAAACCGTTTGTTATGATTACTTACAAGACCACAAAGAACCTTGATATCATCTAATTTAGACATAATCTCTAAACGTGTGACTGGACATTCCTTGAGGGCGATAACATCATGAGATAAATAACGGTTAAAACCAATAATATGACCTTTCTGAGTGGCAAGCGCTGTTAAAGTAACTCGTCGGCGAGTGTGATGTCCACATTCAATTAAAGGAGAAACAGAGACATCAATCCCATGCCTTTTAAGCGCATCAACAACCAGTTGGCGTTTCCAAGAGCTATAAAAATCGCTACGCCAATGCTGAAGCATGCACCCTCCACAATGCTCAAAATGTTGGCAATTAGCTTCAATACGTTCTGGTGATTTTTCTTCTAATGTAATAAGTTTTCCATATTTCCCACGAAGAGAAACTAGAGCAACCTCTCCTGGTAAAGTAAAAGGAACATAGATAGAGCCATACGGTGTATTTGAAATAGCATAACCGTTAGGTCCGATATGGTCGATTATAACTCTGTTATTCACTCTTTTTTTCCCCGAATAACAAATATTCTATATTGCCATCACCACCTGCTATGGGTGAAGGAAGCAAACCTTTCGCGGTCCACTCTCTTTGAGTGTTTAGCCAATCAAAAAGATCTTCAGCAGTTTGTTTTGCTATTGATGGATTTCTCAATACCCCGCCCTTACCGATAGCTTCTCGACCAATTTCAAATTGTGGCTTTACCAATAAAACCGCTTGAGCTCCTTTCCTAGCTAAAGACAAAACGGGAGGTAATGCAAGTTTGAGAGAAATAAAACTAACATCTGATACTATGAGATCAATTTCCCGACCTTCTAAATGTTTCTGTTTTAAATCTCTAGCATTTAAGCCTTCTAATAAAGTTATCGCACTGTTCCCAAATAAACGTGCATCAAACTGATTATTACCAACATCAACAGCAATAATATGTGCTGCTCCACGCTCTAAAAGAACTTGTGTAAAACCACCTGTCGATGCACCAATATCAATGGCAGTTACTTTATCTGTTATAATCGGAAATGTATCAAGTGCACTGATCAATTTTAACGCCGCACGTGAAACATAATTTTGTGCAGGATCACAAACTACAATGTCTGCGTCATTAGAAATGATTTGCCCAGCTTTAAAAACTATTTCGCCATCAACTTTAATAGTTTGGCGTATAATGGCGTCGCGTGCCCGTGAACGCGTCGTAAAAAAGTTTTTTTCAACTAAAAAAACATCAAGCCTTTTCTTAACGCCCATTTCATACTCGAATTTTCTGCATTGTCCGCATTTTTCGTCCTAAAGCAGTAAAGACAGTGTTAATAATACCAACAGCATCAAGTCCAATACGCGCAAGAACTGTCTCTGGTGAACCGTGATTCAAATATTTATCAGGAAGTGTTAATGTGCGAACTTTTAAACCATGCTCCAAAAGCCCTTCTTGTGCCAAAAACTGTAGCAAGTGTGCTCCAAATCCACCCATTGCGCCTTCTTCAATTGTTACCAATACTTCATGTTCACGTGCCAAACGACGCATCAAATCCTTATCCAAAGGTTTAGCAAACCGTGCATCCGCAACCGTGGTAGACAATCCTTCTGCACTTAACGCATCAGCAGCCATCAGCACTTCTGACATCCGCGCTCCAAAACAAACCAAAGCTACCCTGTTTCCCTCACGCAAAACACGTCCTTTTCCAATCTCTAGTAACTCTCCGCGCTGTGGCAAATCCATACCAATACCCTCACCACGTGGATAACGAAAAGAAATTGGCCCTTGATCATAAGCTGCAGCAGTGCGTACCATATGCATCAGCTCGACTTCATCAGAAGGCGCCATAACAACAAATTCAGGAAGAGTGGTCAAAAAAACAATATCAAAACTGCCAGCGTGCGTCGCACCATCTGCACCCACAAAACCTGCTCGATCAATCGCAAAACGCACCGGTAACTTTTGAATCGACACATCGTGAATAATCTGATCATAAGCGCGCTGTAAAAAAGTGGAATAAATCGCGACAAAAGGCTTGTAGCCTTCACAAGCAATGCCGGCAGCAAAAGTTACGGCATGCTGCTCAGCAATACCAACATCAAACATTCTTTCAGGAAATTTTTCAGCGAAAGAATCAAGACCCGTTCCTGTTGGCATTGCCGCTGTTATGCCAACAATCTTATCATCATGGTGAGCTTCTTCTATTAAAGCTTTAGAAAATACCTTGGTATAGGGTAGAATATTACTTGATGCTTTAACCTGTTTTCCTGTCGTGACATCAAAACGATTAACCCCATGATATTTATCAGATGATGCTTCGGCAGGTGCATAACCTTTGCCTTTATGGGTTACTACATGCACTAAAACAGGACCATCAGGATATTCACGAACATTTTTCAAAACAGGCAATAAATGCCCTAAATTGTGACCATCTATTGGTCCAACATAGTAGAAACCAAGCTCATCAAATAAAGTTCCCCCAACCAAAAGGCCACGCGCAAATTCCTCTGAACGACGTGCCTTATCCAAAAAAAACTTTGGCAATTTTTCGCTCAACATCTTTACGCGTTCACGCAAATGACGATAAGAAGGACGAGATACTAATCGTGCAAGATGTGCACTCATAGCACCTGTAGGTGGTGCGATAGACATATCGTTATCATTAAGAACAACAATCAAGCGGGCATCCAAAGCACCAGCGTTGTTCATTGCTTCATAAGCCATGCCCGCAGACATTGCACCATCACCAATGACAGCTATGATATTACGTCTTGTCTCTGCTTTCAAAGCACTTGCCACCGCCATACCAAGCCCCGCTGAAATAGAAGTAGACGAATGACCCGCTCCAAATGGATCATACACACTTTCTGAACGTTTTGTAAAACCTGATAATCCACCCTCTTGACGTAATGTGCGAATTTTTTCTCTACGCCCCGTTAAAATCTTGTGTGGATAGGTTTGATGACCAACATCCCAAATAATCCTATCCTCTGGTGTATTAAAAATATAATGTAATGCAACAGTGAGCTCAACAACACCAAGTCCCGCCCCAAGATGACCACCTGTTACAGATACCGCATCAATTGTTGCGGTCCGCAACTCATCAGCCAACTGTACCAAATCAGACTCAGGCAATGCCCGCAAATCTTGCGGAAAACAAACACGGTCAAGTAATGGTGTTAAGACCTGAGACAAAAAAAAACCTTTCTATTATCTTAACTCAAAAAAACGCAACGATAAAATATATCTTCTCTACTCTTATTTACAGTTTGCATCTTTTTTACTGAAAAATATTCTTTCCTATTTAAGATAAGCTATAATTTCCTCATTTTTAACTTATTTTATAAAAAAGAAATCAATAAATTTAATTTTCTATAAAAAAGGTTATTATATCTCCTAGTTTCATAATAAATATCCAAAATATTTAATATTATTCAGGATCAAGTGGCTCTACACCTTCTGGAGAACCTCCCTCTGAAAACTGAATTTTCTCAACTTTAGCTTCAGCTACTTTCAAGAGTTTCTCGCAATGCTTTTTAAGAGCCTCACCACGCTCATAAATATCAATTGATTGTTCTAAAGGAACATCACCGCGTTCCAAATTCTCAACAATCACTTCAAGCTGCTTAAGTGCTTCCTCAAAACTTAACGCTGTAATATCCCCCTTTTTTATCTCTTGTTTCATGCAACCCTCACAAGATATCGGTTTTGGATATACGAATCCCAAAACCTTCTAAACCTACATAATGACGCTCTTTATAAGCGTAAACAATAACAGAACTAATTCCTAAATGTTTCAAAATTTGTGACCCTAAACCAATTTGGCGCCATTCTTCTTCGCGCTCAATTGCCTGTACATGGTTTTCTGAACCTTCTTTTGCCATTTCCTGGATGCTAATAGCTGGTTGGTGACCAACACCAACCGATCCTTCACGCAAATAAACAAAAACACCACGTTTTTCCTTTTCCATCATACGCCGCATGATAGCGGTAATATCTGATGATTGACCAAAAACATCATTCATAATGTTTTCACGATGCAAACGCACCGGAATATCCTCACCATCACGAATATCACCAAAAATGATTGCAACATGCTGAACTGCTTCCCACGGAAGTTGATAACTCTGAACAATAGCAGGTCCTACCGGTGTTTCAATATGCATTTCTCCAACATGCCTGATTAACATTTCCTTACGCTGACGATAAGCAATTAAATCTGCAACCGTTATCATATGCAATCGATTATCTTGGGCAAATTTTGTAACTTCATCTCCGTGTTTAACGCTGCCATCATCATTGACCAATTCGCCAATAACACCAACTGGCGGCAAACCAGCTAATTTACATAAATCGACAGCCGCCTCCGTGTGACCTGAACGCATAAGAACCCCCCCTTCATGCGCAATCAAAGGGAAAATGTGTCCTGGACGAACGAAATCATGAGCACTGGCATTTGGATTAGCAAGATTACGAACTGCCAATGTGCGATCGTGCGCGGAAATCCCCGTCGTTATCCCATGTTTAAAATCCACAGTAACAGTAAATTGAGTCCTGTGCGCTGAATTATTATCTGGCACCATAGGAGCAAGATGAAATCGTTGCGCTTCTTCTTTTGGCATAGGAGCACAAACAATTCCTGTTGTGTGGCGAATGATAAACGCCATCTTTTCCTCTGTACAATGGACAGCGGCAACAGTTAAATCACCCTCGTTTTCACGGCCATCATCATCCGTAACCACAACAATTTCACCGCGTTCAAAAGCTCGAAGCGCAGAAATAATTTTCTTCTGATCATAAGTCATCACTTACCTTTCCAATCAACCCACCTGACCGCGATGCCTTAAATAATGATCAGCAAGAGCACAAGCGACCATCGCTTCACCAACAGGAACAGCACGAATTCCAACACACGGATCATGGCGTCCCTTCGTTATAACATCTACATTGTTACCATCAACATCAATTGAACGACGTGGAATCAAAATTGATGAAGTAGGCTTCACGGCGAAACGTGCAATAATTGGCTGTCCGCTCGATATTCCACCTAAAATACCACCAGCATGATTGGAAAGAAAGAGTGGTTCTCCATCACTTCCCATCCGCATTTCATCTGCATTTTCTTCTCCCCTCAAGCGAGCTGCTGCAAAACCATCACCAATTTCAACCCCTTTAACTGCATTAATTGACATGAGTAATGATGCAATATCCTGATCAAGTTTTGCGTAAATAGGTGCTCCTAAACCCGCCGGAACATTTTCTGCAACAATCTCAACAACAGCACCAACAGATGAACCATCTTTACGGAGTTTATTGATATAATCACTAAAAACAGGCACCATCTCTGCATCAGGTATAAAAAAAGGATTGTTATCAACCTCTGACCAATCCCAACGATCGCGATTAATAGTATGAGGACCAATAGCTATCACAGCGCCCCGTACAATCAGGCTAGGAACGATTTTACGCGCAAGAGCACCTGCCGCAACGCGTGCCGCCGTCTCACGTGCTGAAGCACGCCCTCCACCTCGGAAATCACGAATGCCATATTTAACATCATAAGTGTAGTCCGCATGACTTGGACGATACTGATGAACAATGGAGCTATAATCTTTCGAGCGTTGATCTGTGTTTCGAATAAACAGAGAAATTGGCGTACCCGTTGTCACCAATGTCGTGCCATCATCTTGAACAATAACCCCTGAAAGAACCTCTACTTGATCTGATTCTTGGCGCTGCGTTGTATATTTTGATTGTCCTGGTTTGCGTTTATCAAGATAAGCTTGAACTTCTGCAAGAGTAAAAATGATTCCAGGTGGACAACCATCAATGACACAACCAAGAGCAGCACCATGACTTTCACCCCATGTTGTTACACGAAACAAATGACCAAATGTATTATGCGACATGAAAAAAGATCCGTTTCTCTGTCAAATATATACAACGACAACGTATGTTGTGTGCTATATATAAGGTAGCTCTTTGCTCCAAAATACTCTTAGCCACTTTGAATTTGGTCAAATTACTGTTGTTCAATAAAATCCTATAAACCAAACTTTATTCTTTAACGACAGAAATGTCTGGTGCATCAACTGCTTTCATACCTATGATATTATAACCCGAATCGACATGATGGACTTCACCAGTAACAGAACGAGACAAATCTGAAAGAAAATAAAGCGCAGAATCACCAACCTCTTCAATTGTTACCGTACGACGTAATGGAGCATTATATTCATTCCATTTTAAAATATAACGAAAATCACCAATACCAGAAGCCGCTAGCGTTTTAATTGGTCCAGCAGATATAGCATTAACACGAATATTTTGAGGACCTAAATCTACCGCTAAATATTTCACGCTCGCTTCAAGAGCTGCTTTGGCAACCCCCATTACATTATAATTGGGAACAACCTTTTCTGCACCATAATAAGTCAGTGTCAAAATTGAACCACCATCTGGCATCAATTTCTCTGCACGCTTCGTGAGAGCTGTTAGGGAATAAACGGAAATATTCATGGTCATCATAAAATTTGATTCGCTGATATCAATATAACGACCACTTAATTCATCCTTATCAGAAAAACCAATAGCATGAACTAAAAAATCGAGTTTTCCCCATTTCTTCTCTATTTCTCTAAAGACCGTATCAATAGAGACACTGTCAGAAACATCACAATGTCCACAAACAAACCCCTTTAATTCTTCAGCCAAAGGCTCAACACGCTTTTTCATTGCTTCACCCTGATAGGTAAAAGCAAGCTCTGCCCCTGCGCCACTTGCCGCTTTAGCGATTCCCCAAGCGATGGAGCGATTATTGGCCAACCCCAAAATTAAACCACGCTTACCGTACAATAAACCATTACCCTTAGCCATCAGCACTGCCCCATTGTTACTTAAAATTAATATTATTCATCTGCCTATGACACAGGTCAACTTTTTCTTCAAGCAATTGGTTTAAAATCAAACAAAAACTACGCTTTTATATATAAAAAATTTTAAAATTAATCTTGTTGCATTTGCAAAAACTGTTCTAGCGCGGCATTTTCACCTTCCGGTAACATAATGCGAACATGCACATAAAGATCATCTCTTGTACCATTTTTTAAACGAAGCCCTTTCCCTTTCAACCGTAAAACGCGATCAGAACTTGACCAAGCAGGAATCGTTAAAACCACACGTCCCTCCAACGTCTCAACTTCTTCTTTTGCTCCCAAAACAGCATGTTTAAGAGAAACTGGTAAATCAAGATGGAGTGCTCTTCCTTCAACCCGAAAATGAGGATGTTTTTGAATCTGAATGGTTATCAACGCATCTCCTGCTTGCCCAAGAGGTACCTCTTCTCCCTGACCTTTTAATCGAATAGTCTGTCCGTCTTCAATATAATCTGGAAGTTTAATTTTTAACTTTTTTCCATTTGGAAAAACAGCTTCCACCTTTTCTGCGCCAACCATCTGCTCTAATGTTACAGCAAGATTAGCACGAACATGTGCTCCTTGTTGGGGACGGTTATAGTGTGTGGAATTCGAAAAGCTACCACCTCCTCCAAACAGATCCCGAAAAATATCACTTGCATCAAAACCTGCACCACCTGAAGAGGAAAAATCAAATCCCTTTGCTCTTCCTGAAAAGGGATTTTGTTTATTGCTAAAATTTTCACCAGTACTATAGGCTTGATAAAGCGGTTTTCCTTCCATATCAATTTCACCGCGGTCAAATTGTGCCTTTTTATCCTTATCACCTATAATTTCATAAGCTTGATTAATTTCAGCAAATTTTTCTTTAGCCTTTGTATCATCTTTATTATGGTCTGGATGATACTTCTTTGCTAATCTTCTAAATGCCGATTTAATCTCTTGCGATTTTGCGGTACGTGCCACACCCAAAATCGTGTAGGGATCACGCATATTGCCCTCTTTTCAATTTTTTCGTTTTTAAAATATCAACTGATCCGTTGTTCAATATCCCTTATATCTTCATCAGTCTATTCTAGAGAATAATTTCTTCTTTCCTCTTTATATGTCTATCAATAAACTAAAATACCAGATAAAATGAGACATTTATTTAATATAGCTCATTGTAGTCTATGCTAAAGTAAAAATGATTAAACTATCATAGAAATACACAATAGCATTGGCTTTTTGAAAATAAGAAAAAATAGTACTGTAACTTTTTGATGGTAAAGTAAATGAGAAAATGCCTCACCCATGCTCACTGATATTTGGAGAAACTATGAGCAACAAAATACCAACAGATGATCATTTTATGAAAATGCAAAAACCTTTTGAACTTTTCGCAAAGTGGCTTGAAGAGGCAACGATAAGTGAAATAAATGATCCAAATGCTATGGCATTAGCAACAGTTGACGAAACAGGACTCCCTAATGTTCGTATGGTTCTCCTCAAAGACTACAGTCCCCAAGGCTTCGTCTTCTATACCAATTATGAAAGCTGTAAAGGACAAGAAATTTTAAAATCAATGAAAGCATCCTTAGGTTTTCATTGGAAATCACTCCGTCGTCAGGTCAGAATTAGAGGAATTGTTGAAAAAGTAAGTCAACAGGAAGCCGATGCCTATTTCCAATCGCGACCACGTGGTAGTCGAATTGGTGCATGGGCATCTAAACAATCTCAACCTTTAGACAATCGTTTTGTGCTCGAAAAAGCAATTGCTCAATATACTGCGCGTTATGCTCTAGGCAATATTCCACGACCACCTTATTGGTCTGGATTTCGTGTTAAACCCCTTTCTATAGAGTTCTGGTGCGATCGCCCATTTCGTTTACATGATCGTCTGCTTTTTACACGCGATTGTGTTGAACACAGCGATTGGAAAAGACAAAAACTTTATCCCTAATCCTTCAAACTTCATCGTTATAAAGATTTTTTCTTCCCAACAGTTAAACAAATATTTTTTATTTGAAAAATTCTAAAAGAAGATGATTCATTTTATTTAAATAGAAGAATTTCATTTTCACTGTAAAAGTTCATTGGTAATATTTCCTACTGTATCGCTTAAAACAGATTAGCAACAAGCTAATTTAAAAGAAAATACTGTATTCAGCAGAAACTATGATTTTAGCTAACTTATTTTTAGACAGCAGGATAAAATATCGTCCATATACCCCCAAATACCAAACCAGCAAAAATCACAAAACCAATAAGCGAATTAGATTTGAAAAGCCTGAGGCATTGTGAACTGTCATCTATATCAATGACTTTAATTTGAATAAACATATGGATGCTTGCCATAAAAATCCCCAAAAAGCTAAGAACAGGGACTCCAGCTAAATAAAATGCTAGACTAACAAACACCACAAAACCACCATACAAAAATACTAAAGCACGCTTGGTTCCTTTACCAAAGAGAAGAGCCGTAGAACGAACACCAACAGTAGCATCATCTTCTTTATCTTGATGTGCATAGATTGTATCGTATCCTATGGTCCACAAGATTGATCCCACATAAAGCAAGATTGGTGCCCAGCTTAAACTTCCAAAGACAACAGCCCACCCCATTAATGCCCCCCAATTAAACGCAACGCCTAAAAAAAACTGCGGCCAATATGTTACGCGTTTCATAAAAGGATAAAATGCAACAGCTATCAATGACGAAATACCTAGAAAAAAACTAAACCTATTAAATTGTGATAAAATGACTAAACCAACCAAACATTGTATAAGTATAAAAACTCTTGCTTGAAACCGACTCACATGACCTGTCGGCAATGGACGAGAACGTGTCCTTTCTACCTGAGCATCAATTTTATGGTCAATAAGATCATTCCAAGTACATCCTGCCCCTCGCATAGCAATAGATCCCAGAAAAAAAAGAAAAAGATACCAAACCCAATGAAGAAACATTGATAAAAGAGTATCGTAATGCATGTTATAAGAGAAAAAAGCCATTGTTGTTGACCAAAAACAAGGCCACATCAACAATTGCCATCCGATAGGCCGATCCCAACGCGCCAATTGCGCATAAAACCATAAAGAACAGGGAAGAAAATTGTAGACCCATTGTTTGGAAGATGCATCCATAACCCGTCCCTGACTCTCACAGGATTGAACATGCGCGATATTTTTATTTTTTTTCATCAAATGATTTACCTTTGGTCTTGCGATAGAGACATTTCATTCTTATGAGAAGGAGATAAGATTAATCATCTTTTATGAGAGGAGCAAGCAATGAATATTCTTCTTATTGGCTCAGGTGGACGAGAACATGCTTTAGCATGGAAAATAGCAGCATCACCACTGCTAACAAAGTTATATTGTGCTCCTGGAAACCCTGCAACAACAGAATTTGGTGAAAATATTAATTTAGACATTGATGACCATCCCCTTGTTATTGATTTTTGTAAAAAACATTCTATTGATCTTGTGATTGTAGGACCAGAAGCACCATTGGTTGCGGGTATAACAGACTCTCTTAATAGCGCTAACATCTGTGTATTTGGTCCTACTCAAAAAGCTGCTCAACTAGAAGGTTCAAAAGCTTTTACGAAAGATTTATGTCGTAAGAATAACATTCCTACAGGAAGTTACCAATGCTTTAATGATGCTTCTAAAGCTAAAGCTTACATTCATCAACAAGGTGTTCCCATTGTTATTAAAGCTGATGGCTTAGCAGCTGGCAAAGGTGTCGTGGTTGCAACAACTATGGAAGAAGCATTTAACGCAGTCGATGCCTGCTTCAAAAGTGCATTTGGAGATGCAGGAAATAAAATTGTTGTAGAATCTTTTCTTGAAGGTGAAGAAGCAAGCTTCTTCTGCCTTTGTGATGGTAAAGTTGCTCTTCCTTTTGGATCTGCTCAAGATCATAAACGTGTAGGTGATGGGGATATTGGAGCAAACACCGGTGGTATGGGTGCTTATTCACCAGCGCCCATCATGACCCAAGATATAGTGAATCGTACCCTCAAAGAAATTGTTGAACCAGCTTTAAAAAGCATGAAAGAAATGGGTGCCCCCTTTAAAGGTATTCTCTTCGTCGGATTAATGATAACGCAAAAAGGACCCGAATTAATTGAATTTAACGTACGATTCGGTGATCCTGAATGTCAAGTTTTAATGATGCGCCTCAAAGATGACATCTTGCCAATTTTTCTTGCTGCAGCTCAAGGAAAACTTGAAAATAAGCCTCTTCAGTGGTCTGAAAAAACTGCTCTCACCGTTGTTATGGCTGCTAATGGTTATCCAGACTCTCCCCAAAAAGGTACTGTTATCCGTAACGTTGATAAAGTAAACAATCTTCCCAATGTGAAAGTTTTTCAAGCTGGTACAGTATTGTGTGATGGAGAACTCATTGCAAATGGTGGACGTGTTCTCAATATAACAGCAACAGGAAAAACGATTACGCACGCACAAAAACGTGCTTATGAAGCTGTTGATTGTATTGATTGGCCAGAAGGTTTTGTTCGTCGTGATATCGGATGGAGAGCCATTGCGCGAGAAAACTAAATTCTTTGAATATTCTTTTTTACGATTTGATTATTTTATATAAGAGCATGATACACAAATTTTCTTACTGTTTTACGTTGACTATAATTTTGAAAAAATGAGTGTGCTTTCCTTTGAACAATCAAATATTGTAAATAGGATATCTACTCATGATAAAATAGGAAATTTTTCTGAATATGACACTGTAATATAAACTGATCATTTTACTGTTGTATTTACTTTAAACGTATTTTCTCATCACTTTTATAAACACTTTCTTTCTTATAAAACCCTGAAGAAAAACATATATAGTATCATTTCTTTTATTTATTACGTTTTTTAATGAAATTCCGCTTTTACGAAAAATAAAATGCCAAAAAAAGATCTTGATGTTATTCACGTACAAATTCTTAAACAATATCTCTCATGCTCGTCGCTCCCATTTTACGATACTACCTGCAAATAGTATAAACCCATTCTGCCATCTTTCTGGAATAAAGATAAAAACCGATACCATTATTGTATTTTCCAACTCTCAATATTATGATAACCCTTTCTATCTAAATGCTTTATCAGAGAGTGTTTACTCTTTTTTAATGATTTTTATCCACACTCTAACCCTTCTTATAACGTGCAAAAAAATGATTTTGATTATAGGAGAGAGATGAAGTAAGAATATTTTGCAATATTCAAAGCTCTCATTCAACATAGAGAAATGATTTATAAAAAAAGTAAAAAACACTTCCAGCAATCTGCTCGCGTTTTAATGATGTGGCGAAAACTAAAAATTACACCGCCAAAAAACGGTTTCTATTGTTATGAAAGCCGTTTTACCTCTCCGAGAAAAGCGTTTAACATAACCGATTCCTGCTGCCAATATATGGTGTCAAAAAATTCTCATTTACAATCATTGATTTCCTCTTTGCCTTAAAGAACCAGAAATCACACCAAATCCCATCTGTAAACGTCTGGATTCTCATTGAGCAGGTTCCTCTTGATTCCCACTCATATGCTTCAATTACACAAAGATCGGCAAGCAAACTTAAGAATATTCGCCATATCCTCTAAAAATACTTCATGTGTGAAGTTTACATGCCTTATACTACCGCCCCAAACAACGATGTTTTACGGCACAACAAGATAAATGCTTACGGTAGTACAAAAATGAATGCATATTAATATTACTGGAGTGCAACTCGATTCGCAATCACCAAACGCAAGCCTAACGGATTACTATAACGAAGTAAGAAACGCTTTTGTTTAGAATGTGCTGTTGTACCAAAAAAACGATGTAAATCAGAACGATCTTTTACAACCAGAATGCGATTATCTTCATTGATCATAAGCATGGGGAGGCCATAAGTATCCGCCCATAATCGCCAATCCAGAAGAACATTATTCAAATCTCTGGAAACCAAAAGCGGTATACAAGCTTCCTCATCAGCATGAAGTAATTCTAGTGCAACAGCTCTTTCTCCTGAACGCGTTTTTACGGTACGTGCTGCAATTCCTTGGAAATGATAAGGGGGTATTAAATGCGATAAGCTTGAAGGCATATCCGTTTTAAAAGAAACACCACGCTCATTTAATGAACAAATAACCTGATTACCCGTTTTGGATGAAAAATATGTCGTCGTTTGTGGCAAATGGCACGGATCTAACCGAAATTCAAGCACCGCTTTTGCCTGATTAAAGCATTGATTAGCCATATACATTATCCCAATTTATCTTAAATAAGATACACCCTTTAGCAGCTTTTTCTCATTGGATTATTAAAAGTTTGAATAAAAAACAACTGGTTTCTTTTTTGGTTATTAAAATCTAAACAAAAATACATGATCACTATTCTTGAATTATAATACTTTTCCGGGATTCATTATCCCTAAAGGATCGAGTGTTTTTTTAATCCCTTGCATAATATCCAATGCGACAGGCGATTTAAAAGAACGAAGTTCTTCGCGCTTAAGTTGACCAATTCCATGCTCAGCAGAAAATGCACCTCTATAGTCCATAACTAAACTATGAATGCGATGATTCATTTTTGACCATAACTGCAAGAACACCGTCGTATCAGCTCCTACAGGTTGTGTAATATTATAATGTAAATTTCCATCGCCCATGTGTCCAAAACAAATCACCCGTGCTCCTGGAGCAATATCTTCAACAATAAGTGCTGCCTCAGCAATAAAATCAGGAATAGAAGCAAGTGGAACCGCAATATCATGCTTAATGGACCCTCCTGCTAACTTTTGTGCATAGGATATACTTTCACGCAACTGCCAAAAAAAATCTTGCTGTTTTAAAGATTGTGCAACAATTGCATCTTCTATCACCGCATTCTTTAAAGCTTCTTCTAAAATAATACTCAGTACTGATAACGCCTCATCATTGCCTTGCAAAGATGAAATGTTCATTAATACATACCATTCATGCTTCCGCTGGAGAGGAGGCTTCTCACACATCTTATAATCTAAAGCCATTTGCAAACTGAGATTTCCCATAAGCTCAAAACCTGTCAACATCCCTCCTCCATATTCTTGAGCCAGAGATAAAAATTCTAAAGCCTTCGCCGGACTATATAATCCCACCAAAGCAACAGCTTTTCCTTTTATTTTTGGAAACATCTTCAAAACGGCTGCGGTTATAACACCCAATGTGCCTTCTGCACCAATAAAAAGATTTTTCAAATCGTAACCGCTATTATCTTTTTTAACAAAACGCAAATCATCTAAAATACGGCCATCCGGTAAAACAACTTCCAAACCAAGACAAAGATCACGCATATTGCCATAGGCTAAAACAGCTGTCCCTCCAGCATTCGACGAAAGATTTCCTCCTACTTGACAAGAACCTTCAGATGCCAAAGAAAGAGGGAAAAAACGACCTGATTCATCCACTTTTTTCTGTAAATCCTGTAAAATAACACCAGCCTCTACAACAATAAAATTTCCCTCAAGATTTATAGTTCTAATCTTATTTAATCGTTCCATGGATAAAAGAACGCTCCCTCCTCTTTCATCTGGTTGTTGTCCCCCCACAAGCCCTGTATTTCCACCCTGTGGCACAATCGGTGTGCGTGTTTTGCTCGCTAGCTGCATAATCAATGAGACCTCTGCGCAAGAAGATGGACGTAAAAGTAAAGGTGTTTTTCCATGAAAAAGGCCACGCTCTTCAAGCAAATACGGTGCAATCAACGCTTGATCTGTTATAGCATGCTTAGCACCAACAATTTCTCTAAACCCCTCAATTAGTTTCTGCTCCATGTTCATTTCTCCTTTGGAGCCGCAGCCCGTATAAGACGATCATTGATCGCCTCCCCTAATCCGTATAATGGAATAGGTTCTACTGCGATACATCTCACTTTAAATGAATCTAATTCCTTCATATATTGAAATAAATGAGAGGCTGCCTCTTCCAACTTTCCATCTTCGCTAAGGTTTAAAATAGAAACGGCATTTTCAGCCCCAATAACGCGCTTTGAACCAAATGCTAAAAGCGCTTCACCATTTTCCACCTTTTCTACATTCAAACGAATCGTGGCATTGGGAGCATAATGCGACTTTAACATCCCTGGAGCTTCAATCGCCGCCCTTTGATCTATCCGTTTTAAAGACTTCCCCACAACTTCTTCAATTTTATCAGCCGCAAGCCCCCCTGGACGCAAAAGATAAATATTTTCATTACAAATTTTAATAATCGTTGATTCAAGCCCTATTTTAGCGGGTCCTCCGTCCAATATCAAAGGAACAGATTCCCCCAAAGATGCAAAAACAGCCTCAGCTGAAGTAGGGCTAAGACACCCCGATTGATTCGCACTAGGAGCAGCAAGTGGGCGGCCAAAATATTCTACTACTTCCGCAAAACGACTGTCTGGAAAACGAACAGCCAAAGTATTCAAACCAGCGGTTGTTAAAGGATGGATATTATGCTGTTCCTTTAAAGGCAAAACCAATGTCAAAGGCCCGGGCCAAAACTCCTCCATTAATTGTCGTGAAAGAAAGTCAATTTTAACATAACGTTCCGCCATTTCGATGCCGCTGACATGCACAATAAGAGGATTAATTTGTGGACGACTCTTTGTAGAAAAAATAGAAGAAATTGCCCTCCCATTGGTTGCATCGCCCGCTAATCCATAAACAGTTTCCGTTGGTAACGCTACTAACTTCCCTTGTTTAAGAAGCGCTATTGCCTCTCTTATCGAAGCACTATTAAGTGGTAGAATCGTCATGACACATCATTTCTATAACACATCTTTTAGTGGTGCAAAACTATAACGATGTAATCCTATAATTGGTCCATATTTATTAAGAGCTGTACGATGCGCTAGCGTTGCATAACCTACATGCTTCTCTAAACCATACCTTTTATAAACTTGTCCTGCACATTCCATCATCCGGTCACGCGTTACTTTCGCAATAATAGATGCGGCTGCAATTGAAACCGAACGCTGATCGCCCTTAATCAACGCCATTGCAGGACAGGACAACTCAGAAGGAATATCACGTCCATCAACAAGGACATAGTGGGCTGGAATAGCTAACCCTATAATACAGCGACGCATTGCTTCTAAAGTTGCTTTTCTAATATTAGATTGATCAATTGTACGAGCACAAAGACTAGCGACTGAAACCGCTAATGCACTTTGCAAAATTTCATGATAAAGTCTATCTCGTTGGAGAAAAGAAAGTTTTTTTGAATCATTTAACCCATTAGGAATATGGTCTTTATCCAAGATAACTGCTGCCGTTACCACAGGTCCAGCGAGAGGCCCCCGTCCTACTTCATCAACACCTGCTATATGAAAAAAACCCTGTTTTTGCAAATCCAATTCGCACGAAAAATTTGGTTGAAGCGGAAAATTAAACATCTTTGATAAATCACAAATACAACAAACATACATTTATTTCTGTAGCCTGATCATTTTTTGCAAGCATTACAGTTTTAAATGGCTCTCCAAACATTCTGCAAATTCTTGCACAAAAGATAAAAAACACATTTCTTTGGTTCTCCTCTTTCATTGTGTATAATAAAATCATGACGAAATAAAAGCTTTTATATTTATTTATCAGATATTTCCTAAAGTCATGATAGATTTTACAAACCAATTTGGGTGCATTGATTTGATAAAAAGAGCTGCTTGTTGCGCTGTTTGTTTATTTTTAAAAATGCCAAAGCAAGTTGCTCCCGTTCCAGACATACGGGAAAAAAGAGCCCCACATTCATCTAATATAGATAACACTTCAGCTAACTGAGGTGCTATTTTTAATGCAGAAGAAAAAAGATCATTACGCGTTTCTTGTAAAGCTTCAACCAATGAATCAACACTCTTTAAAGCGTCTGTATTAATTTTTAAAGAAGGATTATGACGCTTCTCTAACGCTTTAAAAACAGTTTGTGTTGAAATCTCTTGTCCATGATTAACCAATACTATTGCAAGAGAACAGGCTCTTTTTAGTTGTATCATCTCTTGACCAATTCCTTTGACCAAAAGCGGCTGCCGATATTCTAATGCATAAAGGCACATGGGAACATCAGCACCAAGAACTAAGCTCATTTTTGCTAATTCTTCGTAAGAGCAATCAAGATTCCACTGTTGACGCAACATGCTTATAACCCCAGCTGCATCACCTGAGCCACCACCAATGCCTGAAGCAACAGGTAATGTTTTTACAAGCCGAAAAAAAGCAGGTTGAGCACATTCAGGAAAAGTCTTATGCATAAAATCCCGTGCGCGAATAACCAAATTATCTAAATGAGACACAAGTCCTTTTGCAAACGGTCCCGTCAAAACAAACTGATTATTTTCGCAAGGTGCATAGTGTAGACAATCACCGCTAAGACTAAAATAAACCAAACTTTCTATTAAATGATACCCATCAGCACGTTGCCCCACAACATGTAGAGCTAAATTCAATTTAATAGGCGTAAATAAATAGGAATGTCTTTGGAACGAAGCTTGCACATTTGATATCATATGACGTAATATTCACCTACATAGGGCTCTTTTACAAATTCCCCCTTTTATCCATACTTTTGTTAGCACAAACCCTATAAACAGCTTGGAATATTCTTAATCGTTTTCTAAACAAAAAATAAATATAAAGAACACTCATACAAAATAAACGACATGTTCTCACTCGCATCATTTCAAGCCTTTTTTCTTCTAGAATCTGTTTTTAGATAAAAATCTCTCTGGCTTAAATGATCCTTTCCATTACAAACCATAACGCTGCCAAAGTGCTCGCTCTTCTGCTGCCATCAATGCACTGTCAATGACTGTATAAACCGTATGTGCCGTCACTCCTGAAGGCGTTTTAGGTCCTAAAAAACTTTTTGGAGGCATAATAAGTCGAAGTTTTGCATCATTACCAAAGCGCTCCTTAATAACAGAACCTACATCATTCAATCCATCAACCAGACCAAGCTCAACGCTTTGTTTTCCACTCCAAAACATTCCTGTAAAGAGATTCGAATCATCTGATAATTTTTCAGCACGCCGTTCTTTAACCAAATCGATAAAAGTTTGATGCACTTCAAGTTGGAGAGATTTCAAATGCTCAATATCCGCCTTTTTTTCTGGCTGAAATGGATCTAATGTAACTTTGTTCTTTCCTGCTGTGTATACACGCCGTTCGATACCAATTTTCTTCAAAAGTTCAGGAAAACCAAAGGAAGCTGAAACCACTCCAATGGAACCAACAATTGAAGAAGGATCTGCAAAAATTTCATCCCCCGCACAAGCAATCATATAACCACCGGATGCTGCAATATCTTCAATAAACACAAGAACCTTTTTATTTTTTTCTTCTGACAAGTCACGAATGCGCTTGAAGATAAGACGCGATTGTACAGGTGAACCACCAGGAGAATTAATAATAAGTGCAACAGCCGGTGACTTTTTGTATGCGAAAGCCTTCTCTAAAAGATTTGCACACCTACTGAGGGAAAGGGTACGAGATATAGACGCTGATGAATCCATAATTGCTCCTTGAAGGCGCACCACAGGAATTTCAAGTTTATCGGAAGAAAAACGGCGTGGAATAAAACTTTTAATAAAATCCATCAAAACAAAATCTCCTTATAAATTAAGAACAATTAAATAGGAAAGGACAACAAAAAGGAAGAACGCTATAATATCCAAAAGCGCCAATCAATCCCCACATTACTAGCAGAAATATAACTTCACCCAAAGTCAAGCCTCCCTAATAACAAAGTTTGGACTTTAAATAATAAACTAAAAAACACAAGATACTATTAGAAAAGTTCCCACAAACTTATATATCCATTATTAATTGCATCAACTCGGGGTGAAAAAGTATGGTCATTACCTTCATGTATAACCAATGCCGGTAAAATAGATAAAGCTGCTCTGCTTCCTCGTTTTGCGTAAAATAAAAGACGAATTGCTGCTGTTTTGGCACGTGCTTGCACAGGAATTATACAAATACCACCAAAACGCCCTTCTAAAGCACGTAAGATATCTGTCAGCGATTGTGGACGCGCAATGAGCCCTAAGTATCCACCTGGCTTAACAATGGCTGCTGCACTCCGCAACCAGTTATCAAACATCGCTTCAGACATAACATGTGCTTCAGATTTTTGTTTATCAGGTGTCTTGCGATCAGTAGGATTATTAAAAGGTGGATTCATAATCGCAAAATCAAAGCTATTATCTATCAAACCTGCTTTTATACGGGCGTTCCCTTTGAAGGTAACATCTGCTTCTAGCAAACAAACTCGGCTAGCAAATTGTTTATTTTGTTTTAGCATAAGCGTTTTTTGAGCGTAAGATACCATAAAAGCTGAACGTTCAACTAAGGTAACATGAACTTTCAGACAACGCGAAGCAACAGCCAACCCTGCAGCTCCAGCACCTGCACCTAAATCAACAACCTTGCCCTTTAAATTACTTGGAACCAAACTAGCTAATAACATCGCATCTATTCCAGAACGATGACCATATTTATGGGGTTGCACCAAATAAAACTTCCCGCGGTGAAAACTGTCAATTGTTTCACCACTCTGATTCGTTATTTTATCCATTTAAAAGCCTAATGTTCACCTTTATAAACTGCATTTTTGCCATTCAGCTGCTATTTTAATTTTTTTTATTATTTCATAACAACAAGATTACACTCGCTAAAGAACATTTCTTGCCAATAACATTCCAAGCTTACACTTCAAAGCGCCATCAAAAGCTTGAGTCAAAACCAAACCCCCTTTATGCTAGTAAATAAAGTAAATTTTATATATGTCCATTGCAATACTCTAGGAGTAAACACATTGAGCGCAGCTATCAAACCAGAACAAATAAGAAATAATCAAATTTCTCTTCAATCTCTTGTCAATCTTACTCAAAAAGATATGGATCGCGTAAATCAATTTATTCTCTCTATGGCAAAATCAGAGGTTGAGATGATCCCTGAAATTTCTAACCATCTTATTTCATCAGGTGGAAAGCGATTACGCCCAATGATTACGCTCGCTTCTGCTCATATGTTCGGTTATCAAAGTGACGGGCATATAAAACTTGCAACAGCTGTTGAATTTATGCATACAGCAACATTACTACACGATGATGTAATTGATGAAAGTAATTTGCGACGTGGAAAATCCACGGCACGGATGATTTGGGGAAATCAAGCAAGTGTACTTGTTGGTGATTTCCTGTTGGGTCAGGCTTTTAAAATGATGGTCGATGTTGGTTCCATAGAAGCGCTCTCTGTCCTAGCAAGCGCTGCTGCAATTATTGCTGAAGGAGAAGTTATGCAACTTTCTGCTGCAAAAAATATCAAAACCAGCCCTTCAGACTATCTCAAAATCATCAATGCCAAAACAGCCGCACTTTTTTCAGCAGCCGCTGAAGTAGGACCGATTGTTGCTGGGTATGGACATAAAGAGCGTTCTTCATTACGTGAATATGGAGCATCTTTAGGTTTAGCTTTCCAATTGATTGATGATGCACTTGACTATAGCGGTAGTGCTCAAAACTTAGGAAAAAATACAGGGGATGATTTTAGAGAAGGAAAAATAACAATGCCTGTTATTATCGCATATGAACGTGGAGATATAGTAGAAAAAAAATTCTGGAAACAAGCACTTGAAGATGGCAATAACAATAATGAAGCCTTCGCATACGCGCAACACTTAATAGAAAAGTATGATAGTATCACAGATACAATAGAACAAGCACGCATCTACGGAAAACATGCAATTGATTCTCTTGTTCCCATGAACGAAAATCTTGCTTACAATGCTCTCGTTGAGACTGTTGAATTTTGTATTACGCGCGTAAGCTGAATTCTTTGCAAGAATCGCAGTATTTCTCAATAAAGTAATGAGATATGATCTATAAACAACACCATCGATTGATTATCTTGAAAAGGATTAGCTCCATGTGCTTTGCAACGGTATCCCGACTTTTGACCCTCTTTATCGTGGGTATCATGCTGATGCCATTCCCCACCTACAGTAAAACTAGCACCGCAATTCATACAAACTCATTTACAGGTGCTTATTTAGCTGGAATGGTTGCAAATCATGAAAATAAAACAGAACTTGCTATCAATTACTTTAAACAAGCACTCGTTTATCAACCTGATAACATTGAAACACAAAAAGAGCTCCTTGAAGCTATGCTCTCGGTCGGAAACTTTAAAGAAGCTGTCCAACAAGCCCAAAAACTCAAAGAGCAAGATGTTATAACTCCCTTTGTTTCCTTAACCTTGTCAGTAGACAGTCTCATCAAAAAAGACTATAAGAATGCCAATTTTCTTCTGCAATCAAAAGAACCTCCGAAATCCAATAATCCAATACCTGAACTCATCGGTGCTTGGATTACATTTGGATCTGGACAAAAATCTCAGGCAATCGCTGATCTTAAGAAACTCAAAGGTCCTGTCTGGTATGACCTTTTTATATCTTATCATCTAGCACTTATGAGCGATCTTGCAGACCAGCCAAAGGATGCAAAAAAATATTTCATTAAAGCACTTAGTAACAAACAAGGGACTCTTATCGCTCCTAATACCTATGAACGTATTATCATAGCCTATGCCTCATTCCAATTGCGCCATAATATGCGTAACCAAGCTCTTCAAACAATCCAACATGGCGAACAAATGTTGTCAGGTCGAGAAGTCCTTAAAAACTTTCGAGAAAAAATTGAAAAAAATTCTTTCTTAGAGAGAATTATTAAAACACCTCAACAAGGAGCAGCTGAGGTATTATATAATTTTGGAACAGCCCTCAACCACAAAAACTCAGGGCGAATTGCACGTATTTTTAAGCAATTATCTTTCGCCTTATACCCTCAAAATGACGCAACACTGTTTCAGCTCGCACACATTTCTGCTAAATTGAGTGATCCTCATCAAGCAATTAAACTTTATCGCGCTTTATCCCCTAAATCTCCTTATTATAAAGATGGACAACTTCATCTTGCATTCCTTCTTGCCAATAACAACAATTACAAAGAAGCAATAAAATTACTCACATTGTTAAATGAAAAATTTCCCAATGATCGTAATATTTTGATAACGCTCGTTGCTTTTTATATGCAGGACAATAAATTTCTTGAGGCCATTAAGACTCTAGACTACGCTATTGCCCAAATAAAAAACTTTCAGCAGGACGATTGGAAACTCTTTTATCAACGTGGTATTGCTTTTGAACGTTTAAAGCAATGGCCAAAAGCAGAAATTGACTTGAGAAAATCGCTTGAATTTTTTCCAAACCAACCGCAAGTTCTTAATTATTTAGCCTATTCCCTTGTAGAACGTGGTGAGAAGCTTGAAGAATCGCTCCGTATGCTGCAAAAAGCTTCTGCTTTGCAAGCTCACAACAGTCATATCCTCGATTCTTTAGGGTGGGCTTATTATAAACTAAAAGAATATAATAAAGCAGTGCAAATATTAGAAAATGCTGTCAGATTACAACCTGAGGACCCAACACTGAATGATCATTTAGGTGATGCCTATTGGAAAGTTGGACGTAAACGTGAAGCAATCTTTCAATGGAACCACGCAATTGACGGAAAACCAGAAAATTCTGAACAAATTCAAGAAAAGTTGAAATTTGGTTTGCAATAAACAATGCTTAACCATAAACCACATGAAATAATAAACAGAGAAACTAAAATTACTTTTGTTTTTTGTTTAGTCCAATATAAAGAGTATAAAGCGTGAAACTGCCTGAATATCTTAACCCCAAACGTTCTTTTCAGGGACTAATCTTAACTTTGCAAAATTATTGGGCACACTACGGATGTGCAATTTTGCAACCTTACGATATGGAAGTCGGAGCTGGGACTTTTCATCCCGCGACAACATTACGCTCTCTAGGTCCACATCCTTGGCAAGTTGCTTATGTCCAACCCTCTCGACGTCCAACAGATGGCCGATATGGTAAGAATCCAAATCGTTTACAACACTATTATCAATTCCAAGTGCTTCTCAAACCCTCTCCGCTCAATCTACAAGAACTTTATATAAAGTCGCTACAAGCTATCGGACTTGATACAAAACTGCATGATATTCGCTTTGTTGAAGATGATTGGGAAAGTCCTACCCTTGGTGCTTGGGGGCTTGGATGGGAATGCTGGTGCGATGGGATGGAAGTCTCTCAATTTACTTATTTTCAACAAGTTTGTGGCATTGAATGCGCTCCAGTTTCAGGGGAACTCACATACGGTCTTGAGCGTCTAGCGATGTATATCCAAGGGGTTGATAACGTCTATGACCTTAACTTTAATGGTTTGGAGGCAGAAAACAAAATAAGTTATAGAGATATTTTTTTTCAGGCAGAACAGGAATACTCATACTACAACTTCGAATTTGCTGATACAAAACTGCTACATCAGCACTTTATCGATGCAGAACGCGAATGCAGCGCACTTCTTGATGCTGGAAAACCAAATAAAGAAAATATATTACATCGCTGTGTTTTTCCTGCCTATGATCAATGTATTAAAGCGAGCCATATCTTTAATCTTTTGCAAGCACGTGGCGTTATTTCTGTAACCGAACGACAAAATTACATTCTTCGCGTTCGTGATCTCGCGCGCCGTTGTGGGGAAGCCTTCTTACTCACAGAAGCTGGACAAATATATACTGGAGAAGCCTAATGTCTGATCTTCTTCTCGAACTTTTCAGTGAAGAAATCCCCGCACATATGCAACGAAAAGCTGCTGCTGATCTCAAAAAATCTGTTACAAATCAACTTGTGAATGCTGGATTGATCTATGAAGCTGCTCGTGAATATTGGACACCTCGTCGGCTAACATTGGACATACGCGGACTTTCCATACGCTCAAAAGATATCCATGAAGAACGAAGAGGTCCTAGTATAAAATCACCACAGCATGTAATTGATGGTTTTCTACGTGCAACAGGATTAAACGATATTTCTGAAGCACATATTGGACATGATGATAAAAAAGGTCATTTTTATATTGCTAAAATTGTTAAAAAAGGTCGAGCTGCAGAAGAAATTATTGCCGATATTTTACCGAATATTATCCGCAACTTTCCGTGGCCGAAATCTATGCGTTGGGGAAAAGATTCAGCACAAAGTGGTGCTCTGAAATGGATTCGACCTTTACAAAACATTCTTTGCGTCTTCGGACCAGAAATTGGTGAAACACATGTTATTCCCTTTACAATTGGTTCTCTTAAAAGCAATAATTTAACTTATGGTCATCGTTTCTTAAGTGATGGAAAGCCATTTCAAGTGCGCCGCTTTGATGATTATGTTACTCAACTTGAAACCCATAAAGTCATTCTGGATGCCGAGAGACGAAAGAATATTATTTTAGCTGATGCCCAAAACCTCTGCTTTGCCAATGGGTTAGAACTGGTTCAAGACAATCCCCTCCTAGAAGAAGTTGCTGGTCTTGTTGAATGGCCTGTTATCCTGATGGGTGATTTTGACCAATCATTCCTTGATATTCCTCCAGAAATTATTCGCTTGACCATTCGAGCCAATCAAAAATGTTTTGTTACCCGTAAACAAGGAGAAAAAGTAAAACTTTCTCATCATTTTATTCTCGTTTCTAATATTCTTTCAAATGATGAAGGCAAAGAAATTTCAAAAGGAAATAGTAAAGTTGTCCGTGCCCGTCTTTCTGATGCACTTTATTTTTGGCAAACCGATCAGCGTGATTTGCCTGATATTCAACAATTGGAATCTTCTATAAAAAAATTTGATCTTGATATAAAAAAACCTCTCGATCAAAGAATGGCGCGACTTGATCATTTAAATGTAACTTTTCATGCTAAATTAGGTACGCAAGGTGCAAGAGTAGAACGCATTGCTACACTCGCACAAGAAATTGCACCTTTGATACAAACAGATCCTCTTTTAGCAAAACGTGCAGCAATCCTTGCAAAAGCTGATTTGCAAACAGAAATTGTCGGAGAATTTCCTGAACTACAAGGAGTTATGGGGCAAAAATATGCCCTTCTTCAAGGGGAAGATCCTCGCGTAGCTGTAGCAATCAAGGACCATTATAAACCTCAAGGACCAACAGATCGTCTTCCACAAGAACCGCTTGCTATAACCGTTATGCTCGCCGACAAAATTGACATGCTCGTTGGCTTTTGGCTCATTAATGAAAAACCAACGGGCTCAAAAGATCCCTATGCGTTAAGACGAGCAGCACTGGGAGTTATTAGGCTTGTACTTTCGCGAGATTGGAAAATCAATCTTATGCCACTGTTTCAGTTAGCAATGGATCTTTTCTTACAACAAAAAAATAAATATGAAATCTCTCAAAAAGAAAATTCACAATTGCTGAATCTGCTTCCAGAAAAAACAGAATATATTTTATCAGACCTGTTATTCTTTTTTCATGACCGTTTGAAAATCTATCTAAAAGAGGAAGGTGCTCGTTACGATGCCCTTGAAGCCGTTTTAAATAAGGATTCTGATGATTTTTTATTGGTTGCACGTCGTGTCGAATCGCTTATCGCTTTTATCAATACCCATGATGGAATGAACTTTGTAGCCTCTGTAAAACGTACTGCCAATATTCTTGAAAATGAATTTCAAAAAAGCACAACAATAGCGAATGAAATTAATCCTGAGCTCTTTGTCGAGAAAGAAGAAAAGCAGCTCTATCATGCAATATGTGAAGTAGAAAAACAGGTTCTTGCTCCCATCAATGCGACAAATTTATCATTTGCACTCAGTGTGCTAGTGCCACTTGGAAAATTGATTGATATATTTTTCGAAAAGGTATTGGTGAATGATAAAAAACCTGATGTTCGTGCTAACCGTCTTGCTCTTCTCAAACGTATTCACATTATTACACAATCGGTTGCAGACTTTTCAAAACTTGTCATTTAGAATCAAAATGTCCTATTAATTGATAAAAATAATGAAGATAAACTTTTCTTTTTTTATGACTTTTATTAATGAATCTTGAGAAAATTATGCAATCAAAGAGGACATTTTTTATCTCTCAAATATCATTAATTAAGATATGTTTTCATTTTGATAAATGATTCTTTCTCAAGAGACTCTTTAATAAGTTCGTCTGCCTTGTTAGAATCTAATTCCTTTGCAATAAGGATACGTGCTGTAGAAATTGCCAAATCAATAGCCGATGAAGAAACCATGCGTATCGCATCCGCTTCTGCTTGAGCAATTTTTTGCTCTGCCAATTTATTGCGGTTTTTTACATATTCTTCTGCTTTTGTACGAGCCTCAGCAATAACAGATTCAACTTCATGTTTTGCTGCTGCAATAATTTCTTGCGCATCTTTTTCTGCTTCTGCATGTTTGCGTTGATATTCAGCCAATATTTCCTGTGCCTCTTCACGAAGACGCAGAGCCTCATCCAGCTCATCTTTGATGCGCTTCGCGCGCGCATCAAGATGGTGCATAACCCTCTGTGGAATTTGGAAATAGACTAAAAGAGCTAAAAAAAGAACTAACCCAACAAATGCCCAAAAAGTATCAGTCATTTTTGTCTTCCTCAATAATCCGCAGTTTTAACAACTGAACGAACAGCCTCTTTGCTAATATCAACGTCAATCAATTTTTTCACAATTTCAAGAGCCACTTCTTCAGCGATAGAACCAACATTTTGCATCGCTTTATCCCGAATTTTTGCTATCTGTTTTTCAGCATCTGCGAGTTTTTTTTCTAAACTCTCTTCAATTTCTTTCCGTTCAAGCTCTGCTTTTTCTTTTAATTCTTCACTAGCTACCTGCGCTATAGCATGCGCTTTCAAACGCGCTTCTGCTAATTTCCGCTCATAAGTTTCAACAACAATGTCTGCTTCCTGCTTCATGCGCATTGCCTGATCTAAATCAGATGCGATTCGATCTCGCCGCGTTTCAATAACACCACCAATACGTGGTACAATTACACGAGAGATAAAAAGATAAAAAAGTCCGAAAGAAATCGCCAACCAGAAAAAATGCGAACCAAAATGTACAAAATCAAAAGGCGGAAACACGCGATTTGCATGTTCTGCCACCTTTTTAATATGTTCTATCGACGTTTCAGTGTTCTGTGCATAAGCGCTTGAAACAAACATCTTCTTTCATCCTTTAAATAGCTTATTAAAGCCCTCTATAACCGATGATAACTGACTGACATCTCTCTGGTTAAGAGCTAAAAGGGTAAATCTTTCCTCATGCAAGAACATGATATACCCTTTTGATGATGATTAAACCCCAAAAAGAAGTAGTAAAGCAATGAGCAGTGAAAAAATTCCCAAAGCTTCTGTTACAGCAAAACCAAAGACAAGACGTCCAAACTGACTATCTGCTGCTGATGGATTTCGTAATGCACCAGAAAGATAGCTACCAAAAATATTACCAAGTCCTAAAGCTGTTCCAGCCATACCAAAGCAAGCAAGACCAGCGCCAATATATTTTGCTGCAAGCACCATTTCCATGTTATTCTCCTTTAAAGCGAAATTGCATTATTCGACGGAAAACCGCCAGTTCTATTAATGTCCTGGATGAATTGCATCATTAAGATACATACAAGTTAAAACCGTAAAGACGTAAGCCTGAAGAAATGCGACCAAAAACTCAAGAGCAGTAATCGCTACAGTCATAATAAGCGGTAAAACCGAACCACCCACACCTACGAGTCCTACCCCAATCATTGAAACAACAAACCCAGAAAACACTTTGAGCGTAATATGACCAGCAAGCATATTCGCAAAAAGACGAAGAGAAAGACTAATTGGACGGGAGAGAAAAGAAATAACCTCAATCATTGTCACCAGAGGCAAAACCACAACAGGAACTCCACTGGGAACAAAAAGTTTCAAAAAACTGACCCCATGCTTATAAAAGCCATAACCAATCACCGTCAAAATTACCACCATTGCTAACGAAAACGTGATCATGATCTGCGATGTAACCGTATAAAAATAAGGAAAAAGACCAATAAAGTTAGCAACCAAAATAAAAGTAAACAGAGAAAAAACTAAAGGAAAAAACTGCATTCCCTGTACACCAGATGATTCCCGCAGAGTCGATGCTACAAACTCATATGCCATTTCCGAAAGAGACTGCATCCGCGTTGGAACCAATCCACGACTTGATGATGAAATGAAGAGAAAAATAGAAGTTACAACAACCGTGAGGACTGTAAACAATGATACATTTGTAAACGATAAATCCATATTTCCTATGGAAATCTTAATCAGCCTTGAAACCTCAAACTGATGAATAGGATCTGGAGCGTGCGCTGTCACTTCAACCTCATTTATCGGACCTCTTATTGGCCCCTTTATCTTGTTTATCTTGGCGCAATACGCCTTTTTTTCCTAATTGACTGGAGGAAACATACCCTACAGACCGAAGAATACTCACTACACCAGCAGCAAATCCAAAGAAGAGAAAAAATACCAATCCCCAAGGATACGAACCTGCTAACTTATCAAACCCTAACCCTAAAATAACACCAACTATAACACTCGCCAGAAATTCACTGGAAAGCTTAATTGCATTTGCCATCCCTCCTTGTGATTTTTCTCGCTTATTCTCATGCTCCCGCTTCTTTAACGCCTGCTTGCGCACTAAAGCTACGCTTAAGTTCCTACTACGACATTCCAAATCCTCTGAATGAAGACACTCTCCTTGCTTTTCCTCTTCAGCCTCCTTACGGCTTATAACGGGTTTCTCGCCCATCGCCATCATTGGCTCCTTAATTAAAAAGCAAAGTAAGAATGCATTTCATAAAACCATGTGCATCATATTGTTCCCGAATTTATTCGTCAAGATACTAAAAGAAATCTATCACAAATTATCGTATAAATTTTATTGTATAAATAACGTATTTTTTAATTTACATCTTTCTTAAAAAGATATTCTGAGCACCTAAACCGATTTCACGACAGCACCCGTGAATATATAACGAAAAGTTCCCGTGAATGATATAAAACTCATAGAACAGCCATTTTTACGCTTAACAAAAGGTGTAAACTGATACCATCTTATTTTCCGGCTCCCAATATTATATCAATCCTCGCTTTGAAAGAGAACATAAAAAACTAAAAAACAGTATGAGAGCGTTGGTTTGCTCCTTTTATTCAAATAAACTTGCACTTTTTATTTTATGAAAATGATAATAATCAATGGTTTTTATATGACCCTATTCGCAAAGTATTTTACATATGCCATCACAGAACCCATCACATAATGAGCTTGAGGGTATTAAGAGAGGTTTCTGTAAATACGAGATATTAATAAATCTAAAATTTCAAATAGATCAAGCCAATAGAACACAATAAAATTTAAATAAGATCACCATACCACTTTATACAATTTTAATCCACTTTTTTGAATTTTGCCCTTTACAATTGAATATCAGTAGATTCAGGAAATATTTTTGCTTTTTATTTAAAAAAACTATTGTAAGCAAAAGCGCTTATTCATAACCTTTGTTTTTATGAAACGATAATTTAATGCTTCTTTTCAAACGAGCATCATAATTATATTCCCCTACCCTCATATTTGCATCTATTCTTGCATTTAAATAACCCATTGAGAGGATGATGTACTCTTTCTTAAATACTCCCTATTAAACTCTTCTCATAACATGCAAATAAATGATCTTTATCAAGATGAGAGAACTCTATTTAATAGCACTTCATGGTAAACAATTATCGATAAAATTAAAACTTTAGCAAATAAAAATTTCTTCTTTTATGAAAAGAAAGACCATTGAAAAACTTATTTTTAATATTCTTAAGTATAAATTTCATTCATTTAAAAAATTAAAGAGTTATCATTTCTTTTTGGGACGTGTCGCAAAAGGATTATCAGAGGCTCGTAATGATATGCGAACCGGTATACCAGACATATCAAATTTTTCACGTAACCCATTGACAAGATAGCGCAAATACGACTGTGGCATACTTTGGGGGCGCGAGCAAGAAATCATAAATCCAGGAGGACGTGTCTTAACCTGTGTGATGTATTTAACCTTAAGTCGACGCCCAGAAACCGCAGGAGGTGGATGATGTGCAACAACAGTTCCAAGCCATTGGTTCAATTTAGCCGTCGAAATGCGACGATTCCATACACGGTGCATCATCATGACATTTTCCATCAGCTTATCAATCCCTTGACCATATTGTCCTGATAAAGGAACAGCTCTCAAACCACGAACTTGAGGAAGAAATCGCGCACATTTTTCATGCAAATCAATCAATGTGGTCTGACTATTTTCAATAAGGTCCCACTTATTGAAAGCAATAACTGGAACACGCCCTTCACGAATCACGAGATCAGCAATTTGTAAATCTTGCTTTTCAAAAGGTATCGTTGCATCAAAAACAATGACCACCACTTCTGCAAAACGAATAGCACGCAAAGTATCTGCAACAGATAGTTTTTCTAATTTTTCTTGAATTTTCGATTTTCGACGTAAACCTGCAGTATCAAAAAGTTTAATATGACGACCACGCCATTCCCAATCTACAGAAATAGAATCACGCGTAAGTCCTGCTTCTGGTCCTGTTAACAAGCGCTCTTGTTTCAACATGCTATTGATAAGAGTGGATTTTCCTGTATTGGGACGCCCTGCAATTGCAATCCTAATGGGCTTACTTTCATCGTAAATAAGCTCCTCTTCTTCCAAATCGTTTACATCATCACCAACAGATGCAGGCTGTATCGTAATATCTTCTTCTTTGTTGTTGCCAAAAGCACGCTCTGACCCCACAGCATCTATAATTGCATCACGCAGATCACTAAGTCCCAAACCATGTTCAGCCGATATTAGGCACGGCTCCCCCAAACCTAATGACCACGCCTCATACTCTCCTCCTGTTGCCGCTCTTGACTCAGACTTATTAGCAATAAGCACAATTGGCTTTCCTGATTTGCGAACCAATGAAGCAAAATTTAAATCACTTGGTGTTATCCCGCTCTTTGCATCAAATACAAATAAAATAAGATCCGCTTCATCAATTGCAGCTTTTGTATGAGAACGCATACGCCCCTCAAGTGTATGATCACCTGCTTCTTCCAGCCCAGCCGTATCAATCACATCAAAACGTAGATCTTGAAGTTTTGCCGCATGAATACGTCGATCACGTGTTACACCAGGCTTATCATCAACCAAAGCCAATTTTTGCCCAACCAAACGATTAAATAGTGTTGACTTCCCAACATTGGGACGACCAACGATAGCAATGGTAAGGCTCATCGATTTATTCCTTATTTGCCTTGCCCTCAGCTTGTATCAGCTCAAGCATTATTCGAGCCCGATCTGTTATTTTTGAACCCGAAGCACCTTTTTCAGAAATTTTCTTAAAATAATAAACCGCCTCATCCATTTTATCCGCCTTATAAGCAGCTAAACCTAAAGCCTCTCTTGCAGACATACGCATAGGATCGGTATCACTTGTCATATCTTTGATACGCTTTTCAACATCAGCTAATGTCCCTGTATCAACTAGGATATAAGCCGCCCGAATTTTTGCAACTTTCTGCAAAACCTCTGGTGCTTTCTCATCCGCTGCAACAGAATCAAAAATCTCCACTGACTTAATAATGTCACCCTTCTCCATGAGTAAAGAAGCCTCACGTAAACGAGCAAGAAAAGGATACCCTCCAAAATGAGAGGTTTTAACAGTTTCTAATTGCTTTATCGCTTTATCAAAATGACGTGTATCCGCAAAATCAAGACTTTTTACAAATGCATCACCAATATAACCGGCTTTCTTTATTTGCTGATGATGGTAAATTTGATAAGCAACTATCATGAGTATAAAAAGAATAGCTGCTCCAATAATTGAAAAACCATACCGTCTCCAAAAAGCAAGCGCCTTTTCCTGACGAAATTCTGCATTCACTTCAGCAATAAAACTATCATACGACATATATTCATACCTTGAAAAAAGTTACTTTACCTGTGCTTTTACGCATAAATGCACAAAGATGGTAGTCCTAATTAACTAAAAATCTTTAAATTGCTCGTTTATTTATTTTAAATCAACATGTAGCCAAATCAATCGGATTTTTGTAACAGTCTTAATCGAAAATGATATAAAGGCCCTGTTTGTTCACATTACAGCTTTTATATAGCTTTTATATATTGTCTTGAGTCTTATAAAAAATTCACTGTTTTAATATTTATCATGATTGCCTATCATCTCAAACGGACTTTCTCCCCATTATATAGGGAGATAATCTTTTAGAGTCTTCAACGCAATCGTTGATAATATTGGATTATAGTAGAAAAGACAATTCTTTTAAAAACTTGAACAAAAAATAAATTTCCACGAATACCTACTAAAACCAAATAGATAAATCTTATCTTTATCAAAAATACCGAAGTGCCATAATTAAAGTGTGGTATAATTTCAAATCTTCAGTTAAAGCTTTTTATACAAAATGTATCCCTTCAACTTATCTTTATACGATTAACAACCTTTTGTAATTGATCCTTAAAGTTTCTAAAAATATCCTATTGTAAGGGCCAGACCCACATAAGCATTGGGACAGCAATAATAACGATCAACACCGCCAATGGAGCACCCAAACGTGGATAATCACTAAAACGATATCCTCCTGGTGCCATCACGAGCATATTACTTTGATGTCCAATAGGTGTAAGAAACTCACAGCCCGCACCAATTGCAACAGCCATCAAAAAAGCTTCAGGCTTATAATGTAGGGAATGAGCAAAACTTGACGCAATTGGTGCTACCATCATCACTGTTGCTGCATTATTCAAAAATGGCGTGACCAACATAGCTGTCACCAACATAAGTGCTAAGGCACCAGATGGTGGGAAAAATATTGCCAATTGGCTCAGCCATTGACCAATGAGATCCGTACATCCTGTTTTTTCTAACGCTTCACTCACTGGAATAAGAGCCGCTAATAGTACTAATATTTGGCCATCTAATGCCTGATACAGATCACGCGCGGGCAAAACGCGAAAGATAACCATTGCAGCAGCAGCAGAAAAAAAAGCAAACGCAACGGGAACAATATGAAAAGCTGTAAAAATAATTGCTATAAATAAAACAGCTAAAGAGATGAAACCATGTCGTAAATTTCCAAACACAATATTTCGTTTTGCTAGGGGCAGGCATTTCAATTCTCTTAATAAATTTGGAATAACTGCATCCTGTCCTTGCAAAACAATCACATCGCCAAGATGGAAAATAATATCATCAAGTCTTCCCCGCACCCTTTCATGTTGACGACTTAATGCAAGCAAATTTACATTATAGTGATCAAATAGGGAAAACTCTTTCGCACTAATACCAATAAGAGGTGAATTATGGGTGATGACTGCTTCAATAATATCGATGTCACTATCCTTATCACCTGCAGCAATAGTTCGCCCCTTAGAAAACTCTAAACGAGCAGAGTTCATCACGCTATCTAACCCTGTATGCGACCCTTCCAGCAAAATAATATCATTTTCAGACAAAACAAAATCTGGTAACGGTGAAATAGATACTTTGTTTCTGATGATTTGAATTACCATAACGTCACCACTTGATGGCTTAACCAAATCAACAATATTTTTCCCTATAATCGGTGAATTTATTGGAATACGCACTTCTGCAACATAATTACGAATATCAATGGCATCATCAAATGATACACCTGAACGCACACGTACAGGCAAAAGCCAATAAAAAAAGACTAAATATACAACACCAGCCGCCGCAATAACCGCACCAACTGGTGTAAAATCAAACATAGTAAAAGGTGTTCCTGCTAAACGTTCTTGCATCGCTGAAATAACAACATTAGGAGATGTTCCTATCTGTGTCATAAGCCCCCCCAACAAAGAACCAAAGGCCATGGGCATCAAAAAGACAGAAGGAGAAACCTGAGAACGACGTGCAAACTGAAAAGCTATCGGAAGCATAATAGCCAAAGCACCAATGTTTTTAACAAACATTGATAATACGACAACAGAAAGAACTAAAAAAGCTAATTGAAAACGCACAGATTTCACGTCTGGCCATATCCGTTGAATAATAAATTCCATTATACCAGAGCGCGATACGGCCGTACTAACAACAAACACACTCCCCACGATAATAACAATATCATTACTAAAACCGCTAAAAGCTTCCTTCGGACTGACAAGACCAAGAGCACAAGCTATTAATAACGTACAAATAGCAACAAGATCATAACGAAATCGATCCCAAATAAAAACAACCATCATGAGACCAATGATCGAAAAAGCCATTATTTGATTTTCTGTCATAACACTCACCTCTCCCCATTAAATTATAATGCACAAAAACATATTTTTTATGTTTTAAATATTCCTATAAACAGCAGCAAGATAAAAACAGACATCGGAATATTTTAGGATAGTTTTAAAGTGACAAAAAATTATGATGCGCATAAAGTTACCTCTCCTTATTATGCGTTCTTTTCTATAAAGACCTAAACCCAAAGAAAATTGATAAAAGTTGATAAAGCTATATTGCAAAAAAGATGAGAATAACTCTAATATAGAGAGTAGATAATTGTTGAAACTGGTACACGCTATATTTAAACCTTTGTCGTTGCTTAAAAGAATTTATCTTCACTCTCAATTCAAAGAGTGATAAAAATGAAAGAAGAAAGAATGGTCAATCTTAATAGTGGGTATCAAAATAACCTCAGATATTGGCTCACTTGCATCATTGGATTTGTTGCTATCTTAGCAATTATAATTGTTGGTGGATTTTATATCGCAAAACCCTATCTTGACAGTTTTGTAAAACAAGAAATAGCCCGTCGTGGTATAAAAGCCCGAACATCTGAAGTAAGCATTCTAGGTAGAGTCAATTTGAAGAATGTGACATTACCCGTTCCAACTGGTACATCACTTAGAATTGGTGCCATTTCTGCCCGTCCTCCTCTTTCCTTTATTCCCGGAACTTTTACATTTTATAATGTTGATTTAAAGCATAATAATATTCATGTGACAATTCCCCAAATTTCTCTTCGGAGTGTATCCTTAAAAGAAAAAGATAGAACGATAACATCACGGCTTTTACAATCAATGATGCGTATTGAGCTTTCTTCAATTATTGCTCCCAATATACAACTTTCTATAGAAAATAAAAATAACCGAATAGAAACGGTTGAAGTCAAGAATTTCCAGCTTTCTGATTTTAAAAATGGCCATATCCGTTCAGTTAGTATTAAAAATATAGATCTTAAAACAGTTGCAGTAAATGGTGCCAAACAGATACAGCTTATGGCTAAAAGTGATAAAATAAAAGCCCATGATATCGACATCAACTATGCCTATTCTATCATTTTTGGAAAAAACAACGCTCTCAACAAAGGCAAAACCGTTACTGGTCCCATTTCTCTGAATAATGTAAGTATCGATGTTTTTGAAGAAACGGAAAAAAGCAGTTCTTTCTTCCTCGGACAGTTTAAAACATCTGGTTTAAAAATGAAGCCGCTTGAACAAACTCCTGAAAAATTGATCAAAGCTTATCTTAATGCAAGAAAAGAGAATAATAAAATCGCTGAAAAAATAGCACAAAATGGTCTTCTTCTAAACATACTGCTCGCCATTACCTCAGCGGATGCCAAAATTGATAATATCACCGTTGATATACCGCAGTTGAAAGCAACACTCGAATCACTCCAATTTAAACCAACCTTGTGGAAACAACCTATCCCCAAAAAGCTTTTTCTTTCTCTCAATAACCTTTCTGTTTTACCTAAAAAAATGAATGAAAAAGACTTAGATTTCTTCAAAAATCTGAACTTTGAGCGCTTTGACATTTCAGGAAAAATTGATATTTCTTACGATGAAAAAAAACGTATGCTCCTTCTTGATGCAATGTCTTTTAATATGAAAGACGTTGGATCTGGGAACATATCGGCTAAAGTTATTGATGTTGATGAAAAGCTTTTTTCTGGTCAGAAAAATGTAATGATTGCTGCTTCTAAAGACTTTGGCATCAATGAAATTGATGTGCAATATAGGGATGCCGGTTTTATTGATAAGCTTTTTTCTTATCTTGCGCAAAATCTTAATGACAGCCAACATGATCTTAAAAAAGAACTCTATGACGATTTCTATCTAATGATGACGCAGACCCCAAAAATGCTGCTAAAAAATCATGACGAAGCAGAAAAAATTTCAAAATCCTTAGGGGAATTTGCTAAAAATCCACAAACATTAATTGTTAAAATTAAAGCAAAAGATAATAAGGGGCTCACAATGGTTGATCTCGAATCTGCTCTACAAAATGATCTATCTAAGGCTTTAAGCAAAGTACATCTCACTATAAAAAATGAAGCATCACCTTAAACATTTTGTGCTTTAAATATGATGATCTTGTCTATAAATTAAGAACTTTATTCCTCTTTTTGCTTTTATATGATACAGAAGGTACCATACGGAGTCATTTACACAGAGAATATAGAATCTAAAATGTCGATGCTTGGAGTTGTTCATGTCTGATTTATCTTCAAATCGCCTGCCTAATCGCGCTTCTCGTGTCACCAATCAAGCGCTTTCTGCTATCGAGCGTTTTCTCCATATTGAAGCTCTTAGTGGTATTGTTCTTTTATTAGCTGCTGCTTCTGCACTTATTTTTGCCAATTCTAAATATGCTGCTTTCTATGAATCTTTTTGGCATACACCTCTTGGCTTTAATTTGGGTCATTTCACTCTTTCATGGGATTTACATTTCTGGGTTAATGATGCTCTTATGACTATTTTCTTTCTCGTCGCAGGAATGGAAATTCGACGCGAAATTCATGAAGGTGCTCTTGCCGATTTTAGACAAGCAATCTTACCAATTGTTGCCGCAATAGGAGGCGTTTGTGTTCCCGCAATTATTTACTTTATCTTCAACTTTAACGAGGGGCATATACGCGGTTGGGCTGTGCCAACAGCAACAGATATTGCCTTTGCTCTAGGTATTCTTGCTCTTCTTGGAAAAAAAATTCCTTCTAATCTTCATATTATTCTTCTATCATTAGCGATTATTGATGATATTATCGCTGTTCTTATTATTGCTTTTTTCTACTCAACAAACATTGATCCTAGCGGTTTAATGATTGCAGGAGCAGGTATTGCTTTGGTGCTATTTTTTCAGTGGATCGGACTTGCATCAGCATGGCTTTACATTTTACCCGGTGCAATCATCTGGTGGGGTTTAATGGTAACAGGTGTTCACCCATCACTTGCTGGTGTAATCTTAGGAATGATGACTCCCGTTCTTCCTACCCGTACTCTTGTGGCGCCACTCACCATGCTCAGTAACGCTATGCAAATTCTTCAAGAAAAAAATACAAAAACAGATCTGCATCATATTTCAACCGCATTGAAAAAAATGCGCAAAGGACAACGGGCCATGATTGCTCCAGTAACACGCGTTCAAAAAGCGTTGCATCCATGGGTTGCATACGGTATCATGCCGGTCTTTGCCTTCGCAAATGCAGGAGTAAGTTTTGCAAACTTTGATCTTTCTTCTGACAAATCATTCTTGATTGTTTTGGGTGTTGTCATTGGTCTTTTCGTTGGTAAGCCTCTTGGTATTATCACAGCCAGTTATATAGCCGTAAAATCAGGGCTATGCCGCCTACCCCCTCATATGACATGGACAGGTGTTTTACTCATTGGTTTTTTAGCAGGAATTGGCTTTACAATGTCTATCTTTGTTTCAATGCTCGCTTTTAAAGATATTATTCTGCTTGATGCTGCAAAAATTGGCGTCCTTTGTGGCTCTGGTTTATCTGCTCTTATCGGTCTGGGATATGGATTTATTTATATTAAGCGCAATAAAGGAATTTCTCATAGTTCCTAACAAACTAACTGAAAATACATTTTTATGCAAAACTCTTAAAAAGTGATTTTGCTCATTTGTTGGATTCGGACAATATTTAATGTGAAATCCGTTGTCTCACCTCATCTTTACACTTATGAAGGAGAAAACTAATATCATCATACTATTTACTAGTCTCTAATGTCGCAACACCTTTGATACTTAAGAAGATTCATAAGAAATATTTTTATTCCTTTCTTCAATAATCTTTTATTCATACACTAACTCCAATCGTGATATACACAAGAATGATTTTAATTGTTTCAATATAAAAGGCTTCGTGGTTTCAGAGAAGCTGCCTTTCGTCGGGAAGTTATTCACTATAAAGAAAAATTTAATTATTATAAATCAATATCTTATCTTTAATTATACGAAACAGATAAGAATAAGCAAAATTCCGTAATCAGTTAAGTAATTCCATGGCTTATTTTTTCCCAATAAACCACCTTCCTC
The DNA here is from genome assembly GCF_042193495.1 of Bartonella sp. TS82HLJMH. Classification (NCBI taxonomy): domain Bacteria; kingdom Pseudomonadati; phylum Pseudomonadota; class Alphaproteobacteria; order Hyphomicrobiales; family Bartonellaceae; genus Bartonella; species Bartonella sp. TS82HLJMH. The sequence continues at coordinate 61,643 of NZ_JBHILU010000006.1, read as the reverse complement.
GTTACTGATTTTATTGCCGGTATTCTAAAAAACTTTAATTTTCATCTTCTTAAAAGGCTCATTATTTTTTTGCAAAAATATTTGATTTATCATTATAAATCTTGAATGGAGTCCCAATATCGTAAGATTTTCTCATTTCAAATCTGTACATGATCAATCAATCAAGACTATTCGCTTACACGTCACAAACCGAGGAGGAGTATGGAGTAAAATTATTCGAAGAAAGAAATAAGAATGCTTCATCATGTCAACACAAGAGCTGTTCAACACGAAAACTAAAAATAAAATGATGACGACCAACTGACACCTCTGATTTCAGTAAAGGAGATGGTTCCCAATAAATTTTACGTTACGCCATCCACAGGCGCTGTAATGGGTTTGGGGAGAAATATTTCTTTAAAACAAGCGCGTAAATTGGTAATAAATAGCGTTTTGTTTTACGTGAAAGGCATATACGATTTAAATAACGCGATAAACAAAAACGTGAATCAATATGTAATATCCATTATTTAAAAGATATTGCTGTCAATGCCTTTGAACGTTGTAAAGCAGAATTAAAAGGAAGTTGTAAAATGGAAGCTGGTTTTCACTTTTATGGCTTCATATTCTCCCCAATTAGGTTTTATCTCCATTTCAGAGATTCCTCCAACAAGTTATACGCAACATCCTTGTCCCTATCTGGCATACAAAAACAGGAGTTGCTCGTAGTCCCCTTATCCATCTCAATATATCGTCAAACATGCATCTGCGCTGACATTAGATATTGATATAGGTAACAAGAAACAAAAGATTTATTTGGAATAACAACGTTATAAAATCACCACTAGATTGACAATGGAGAGGAAAAATATCATCGTTTTTTATCATAGACACATCGCTTGTCTCTCCCCCCATGAAAGAATTAAACTTGAAGCATGCTTCCATAGAGAGCACTCTAGTTTACGTAATTAACTCGCGGGAAAAAAGAAAACCATAGTCATTTAGACTATTCTAAAACATATGATCAGTGGAAAAATAGAGCATATATATCGTTGCTCTCCCCTTTTCCCGCCCTTATTTGATATTCATTTTCTTTTTGTTTACAGAGCTAGCTTTATATTTCTTGATACCATAAAATACTCTTTACAGATAATTAAAAAAACAATATTTCCGAGACTTTCGAATTATACAACGCTAAATTAAATACAATAAGAGTAAAATAATATTTCAACTAAAATCTTTATATATTAATCAAGTAAAATTAACACGCATTATATAAAAATAAATTATAAAGAAAATTTAGTAAGCCACCTCATATTTAAAAACCTTATTCTACCAGCTGTAATCTCCAGAGGAATATTTGTTGCTTCTTGTGAACATAATACTACACAGGTACAGATAACAAAAGTTGTAAAATCAAAGATATACGTATATCAAAAAAGATCTTTACAACTAAAAAAATCGTAAACCATCTAAAAACTATAGACTATACTACTCAAGATAATTTTTTCATTTCGCATAATTCTGAATTATTAAAGAAACAAATTAATAGTAGGCAATTTAATACAGCCAATAATGGCAGAGAAATTTTAAACTACCTCTATGTACTGGTTACTCAAGCGTATTATCTTATCCTTAGTGATGAAGTATATAATGAAATGCTATAGAATATTTACAATTTAAAGTTTGTAGTACTCAAGATGCTTGCTATTATCGCAGCTAATATTAAGTTAATAGTCAAGATATTTGAAATAATATAGTGGAAGATTGATAGAAGAACCAATTATTCTGCCTAGATACATAAAATATAGAATCGTAAATATTCCCAGTGGTAAAGCGTACAAAGATGCACAAAAGAAACAAGTTGAAGGAGTCACTCTACCTGCAGAATACTGAAAAACTGAGATATGTAGAAAAAATTGAGTAATAAAAGATACCAGACAAGCACAAACTAAAAAAAATACAAAAGACTATAGAAAATAATATTTATAAAAATAGCATTATTGGGAATAAGTGTATTAATTATTGCACTTTGATAACATATCTTATATTCACCTCAAATGGATATCCTCATTCGAATGCATTATGCTATTAAAAAGCAATTACAAAACAAGAGAATACGTTTCGCATTCATATAATAAAAACAAATTGTGGGAAAAAATATTTAACAAAATTAGAATAATAAAAATGGCTATATTTCTTACAAGAAGAGTTTTACTTACAAAAACAACCATTTGAAAAATATGTAAACATGATAAGAAACTAGCACAATATACAGCACAAAAGAAATAATGTATTTCATGCGTGATTGGCAGGATGACAAAGAAAATACTTTTAATAGAGTAGTCAAGGGAAGAAAGTTAACCTAAAGAACAATATGGAGGTACCGAAAACTCTGAAAATCTTAATCATAATTGAAAAAAAGATAAATAGACATGAGAAAAAATTTAAGTAATGAAATCATGCAAGCAACACGCTATGACATTATCATTTAATTTTGATCTATCGTTACATGATTTTATGAAAAATGCTTCTGAAGAGCTATAAGCCGTAAACGCATAAGATATAGTAATTTTATAACTTATAGCGTAACACAAATATTGTCTACAGAGATATATTTTTTATTGCCTCATAATACGGAAAAACTAAATTTACAAGGTATATATAAAGCCATAAAAAACCATTTGAGTCAAGTTAAATATCTCTAGAAAATACATCTTCGATTCTATTTTTGGTAATTACATCACTAATCCAATGAGCTCAAATTTCTCTAAGATTTATAATATCAAATCTGTATGCACGAGGCTGTCCCTCATGCACATGCATCCTTTGAATAAACGCAGTGCATTGTTCCTTATTCTATAAGCTTATTGTAAAGACTTCTCCATCACTCTCTATAGGCTCTAAACGTTTATAGACGGCATATTTTATATCCCTTCTTAAACAGTTTTTACCCAAACATCTTTCTCTTGTCATGTATAAGTAATCATTTTTAAATTCATCATGAACAAATTTAAAATAAGAGAGTTTTGCTGTATTAAATATTCTATTTAAGTTAAAAATATAAATTATCCTTAACAAAAATTATTAATATATATTAAAGCTTTATGTTATTGAAACTTTGTTAAAACTAAAAAATGCTCATCCCTTATCAAGTGCATAAACAGCATGTAATGTTCTAACCGCAAGTTCAGTGTAAGCACTATCAATCAAAATAGAAATTTTAATTTCTGAGGTCGTAATTGCTTGAATGTTAATACCCTTTTCAGCCAAAGCCTTAAATGCTGTAGCGGCAACACCTGCATGGCTACGCATTCCAATACCAATCACAGATACCTTGGCAAGATCACTTTCAAATTGGAGAACATCAAATCCAATTTCTTTGCGATTCTTCTCAAGAAGTGCAACGGCTTTTTCTACATCTGATGATGGTACAGTAAAAGTCATATCAGTTTTTGAGCCATCTTCAGAAATATTTTGCACAATCATATCAACATTAATGCGCTCTTCAGCCAAGGGACCAAAAATTGCTGCCGAAATCCCTGGACGATCGGCAAGCCGACGAAGGGAAATTTGCGCTTCATCCTTAGCAAAAGCAATACCAGTAACATTTTGTTGTTCCACGATTTCATCCTCATCGCAAATAAGTGTTCCAGAAGAACTCATTGGATCCTCCATACCTAACGCATCAGGATCCTCAAAACTTGAACGCACAAAGGTACGAACCTTATGAACCATTGCCAATTCAACAGAACGAACCTGTAAAACCTTTGCACCAAGAGAAGCCATTTCCAGCATTTCTTCAAAAGCTACTTTTGGTAAACGACGCGCTTTCGGTTCTATACGTGGATCCGTTGTATAAACACCATCTACATCCGTATAAATATCACAGCGATCAGCTTGTACAGCCGCGGCTATAGCAACAGCACTTGTATCTGATCCCCCACGCCCTAAGGTAGAAATCCGGTTATCTGGAGCTAACCCTTGAAAACCAGCAATAACGGCAACCTGACCTTCCTGAAAACACTCGATTAAAAAAGATCCATCAATATCAGTAATACGTGCACGTCCATGCGCATTGTCTGTATGAATAGGAATTTGCCAACCAAGCCATGAACGTGCATTCACACCCATTTCTTGAAGTGTCAAAGCCAACAAACCTGAAGTAACCTGTTCACCAGAAGCAACCACAACATCATATTCACGAGCATCTCTATGCTTGGAGGAAGCATCACACGTCCACTGAACAAGCTCATTGGTTTTACCAGCCATCGCTGATACGACAACTGCAACCTCATTGCCTGCATCAATCTCTCTTTTGACATGCCGTGCAACATTATGAATACATTCAATATTTGCTACAGATGTTCCACCGAATTTCATGACAATGCGCGCCATTAATAACACTCTTACCTTTACATCTTTTATCTCAAACGGTAATGAGAATTAGATGCTGTATCAACTAACCATTTTCTCGACATAGCGAATATCTATCATTTGTGCAAGTTTCATTATGATTATATTAATTTCTCTTGACTTTGTATAAAATCGACTGGACTTGATCATTAAAAATAAAAGGCAGGCAACATGATAGATGAAACACAAACAACTATTGATCAAAGTGAAATTGATCATTTTTCACGTATTGCTACAGAATGGTGGAATCCACAAGGAAAATTTCGACCTCTTCACCAATTTAACCCAACGCGCCTTGCTTACATCAGAGAAAAAATCTGTTTAGAGTTTAATCGTGACCCTTGTTCATTTACGCCCTTTGATAATTTGAAAATTCTTGATATTGGCTGTGGAGGAGGCTTGTTATGTGAACCAATGGCACGTCTTGGCGCTATGGTCGTAGGCGTTGATGCTGCACAAACAAATATTGAAGTCGCAAAAACCCATGCAGCTCAAAATGATCTTTCCATTGATTACCGCACGATGACAGCAGAAGCTCTTGCCAATGAAGGAGAAAAATTTGATATCATCCTTAATATGGAAGTTGTTGAACATGTCGCTGATGTTAATCTCTTCATAGCAGCTACAGCAAAAATGTTGAAACCACAAGGGTTAATGTTTGTCTCAACACTCAACCGCACGTGGAAATCATGGGGGCTTGCTATTGTAGGCGCTGAATATATTCTACGTTGGCTTCCTAAAGGAACACATGATTATAAAAAATTCCTAAAACCTCTAGAACTTAAAAACTTCTTATCAAAAAACGCTCTGACTGTCATTGATGAGATAGGGATTACTTATAACCCATTAAACGACAGCTGGAATCGCTCAAAAGACATGGGCGTTAACTATCTCCTTCTCGCAAAACGGTCTTAAGGATATGTAATTTACAAATATTATACGCCTTGTAATAAAGAATTGAGCTTTCCCTCAGCCTCTAAAGCATAAAGATCATCACAACCGCCAACGTGATAATCACCTATAAAAATTTGTGGAAATGTATTACGTCCATTTGCACGCTGTACCATTTCTTGGCGAAGGGATGTGGAAGCATCAATATCTGTATACTTTACGCCTTTTTTATTAAGCAAATCACGTGCTTTTGTGCAATAAGGGCAGTTAGGGCGTGTATAAATTATTATCTCTTTCATAGTATTATCCTCCAATATTTTTTAATAATATTCACTTTAAATTCCTCTTACGAGGAGGGAAAAATAGAATCTTCTTTGAGAACACGCGAAAATGTTAGCACATCAACCTGTCGTGCACCTGCATATTTTAATGCAGCAGCTGCTGCTGTAACTGTTGCACCTGTTGTAAATACATCATCAATCAGCAAAACAGAACATCCTTTGAGATATTTTTTAACCTTATGCGAAACCTTAAAAGCATTTTTTACGTTAAGTTTTCTCTCTCTCGAAGAAAGACTAACCTGCGGACGGGTATGCCGACAACGAACAAGCCAACTCGGTTTTAAAAGCTTTTTTTGTGATGCTGCAATATAACGCGCAAGCTCAGCAGATTGATTATAACGTCTCTCCCAAAAACGACGAAAATGCAATGGAATGGGAATAATAACATCACAATCATCAATAACCTCGCGTCCAGCAAACATCATCCAGTTGGCCATAAATGATGCCAATTCTATATGATCACCATATTTTAAGCGCGTTACTAAAGCTCGTGCAAGCCCTTTATGAACAATAGCAGAACGGACACGTGAAAAAGGATGAGAATTACGAAGCGCTTCACCACTGAGAAAACCATCCCCCATATCACAAACAAAGGGAGTCCCCATAACAGGACAATAAGGTTTAGTGATAAATTGAAGGTCTTTCCAACATTCGGAGCAAATCGTGCCATAAGTAGAAACATTTTGCTTACATCCAGGACAAATTGGTGGATAAAGCACCGTTTTCAAGCGTTCAATGAACTTACTTAGTATATCCCCACTACTTAACGCCGCTTCTCGAAAATACAACATTATAAATTTAGGCTTTTACAAGTTTCCCTCAGAACAAAAGTTCCTTTGTATTTCCTCAATTTATAATTTTAATTCCTTTAAAAACTCTTACCTTCTATAAATTTATTTTTCTTTTATATTATAAACTTGACAGAGCTTGCACAAATAATGAACCTTTTCAAAATATATTCTTTCATAGATCGAAAGTGTTCCACAATATGTCGCATCCTTTAATTTTTGATCATAACCGCATTGAACAATTCCGAAAACGTGCCTTTCAAAAAGCAAAAAAAGGATACGACTTTTTACTCTCTCACATGGCAGAAGATCTCTATAAACGTCTTAGCACTGTTGATCGCCTCTTTACATTAGCTCTCGATTTACACAGCCATACAGACCTTGCTGCGCAAGCTTTAATGAAATCTGGAAAAGTTTGTTCTATAGAACGTATTGAGACCGATACGCTTTACCAAAGCCATGATAAAAAATTTCATTTACGTCATCGAGAATTTCTTGATTTACCTCAAAGTTACTGTGACCTTATTGTTTCACTTCTTTCATTACAATTGACCAATGATACCCCTGGTGTTTTAAGCCAGATAAAAAATACCCTTAAACCAGATGGCTTATTTCTTGCTGTTATGGCAGGAGCTGGTACATTAAGAGAATTGCGCGAAAGTCTGCTGCAAGCTGAAAGTGAAATTTATGGTGGAGCAAGCCCTAGGATTTATCCTTTTGCCGACATTCGTGATGCAGGCGCTCTTTTACAGCGTGTTGGCTTTGCTCTGCCTGTAGCAGACGTTGAAGATATCACAATACGTTATAATACAATGTTTGACCTTATGCGCGATCTTAAAGCTATGGGAATGCAAAATGCACTCATCAATCGTTCACGACGCCCTGTATCCAAACGTTTTTTTCTTCGCGCAGCTGAAATCTATGCACAACGATTTAGTGATCCTGATGGACGTATTCGTGCACATTTTTCTTTCATCTGGCTCTCTGGTTGGGCTCCTCATCCCAATCAACAAAAACCCTTACAACCTGGTTCAGCGCAAATATCTCTTACAGATGTTTTACAACCCCAAAAAACATAACCTAAAATTATTTTTTAAAAATACTTTTATCTGTTGTCTGTAACATTTGACTGGTGATCGTTCCAGCTATCATTGAATCGCTCACGTTTAGAGCGGTTCGTCCCATATCAATTAGCGGTTCAATAGAGATAAGTACAGCAACCAAAGTAACAGGAAGCCCCATAATTGGTAACACAATCAATGCAGCGAAAATAGCGCCTCCCCCCACACCAGCAACACCAATAGAACTCAAAGTCACAACCCCAATAAGCGTAGCAATCCAAGTAGGATCAAGAGGGTTAATCCCCATAGACGGTGCAATCATGGTTGCAAGCATCGCTGGATAAAGACCAGCACAACCATTTTGTCCAATTGTAGCCCCAAAAGAAGCTGCAAAACTCGCAATGGGTTGTGGTACACCTATCCACTGTGTTTGCGCTTCAATATTCAAAGGAATACTTGCAGCACTTGAACGACTGCTAAAAGCAAATGTTAAAACCGGTAAAACCTTTTTGAAAAAACGAAAGGGATTAACCCCAGAAATACCAAGCAATACACCATGAATTCCAAAAATTAAAATAATACCGACATAAGAGGCAATGATAAAAACCAGTAAATTTAAAATATCTGCAATACGCGATATTGCTCCTACTTTCGTCATAAGTGCAAAAATACCATAAGGCGTCAGAGCAATCACAATACGGACTAACCGCATAATCCAAGCTTGTCCCACTTGAATAAATAAAAGCGCTTTTTCTCCTTTTTCTGGCTCATCTTTCTTTAAAAGAAGAACCGCTGCACCTAAAAATGACGCAAAAATAACAACACTGATAATTGACGTACGTTTAGCTCCACTCAACTCAGCAAATGGATTTTTAGGAATCATCGACAAAATCATCTTTGGTATATTCATATCTCCAAGTTTAGAAATATGACCTTCAAGAATAGCAGAAACATTTTGCCCTTCATGCACTAAACCATCGGCTGTTAATCCAAAAAAATTAATCACAAGCACACCAACCAATGCTGAAAGAGCCGTTGTAAAAAGCAATATTGAAATTGTTATTATACTCATCTTTCCAACAGCATAAACAGAATGTAAATGAGCAACTGCTGAAACAATAGAGATAAAAACCAGTGGCATAACAATCATTTGCAACAATAAGATATAGCCCTCACCAACAATGTTAAACCATTCAACGGATTTCAATAAAGTGCTTTCACCCTCTCCATAAATAAACTGCAAAACACTTCCAAAAATCAAGCCAAGGATAAGCCCTAGCATAACACGTAGTGAAAGACTCCATTGCATTCTCTTACTTTGAGAAACCAATAATAAAAAAATAACAAATAGAAATAAATTGACGAAAAAATTAAATGTCATTGTCTATGCTCACTTACTATTGTTATGATTGACGTAAATAATCTGCATAATTCAAAATCAATGCATGATATTTAAAATTAACATAAAGCTTATAAGGATTTTACAAAATCATTATTTTTTTAATTTACAGATTAAAAGAGAATTTTTTATCTACTAATAACTGTTTAAAGAAAATAAATAAAATTATCCTCTTATTCTTTAAATTTACGCTCTCATAAAATAGTTAAAAAAAAGAAATATAAACAACATTCATTGCATCTCAATACTGAATAATTCCAGCGTGTCTTATCCTATAAATATCCTTACCTCTCTCTTTTGCTATCTGAACTGAAGCGAGCTTTCCAAGAAAGGATGAATTAATAATCGAACATTCATGATTTTTCTAGAAAATACACCAACAAGCTACTTTTGCTAATTTTATGGACTGCACTCTCAACAGCTTTGATCAGCATTTCAAATATAATTATTTTATTAAAAATACCTTTCATACATTCTTTCTTTGCTCTCAATGAAAGCTTTTTTATTTTTCGAAATTCTTTTTATAGTCATAAAAAAGACTTTGAAAGCCACAATGCCTATTGAACAAAAATGTTTTGATTTATAATAATAATTTACTGTTTTTTTATATTAAATGAGAGTCCAGGATAACGTAAGATTCTCTCATTTCAAACTGTTTATCTTGAATCAATCAAAATCATTTGCTTGCACGTCACAAGCAGGGTTGGCGTGTGGATAAAAAAATGTATAAGAAAAGGAGTAGAAATACCTCTTATGAAACGTCTTAATGCAAGAGCTGTCGCAACATTAGAGAGCGGAGCTTGGGCAGAAATATAAATAATATGATTGTTTTTTATAATAGCGTAGTAAAACGTTTTAACGATACCTATCCATATGCTGATCGAACAACATGGGCACATACTGTAGATAATTTTAGCACTTTGAGATATAAAAAAGATAAGTTAACGTTATAATGTTAAGCAAGAACTAATAAGAGGAAGATTTTTTGAATTTGAAGAGACATGTCTCACGCAAAGTTCGTATCGTCCTTTTACACGACTATGGCTCTATTATAATCGTATCTTCAATGATGGAGTTTATCAGATACCACATGTATTCCCTATGAGGCAAGCAGTAGAAAATAGAGCCATCGAAATTACAAGCATAGGAGCACGAAGCGGTTTTTCTGTGTTGATAGCTAAGAATTTACCTAATCTAGATGCAATAGATACAGGCCAATGCTTTCCACGGTATCTTTATAAAAACGTTGAATCTTCTATAACTGACCATGATGAGAAACAATCCCATTTGTTTACAAATTCAATAAAGGAAAGAAAAACATCTGGTTTACAGAGGCGTGATTCTATCACTGATAAAGGATTAGCGCATTTTAAGCTGCTTATCCTAGTGAGAGCATAACTAAAGATGATCTATTCTATTACGTTTACGGATTATTGCATTCAAAAGATTACCGTGCTCGCTATGCTCATAGTTTATGAAAAATTTATGCAAAGAATTGCCTCCTATCCCTTGTGTAAAAAGCGCTAACGATTTCTGGATATTGTGACAATAGAGTGTGAATTTGATCACTTGCACATGAATTATGAAGGTGGGGAGCCTTATCTTGTGACCTTTAAAAAAGGATAAATCTACTGTTATTTACAACAGCAATATCATCATGACAGACATCTCTCTTGAAGCTTATGAGTATATTGTTAATGGCAACTCCACTCTTGAATGGGTTATGAAGCGTCAATGTGTAAAGACAGATAAAAAGAGTGGTATTGTTAATGATCCTAATCGCTATACTATTGGAATCATTGGTAACCCTGCTTATCCATTAGAGTTGTTTCAAAGGATCATACTGTAAGTTTAGAAACAATGAAAATTGTTAAGAAACTACCAAAATTAGAAGTGTGAGAAACCGAATAGACTTATGAGGTTAACACACCTCATAAAGGTCTCTTGTGTATTGCTTTAAAACGGCAGTCTATAACCTCAATCATCTTATTAAGTTTATTATCTACAATCTTAAAAAGACAGCTTTATTGTTTTCAAAAGCTCTGTTGAAAAAGAGCTTTATGTATTCATTTTACTTATAGATTTTTAAGGTGTCTAAAATCCTCAAAATCTTCAAGAACCTCAAAACTAATAACCATAATGGTCTTAATAGCATTTTTTATGACTAGAACCTATCTTTTGAAATGGCTTTAAAGGATCACATGCTTTTCATAAGATATATTTAATCACTCACTAAAATGATCTATTTTGTCGGTTCAATTTACTAAAAGAAAAACAATGCCATGACTATAAAAATATAATAGCTATAGAGCATGCGTGAAAAAAGCAGGTTTTCATAATCACAATGCAAATGAACGCATTGGTTATAAAGAGCACGGTGCCCATTAAAGTTGTTCAGATTAGAAACCCTTATAAACAAAATCCACAAAAATCATTAAAACCATTTAGTAAAAACTGATACGTTATAAAGCTAAAAATACGCATGATGAGAGCGTTTATAAATATTACTAATGTTATAGATAAGAAAATAACGCAATCGTTTAATGAATTCCATAATATATCTTTGAAATATAAAATATTTATTGATAATAAATAAGTATTGCGTCATATAAATACTATATATATTAGCAGATATGCTATGAAAAAGCATTTTCCACACCTTTAAAATACTTACTGTATTTTATGTTTTTGTTAGCATATGAGTACTTTGTCGGATGTAGCTATGCCATACAATACCCTTTTATGGGAAATGCAACGCCACTCGTAATCTACATATCATTCAATATAATTTGAAACACAATACCAACAAAAATATCACATATACCATTGATATAACCAAGTTAAATGATATCAACCGTCGTAATAGCCCCCTATTCAATACCGGCCTATTTATCGAAGATAAGGAGTTAAATCACTCATGAAACGTACCGTAACATTTATTGTTTTATCTTCTCTATTGATCGTTTTGTTTGCTGTATTAATATCACTTGGATATACCAAAGTGAATGATCTCTATCCGTACAACGAACTTTATCAGTCATACCTCAAATAACAACTATAGAAATTCAGAATATCGCTAAAAAGAAGAAATAGCAAAAGAATAAATTATCTGTATAGAGAAAATGATCTCCTGTAATTTTCCTACCCGTTTTTAAAATACATCTATTGCCTTCATGATGACTGTATAACTATATCGTATAATGGTACAAAAAGGTATAAAAGCCCTTTGAGATCTGGCTACTAAAAAATGGAAGAAGAAAAATTTAAAAGTGCACTAGATATGTTTAGCTAACAAAAAAGTTTTCGTTGCCCGTCTCTGCAAAAACTGAAATTTTTTATTTTTATTCCATACTTTACTCTTGTAACAAAAGAATAACACATATTGCTATAATATAATCAAATACATGTAGTGAGAATAATAAGACATAAAGAAATATTCATATTAGCAACATAATTTCAAGAAATTACCTATTAAAAATGATTTTTGGCATATCTCCTCCTTTAAACGCAAATTATATTTTTTATCCCTTTTAAAAGTGAAAAATATTATTTTCAGACCTATTCATAAGTGGGATGAGCTATGTGAATAAAAAATGTTTGATAATAAGCTTAAGTATATCTTTTATGAGCTATCTTTAGCACAAAGGTACAACATTAAGATTACGGAAATATCGTGATATTATTGGGTATAAAAATCACACTGCCCAAGAGATTTTTGTGTTGTACCCTTTATGAGAAATGTTAAAAGAAAGGCAGGATATGCTCTCTAGAGCAAATGAGTGAATGAGCCACCACGGTGATATGCATTGTTTAAAAAGTAGGAAATATCTTTTCTTCAAATTTAATAGGCACATTCTAAAAATAAAGGTTCTACAGATTCATTCCAAATAGAATAGTAATGAGACAAAAATTTTTCAGCATCTGTTTTTCCTATTGCAACAACCTCTTCTAAAGGATTAAGAAAATTTGTTTCATCAAAACCATTCGTATCATACTGTTTGCGATTTTTTAAGCCTTTTCGGGCAATAGCGAGAGCTTGACGCGCTAACTCTAAAAGAATAGTTTGACGAAAAGGAGTTCTTAACCCTTCTTTAGGAACGCGTTGGCGCATATCTAAAACTTCTTCAAAACACCAATCTTTTGTCAAAGATTCTGCCTCATTAAGTGCTTCCCTATCATAAAGAAGCCCGACCCAAAAAGCCGACAACGCACAAATTTGCTTCCAAGAGCCGCAATCAGCTCCTCTCATTTCTAAAAATCTTTTTAAGCGGACTTCAGGAAATAACGTTGATAAGTGATTAATCCAATCTCCCATGTTTGGAATTGAATTTGCAACTTGTCCTTTTAATGCTCCATTCATAAACTGGCGAAACGTTATATGTGTACAATCATAATAACGACCATCACGCACAACAAAATACATTGGAACATCAAGAGCCCATTCAACATAATCAGCAAAACCAAAACGCTCAGAAAATATAAAGGGAAGAACGCCTGTCCTCTGATTATCCGTATTACGCCAAATTTCAGAACGCCACGACAAAAAGCCATTTGGGCGTCCTTCTGTAAAAGGTGAACTTGCAAATAATGCTGTTGCAATGGACTGTAATTTCATGGATACCTGCATTTTTCGCCGCATATCACTTTCAGATGAAAAATCAAGATTAACCTGAACTGTTGATGTGCGATACATCATATTAAGACCATTATGCCCCACTTTAGGCATATAATCAGTCATAATCTGATAACGTGATTTAGGCATTCGCGGCGTTTCAGCTAAAGTCCACTTTGGACTAGCTCCAAGACCTAGAAAACCTATACCCAATGGTTCTGCAATTTTTTTGAGAAGAGTTAAATGCTCCATCAACTCGTGATATGTATGGCCTACTGATTTTAATGGTGCACCAGATAATTCAAATTGTCCTCCAGGTTCCAAAGAAATGGCTCCCTGATCAACTGATCCTACGAGCCCAATAATATTCTCTTCATCTAAAATAGGTTTCCACCCTAAGGCGCTTTGCATCCTCTCTAAAAGAGCTCGGATTCCCCTCTCTCCTTCATAAGGAACAGGGTGAAAACCATCTTTATAAAACGGAAATTTTTCATGTTCTGTACCAATACGCCAATCATCTTCTGCTTTATACCCCCCTTGGAAATAGCTAACCAAGGAATCTAAGTTATAAATTTCACTTTCATCAGTTATATCAAGCGCCATAACTTATCGTATCCTATCATTGGTATCATCATCTTAAATGAATTGTTTAGAATGATTTTACAGATTTCTCAATCCATTGCCCAATCCCCCACGGTAGCATTAAGAAGAGCCAAAGCAGCAACAGCGGCAGTGTCAGCGCGTAAAATACGCGGACCTAATGATATTGGAACCACAAAAGGATATTTTTTTAAAAAGTTCCGCTCTTCTTCACTAAAGCCACCTTCCGGTCCAATAAGAATACCAGGTGTTGTAACGTCACGCCTTTTAAAAGAAGGTAATGGATTATGCAATTTATGCTCTTCATCACAAAAGAATAAAGGCTGTGTCTCATCCCATCGTACTAAAAGTTCTGTTAATGATAGAGCAGATACGCATTCAGGGAGAGATAAAATGCCACACTGTTCAGAAGCTTCAATAACATTGGCTTCCATACGCGCCATATTGATACGCGTAACCTGCGTATGATGCGTTATAACAGGCTGCAAAATCGATACCCCCATTTCAACAGCTTTCTGCACCATATAATCCAACCGCGCGTTTTTGAGTGGAGCAAAACAATAAATAAGATTGGAATGCGTCGTTTGTAATCTTTCTTGATGGATAAGCTGAACCACAACAAATTTTTTCTTAACAATGATAAGTTTAGCAAGCCACTCACCATCCTGTCCATTAAAAAGTAAAATTTCTGCTCCTTCTTTCATACGCAAAACATGCACAAGATAAGAAGCTTGTGCCCCCTCTATCTTTATTTCTTCATTCAAAGCCAATGTCTGTCGTATAAATAATCTTTTAAGTTTATAATTTATGCGCATAAAAATTTTGCCAATGCTCACTATTGTCATCGAGAAAATAAAGAAAAATATATAGCAAAAAGAAAAAATTATATCTATAGAACTATAATATATTAAAGAATTATAGAGTTTTTTTAGCTTTATGAGATAATAATAGGAACTTATAGATCCTTAAGTGATTCTACTTTCATGAAAGTTTAAATAATGCACCATTCATCTTGCATTCAGTCATTGATGCATCCGTGGAGGAAAAATATGTCTGCTAAAAAAGCTACAATTATTACGATTACAACCCTCTTAGCCTTTATTTTGATTACAGTGGGAATTGGTTCTGTTGGAGCAGATGGGAAGCATACAATTACCAAAGATGGCTATGGTATTTCTTCTGGGATTCAGTAGGCACTGGCCGACATCCCCCTTAAAAATTTAATGTTTTTGAGAAACTTTTATAAGATTTGCATCAATATTATGAATTTCATGTATTTGAAAGATTCCATAAGAGGGATTTTTATTCCTCTCTTCAAGCATTTATCTATATCAACCACACTTATGACGGAGAGAACGATTTTTACTGCTTCATCACGAACGAATTTAAAATAAGAAAATCTTATGATAGTGGGACCTCTGATTTAAATTTAAAAGACAACTTTAAGTTGTAAAAAGACGAATTACCATTAGTAAGATAGAATGTTATATAGATGAAAAATAATTCTTAATCTGCGTCAATGTCTTTTGTAACCCAAAAATTACCATGATTTTGTCCTTTAGAGCTTAGAGAAAATGTAAAAGGCCATGCAAGGCTATTAGCGAGACATTGGACATCTTTACATAAAGTTTCTGATCTATAATTTTTGCGTAGTTCTGCCTGTAATATCAATTCATTCTGCTTCCCTTGCGCAATAGCAGTTGCAACGGTTCCTTGAATGGATAAGCTCAAGTCTGCTGTACGCATTAATGACTCTGTCACCTTCATCATACCTTCTGAAAAGCTTGTCTGAATATCCCAGTGATCAAATGTTGTTGAAAAAGTATCATTAGTCATTAAAAGAAATTGTTGTTTATTTAAAAGTCTTGTTTGTAATTCATTCAAATCATACCCTAAGAGCCGACCAGAAGACATCTTCAGTGTTAATTCACCTTGCATTTTCGTAAAAGTTTCTCGCCAAGAATCAGCAAATGTTCGTACCGTTGCAGTAAAATTTGTTTTGCTTTGTATAAATGGAATAAATCCCAAGGTTTCTAAAGTCTCCTGCATATCAATAGAAGCCCCTGAAATATTTCCTCCAATACACACTTTCTGTCCAGCTGGCGTAACTTCAATATTACTTTGCACGGATCCACCAAAAATATTCGCATGTCCAAGATCAAAAATACCATGCCCATTTCTTATTTGTATTGCAGCAGCTAAATTTGTAAGTGAAATATTTCCTACTTTAGCTTGTGGCGCAGAAAGTCGTATATCCACGCCAATACGATCAAAAATTGTCATATCAAAGAAGGCATTTTTCTTTTTACCTGAAAAAAACATTGAACCCAAGAGGCGAAGATCTAGGTTGTCAAAGGCTAACGAGCCCATGACATTTGGTACATAATCTTGAAAATCGAGTTTTAAAGCTCCTCGCACATTGGCTTTCCCTATCGTAAATGTAACATTGTTCATTTGAATATGCATTGGCTGCGCTAAAAAATGAGATTCCCATACAATGGGTATTTTTAATTTATGTCCCCAAAACTGATTTCCACCAACCCAAGACAATGTCTGATTCCATCCTGGAGAACGCATCGATACTTTTCCGTCAAAAATATAATATTCAGATAACCGAGCCTTTCCTATAAAAGTTATTCCCCCACGTACAGAATTGAGACTTGCCTTAATATGACTTTTTCCTCCTGCAAGAAGCAGCAATGCTTGAGAAGCATCAATTGATAACTTTGTAAATTCTCCGCGCCAACGCGCATCTGCACGTAACCGTACTTCCTGAGTCGATTCCGGACAATCTAAAGTCGCATTTAATCCTGTTATTTTTTCTGCCATCCCCGAAAAACTATCGTGATAAACAAGAACACCATTTTTAATGACAATCCGCCCAAAAGGTTGTTTTAAAAGGTGCTCTATCTCTGGATGTTCAGGATTATGTTTTAATATTTCACGCGTATTGCGTATTGCCAACCCTAATGCACCTTGTGAGCGAGAAAACCGATCAAAAAAATCTGCTATTGTTTTAACAGGCTTTTCCATAACAAATTGAGGACGCATAATCCGCGTCTCTGAAAAAGAAACATGTCCCCAAAGAAGATCGACGACAGAAAGATCAACTTCTATTGATTCAGCTTCCATTAATGGCGCAACATCATCCATTTTTGATGTTAAAGTAACGCCAGAAAGAAATGCTTTAGGATAAGGAAAAAGATGTAACCGCGGTGGATCACGCAATTGCACATTGTAACCGGTCCATGCACTCAAATCCTGCGCTAAACGAATACGAATCGCATCTGTAGAGATAAGATAAGGTAAAACGAGAATCCCCACTCCAAATAAAAAGATAATTGTAATAAAAATTCCGCTCAAAAATTTTATTATTCTGATGCGCACAATATCCCTCTATATTTATCCCCCTATAACAGATTAAAAACAAACTTAAATGATCATAAAAAGTTTTTATAACCCTATAATTCACTATATCCACTTTGTATCTTCATTATTTTTGTTCTTTATCCAAAATTTATTCAAACAGCAATGTTGCTGCTTCTTTATAAAGCAATTATTTAAAAGTCTTCAAAACTATAAATCCACAACATTATAAAACCATTCTTACTGTTCTCATATGAATATTGCTATAAAACTCTATCGTATTATTAGAAAATGCTTTACAAAAAAACAAACAGCCTTACCGAAAGGATCTCTGAATGAATAATATTATCGATGGAAAAAAACTTGCTGAAGAGATTATTGCGAAAGTTAAGGCCGAAACAATAAAGCTCCGCCATCACTATAATATACAACCTAGTATCGCTGTTATTATCGTTGGAGATGATCCCGCAAGTCAAATATATGTCACCTCAAAAAATAAAAAAGCCGAAGAATGTGGGTTTCGTTCAATCAAACATGTCGTTTCCAAAGAAACGCAAGAAAAAGAACTCCTTCAACTTATTGCAACATTAAATTCTGATCCAAAAATTCATGGTATTTTGGTACAGCTGCCTCTCCCTGCTCATATGAATACAAATCGCATAACACAAGCCGTTGCTTTCCAAAAAGATGTTGATGGTTTTCATTATATTAATGTAGGAAAACTCGCGGCAAATGCACTTGAAGATGCGATTATTCCCTGCACACCAGCTGGTGCCATGATGATGATTGAACAACACTGTGGGCAAGATTTATCTGGACTTGATGCTGTCGTTGTTGGACGCTCTAATATTGTTGGAAAACCTATGGCTGCCCTTTTAACAGCAGCCAATGCCACTGTGACAATTGCCCATAGTCGTACCCGTGACCTTGATGATGTGTGTCGAAGCGCTGATATTCTAGTAGCAGCTGTAGGCCGCCCACAAATGATTAAAAAAGACTGGATAAAAAATGGTGCAATTGTTATTGATGTCGGTATTAACCGCGTTGCTGCACCAGAAAAAGGTATAGGGAAAACACGTCTTGTTGGTGATGTCGATTTTGAAAATGTAAAAGAAAAAGCTGCTGCGATCACCCCTGTTCCAGGAGGCGTTGGGCCAATGACTATTGCCATGCTTATGGTTAATACACTTAAAGCCGCCGCGCGATCACACAATCTGCCTATACCAAAACTCTAAGAATTGTAACAATTTCTTGTATATGGTTTTATTGTACATGATTAAGCTTGTTTATTTTTGCATTTTTCATGTCATAAAAACAGATGCTCCTTGATCTGCACGATTAACGGATTGACGAAAAACATGAAAAAGTTCGCGTCCAACACCATGTTCGTTTTTTGAAAGATCAGGAGGTATGATTTTTCGCACGTTAAATTTTGCTAAATCCTCCAAAAGAGTTAATTTACCCTCACGAGCATCAAGAAAAATAATATCACCATCCTGCAAACGTGCAATGGGGCCATTATCCACTGCTTCCGGTGTCACATGAATGGCAGCAGGAATTTTTCCTGACGCCCCTGACATACGCCCATCGGTTATCAATGCTACCTTTTGACCGCGATCTTGTAAAACGCCTAAAATGGTCGTTAATTTATGAAGCTCTGGCATACCATTGGCTTTTGGTCCTTGATAGCGAATGACAGCGATAAAATCTTTACCATACAACACTCCAGATTTAAACGATTTTTGTAGTTCCTCTTGATCATTAAAAACAAAGACTGGTGCTTTAATCTGCCAATACTCTGGTTTAACAGAGGAAACTTTTATAATAGCTGTTCCCAAATCTCCCGATAAAACACGAAGACCACCGTCAGGCTGAAATGGCTTTCTCCACCCTGCTAACACCTTATGATCACCACTTTCCTTGAGAGCCGCTTCACGCACCACATGACCATCAGCAGAAAGCTTTGCTTCAATTGCATAAGCATTGAGATCTTTACCAAAAACCGTAGAAACATCTTCATGTACTAAACCTGCCTCGATAAGCTCGCGAATAATAAATCCCATCCCCCCAGCAGCATAAAAATGATTGATATCCGCTAAACCATTAGGATAAATGCGCGCTAAAAGAGGCACAACAGATGAAATTTCTGCAATATCATGCCATGTCAATTTAATACCGCAAACAGCAGCCATAGCAATCAAATGAATCGTGTGATTGGTAGAACCTCCTGTTGCATTTAATCCTACAATGGCATTCACAAAAGAACGCTCATCAATGATCATACCAAGTGGACTATAATGATCACCAAGATCTGTTATTTCAAGTACACGTTTCGTAGCTTCTTTTGTTAAAGCATCACGCAACGGTGTATTCGCATTAACAAAAGAAGCTCCCGGCATATGAAGCCCCATCATCTCCAGTATCACCTGATTAGAGTTAGCGGTTCCGTAAAATGTACATGTTCCTGGTCCATGATAAGAACGTGCTTCTGATGCTAAAAGTGTTTGGCGATCTATTTTATTTTCCGCGTAAAGTTGACGTATCTTCGCTTTTTCATCATTACCTTGACCACTTGTCATAGGACCAGCTGGTATAAAAATTCCTGGTAAATGACCAAATGTTAGTGCACCAATCAATAAACCTGGTACAATTTTATCACATACCCCAAGATACAATGCTGCATCAAAGACATCGTGTGATAAGCTTATAGCTGTCGCCATTGCAATTACTTCACGCGAAAAAAGGGAAAGCTCCATCCCCGCATTTCCCTGCGTAACACCATCGCACATCGCGGGAACACCACCTGCAACCTGTGCAACACCACCAACCATACGGGCCGACTCTTTAATTAAGTGAGGAAATTTTTCAAAAGGTTGATGAGCTGAAAGTAAATCGTTATATGCCGTGATAATGCCAATATTCCCAACGATATTTCCCTTCAAACGCTCTTTATCTATTGCACCACAAGCAGCAAAACCGTGAGCCTGATTGGCACATCCTAAAAAACTCCGTTTGGGGCGATGAACTTGTGCTTTCGCAATACGATCTAAGTAAATTTCTCGTGTTGATCGAGAACGTTCATAAATCCTTCGTGTAACTGTAGCAATAGTCTTGGAAAGTGTCATATTCCCCTCCCTCTTTCATTGAGAGAGACTACGTTTTTATTCACCTTGTCTCTCATATTCTGATTCACTTATTTCATTATCTGCAGGCGACCAATAAACCTGTACAAGATGAGGGGAATTACGCAAAACTGCCCGAATAGGCATTTCTATTTCAGATCCATCTTGACAAGCTTCTTCAAAACAATCGCGTTTCTGAAAACCTTCGATATGGAGAATAATACAACGAGACTGCATAATAACTGGCAAAGTTAGTGAGAGTCTTGGCTCAACAGCACTCTTAGCATGAAGGGGTAAAACAAGTGCTTGTGTTCGCAGATCAAGCGCTTGCTTTAAACGATCAGCATCAGGAAAAAAAGAAGCCGTATGTCCATCACCCCCCATTCCTAAAACAACAACATCAAAGGGTTTAGGCAAAGTATTAATACGACTCGCCGCTGAAAAAGCAGCAAGTTCAGCAGTAATCGCTTTATGATAAAGCCCTACAAAACGCGCTTTTTCGGCAAAATTTTGTAACAAATGACACCGTACCATATGCTCATTTGAACGTTCATCGTGTGTAGGAACGAAACGTTCATCGACCAAAGTGATAATGATATTTTTCCAATCAATATCCGCTTTTGACAAATAATGAAAAAACAATTCTGGTGTTTTACCACCAGACACCGCTAAAACTGCTCTCTTACGCTCAAGAACAGATACACTAAGCTCTGCGGCTACTCGATCTGCTAATGCCAAGGCTAAAGTCTGAGGGGTTTCAAAATCTAAACGGTCAATATTCATTCTATACATACTTATTGCTCTAAACTAAATTGTTCCATATACGCCCATCACGTTCCATGAGAATCGTCGAAGCAGATGGCCCCCACGAACCAGCGCTATAACTGTGAAAAGGCTGTTTTATTGCTTCCCACCCCTCAATGATTGGATCAATCCAACGCCAAGCAGCCTCAACTTCATCACGACGCATAAACAGCGTTTGATCTCCACGAATAACATCCATTAATAAACGTTCATAAGCATCAGGATTACGTTCAGAAAATGCGGAAGCAAAACTCATATCTAATGGAATGTGATGAAACCGCATACCGCCGTAACTTGGATCCTTAATCATTAACCATTGTTTTACACCCTCATCAGGTTGGAGACGAATCACAAGCCGATTAGAAAAAAATTCATCTAAATCCACATTAAAAATATTATGAGGAATAGGTTTAAAAACCACAACAATTTCAGACATTCGCGTGAACATGCGCTTACCTGTTCGCAAATAAAAAGGCGTATTAGCCCAACGCCAGTTATCAATCTTAACCTTAAGCGCTACAAATGTTTCAGTATTACTCACTCTTCCCAGATCATCGAAATAAGACTCTACAGATATACCATTTGATAGACCAGAAAGATACTGCCCACGTACAGTATGCTGTCCTACATTATGTACATCAAGCGGTGTTAAAGAATGTAAAATTTTAAGTTTTTCATCGCGCACAGCATTAGCACTGTTGGTAAATGGTATTTCCATCGCAACCAAACAAAGTAATTGCAGCATATGGTTTTGAACCATATCACGTAGAGCACCAGTGCTTTCATAATATTCTTTACGCCCCTCTAACCCTAAAGATTCAGCAACGGTTATTTGAACATGATCAATATAGTTGGAGTTCCATAGCGGTTCATAAAGTGTATTAACAAACCGCAATGCCATTAAGTTTTGAACAGTTTCCTTCCCAAGATAATGATCAATACGAAAGATCTGTTCTTCATTAAAGGCGCTTGCAAATGCATCATTAAGTGAAACAGCTGTTTTTACATCGCGACCAATTGGTTTTTCAATGATAATCCGTGTTTGTGGTGTCACCAAATCATTTTTTCCCAACTTCATCGCAATATCAGCAAAAAGTGACGAACTAACAGCCAAATAAAAAGCTCGAATATTCGCTGTACCTTGTGACAGAAGGAGAGCTAAATCCTCCCACCCTCGATTTGAGGAAACATCAACAGAAACATAGCTTAAACGTGCAAGAAAACGATTGAGTTCTGTTGAATTGAGATCTTTTGGATGGATATGTTTTTCTAAAGAAGTGCGGACAAAATTTTGATATTCTTCATGACTTAAGGAAGTGCGGGAAGCCCCAATAATACGTGTTGGCTCACTGAATTGACCAACACACTGACAATGATACAAGGCCGGCAAAAGCTTGCGCGACGCCAAGTCACCATTGCCACCAAAAACAATACAATCAAAGGAAGAAACTGGAATAATTTTACGCACCATGAACTTGTTTATTTTTCTATTCGATTATGAAATCCCATATCACTTATAAAAGCTTCCATTATTAAAGCAGACAGATACTAAATAAGCCATTAATTTTCTTCATTTCAAGCAATGTTTCCATTAAAGGCGATCCATTAAAGAAAACCAACGCATTGCTAAAAATATAAGCGGATAACGCAAAACTCCTCCCCCCGGAAAAGATGAAATCTTTAAGTCTTGGAAAGAGGAAAAACGTTCATATTTTCCAGTCAACCATTCTGCGTATAATTTTCCTATGAAAGGAGCCAGCATAACGCCATGCCCTGAATAACCACCACAATAAGTCATCCTTGAAAAAAGTTGTCGAACATAGGGCATGCGCTCAACTGTGATGGCAACCGTTGCTCCCCAACAATGGCTTAAATTGATAGAGTGTAATTGAGGATAAATTTCAGCAATTTGCCGTTTTATACGTTCATCTAAATTTAAAGGATGTTTATTATCATAACTTTCTACACCACCAAATAAAAGACGATTATCAATGCTTTTGCGAAAATAGCGAACCATAAAACGGGAATCATCAACCGATTCCCCCCCCATGAGAATTGAACTGTGCTTTGGTAATGGGTCCGTTGCTCCAATATAAGAACGAATAGAAACAATATTTTTTTCAATAAAACGCTCCAAACCAAGTTTATACCCATTTGTTGCAAGTAAAACATGCTCTGCTGTTACACTGCCTTTTTCTGTTATCACTTTCCAATGGGCTCCCTTGCGCCTTACGGTCGTTACTTTTGACTTCTCATAAAGCTTAGCACCAGCATCTTTAGCTTTTTTTGCCAATCCAATAATCAATTTTAAGGGATTTACATGGCCGGTATCCGCATCATAAATACCACCACAATAAAAAGACGATCCAAGTCGCCTAGATGTTTCAGCCCTATCCATAAAAGTAAGCGCATGATAGCCATAACGCTGCATCACCTCAATATGCCGTTGATAAGAGAGAAGCTCACGCCTTTTATGTGTCACAGAAAGCTGTCCTCCTATCAAATCGCACGAACAATTAGGCATCGCGCATAAAGATAAAATATCTCTTTTAGCTTCTTCTGCTAAATCAAACAGAACCTTACTTCGCTCAAAACCATACTTTTTTTCTAATGTTTCTACCCATTGCCGTTGCCCTGTTCCTAGCTGTCCACCATTGCGCCCTGAAGCACCATCACCAAAACGTGATGCTTCAAATAAAACAACATCTACTCCAGCCTTGACTAAATGATAAGCAGCCGATAAACCCGTAAATCCGCCTCCAATAATGACCACATCACACTGTCTGTTTTCACAAAAAGAAGGATAAGAGGGACGTTCTTTTAAAGTATCTTCATACCAAGAAGTTCCTGGAGAAATTGAATTATAATCAATCATCGTCATAAAATTTAAACATTCAGCAGAAGATATTCACGCTCCCACGGACTAATTACTTCCATAAAAGTTTCAAACTCTTGTCGTTTGATTGCAGCATAAGTACTGACAAACACATCCCCTAAAATAGCACGTATCGCTGTATCTTGTTCAAACAAATTGACTGCTTCAATGAGTCCACGCGGTAACTCAATATTATCAGCGTTTACATTATTTGTCGCTGGCTCATCCGGATCAACTTTTTGTTGCAAACCAATAAGACCACACGCTAAAGAAGCTGCAAGGGCTAAATAAGGATTCGCATCTGATGAAGGAAGTCTATTCTCAACACGCCGCGCTTGAGGAGCAGAACGGGGAACTCGAAAAGCTGTAGTACGATTATCATATCCCCATCGCAAATTAACAGGAGCCGAATTATCAGGAACAAGACGTCGATAAGAATTCACATAAGGCGCAAGCATCACAAGTACCCCTGGCATATGTTTTTGCAATCCACCAATAAAATGGCGAAAACAGATACTTTCTTCACCATTTTCCTGTGTAAAAATATTCATACCGGTTTTCTTATCAACAACCGATTGGTGAATATGCATAGCAGAACTCGGCTGCCCTTGAATGGGTTTTGCCATAAAAGTTGCATACATATTATGTTTTAGAGCTGCTTCACGAATTGTTCGTTTGAACATAAAAACTTGATCCGCTAATTCAATAGGATCACCATGACGTAAGTTAATTTCAAACTGACCTGCTCCTTCTTCATGAATGAGAGTATCAATTTCCAATCCTTGTGCCTCTGAAAATTGATAAATATCATCAATCAAATCATCAAACTCATTAACACCAGCAATGGAATACCCCTGTCCACCACCAATTGAACGCCCAGAACGACCAACCGGTGGAACTAACGGATAATCAGGATCGGGATTTTTTTGTACCAAATAAAACTCAATTTCTGGTGAAACAACAGGGCTTAAACCCATTTTTGTGTAAAAATGAACCACCGTTCGTAAAACATTGCGTGGTGTGTAATCCACAACCTGACCATTTTGATACACAAGATCACAAATCACCTGTGCTGTAGGAGCATCTTCCCATGGAACAATGCTTAACGTAGAAAGATCAGGCTCAAGGCGTAAATCACCATCTGCTTTAGGATATTCAAAACCATGACCATCTTCAGGATAATCCCCTGAAATTGTTGCCATAAAAACTGCTGAAGGCAATGCTAATGATGTTTCCGATGTAAATTTTTTAGAAAGCATCATCTTGCCCCGTGGTACCCCTGCTTGATCAGGCGTAATACATTCAATATCCTCTACCTTACGGAAAGCAAGCCATTGTGAAACTTGTTCCCAATTGTGCACACCACGTAAACTTTTGAGAAAACGAGAGACAGGTTTAAAATTTTTACTTTTCGTTTGTTTACCATTTTTTACAGCCATAACATACCAACTTTACAAACAATCAAGTTCTATTCTTATAGTATCAGCCCCTGCTTAAACGACATGAAAAAAAATTATCAACTGATATTTTTGAAGAATACTATAAGATCTATCAAGGTAAAAGAACTTTACGCTCAACAAGCTATCCTATCACCATAGTGAAAAAATTGATATTGCACGCGATACATCGGTGCGAACCTTCTTCTTATATAAAACAGCGAGAAATACCATATTGTACGTACCCTAATTCCGATTCAAATAATCATATATAAGCAAACATTGGCGAGGATAATAAAGGTGAAATATTTAATTTCCTTTTGGTTGTAGTAATGCTTCATATTAAAAGAAAAGTTTCTTTTCTTTTAATATGAAGCAAGTTTTGTAACTCTATTGTTATCCACATAGAAGTAAACACCCTAGGATGGTGAGTAGCCTTTACAGCTAGTGCTTACAAACACTCACCCCGCCGTAATATACGTAAATGTATTTTCAGGATAAGATATACGCTCAGCATTTCCGACATGAAACTTAACCATCCCCTGCATAATAGAGCTATCAACCTTGCTCTGAGCAGATACTTATAGACTCTGCACTTATATCAATTCCCACCGCTTGACATTGCACTTCGCACACAATATTTGGAGCTGAAAATACAGTAGATAGGATTTTTTGCTAATTGCGCCATGCGTGATCCAACATTTGATAGTCTCCAGCCCACTAGGGGTGTGTTATTCTATATCTAAAAAGCCAAAAAATCAGGATCTGAGAACACAATAATATCAATTTCCTTTGAACTAACGTCCTTCATCGTCGATCTTCCACCATCGTAAAATCTTTTTTGTATCAGTTGCTTTCACATACTTTGACTTATGATCTAGTGATACTGTGCAGATTGAGTACACACTCCCAGAGCCCAGATTGTAATTAAGTTCGTAGCATTCTGCTCTTTTATAGAGCTAATATTTGAAAATAAATAACCATAATCTTCAGATATAATACGCCTAGGTTCAATAATTACCGTAAGCTTATATAAATCACAACCCAATTGTGATAGTGCCTCATAAATTTTACGAGGGTGTTCGTCATTGACCGTCACGGCATCGCAAAACGCTGTGGAAATCGGATATCCCCCGCCTAGACTGATAAAACTTTTTTGATCCTTCAATGCGTAAATATCCTTTCCAGCCTTAGTTAAGGTGGATACTATTAACTCAGTCGAATTCAAATTAGAGCCCACATGCAAAGGCACCCCATTAAGCCTAATCCTATTGGATTCTAGCAAAGATAATGCGGCACGTAACTCCGCCGCAGTCATACCAAAACGCGATCTATCCCCGTTTGCCAGTACATGGCACAATCTCAATGAGATTTTAGGCAATATGTCAAAATGGCGGGCAAGAGCGATGATGTCATGTAATTCGATAATATTATCACACTGGACATTTATATGTTTTCTAATAGATAATTCTATCTCTTCTCGAAGTTTTACAGGGATATTAAAAAATATATCTCTACCTTTAAAACCATCTTTTTGCGCTAATGATATTTCATAACCAGACGCAAATTCCAAGTCCCAGCAACATAACAATGATGCCCCGCATGTCCATTAAAATACCCTGCTTTTTCTCGCCCTAGGCATCCATAGCCCGACCACGTAAAACAGGATACCAATTACAATATCAGACCATAAGGCTGCAAGAGAAAGTTCTTTTATATTTTTATCCTTACATTGCCTCTTAAACAAGCTAGCCTGTTCATATAATAAGTTATATGTATAATACATATAACTTCTACAAAAGGAGGATTCATTATGTTCCGTGAAAATCTTTGGTAATACACTCGGGTGAGTGGATCACCAGTCGCCCGTCAATAATATAGTGCAAGTTAAGAAATTGGGGGAGGTAAGCTATGCAACTCGTGGATCATCCTTTTGTGAAGTTCGATCAACTCAAGCCAATTTACAACTTCACATATCCGTTATTTCGCACTATTTCAAATGAATTTTACGATTACCTAGACTTTAATAAACTAGCGCAAAGTAAGCAGATTCCACAAGCGCGTACCATTTCTCTTTATTTGCATATTCCCTTTTGCAAAACCATCTGTTCCTTCTGTCCCTTTCAGAAAGCGGCCTACAAGCGCATTAAGCAAATCGAATCTTATATGTCAGCGCTTACCACAGAGATCAGAACCAAAGGAAATTTCATTCGCTCGCTTAGAGGGCCCATCCGCAGCATCTATATAGGGGGCGGCACACCGTCGCTTTTGTCTGCAGATAATATCCGACACATCGGAAAAGTATTGCATGGCGAATTTGAACTCTCTTCCTTAACCGAGTTTACACTGGAAAGCAAACCGAAGAGCGTCACACGTGATAAACTTTATACTGCCCGTGAGATCGGCGTTAACCGGATCAGCTTCGGTATACAGAGTTTCATTGAGCGTTTCCGATCATTGTTTAACCTCACCTCAACACGTGAACAAATCAACAATACCGTAGCTTGGTCACAAGAGATAATTGGACATGTCGGTTTCGACCTACTATATGGCATGCACAGCCAGCAAGCCGAAGAACTATTATACGATTTGAAGCAAGCCAGCAAGATTCATCCTGAAACAATCAACCTCTATGCAATCAACAATCTGGCTATCACGTCGCAACTGCATAAGTCTTACGCACAAAAAGGGCTAAAGCCATCCAGCCTACAGCATCGACAGATGCTTCGCTTATTTAGCGACATCGTTATGCGCAGCTGCGGCTATGCGCCGTGTAATGGACATTCCTATATCAAAATTGCCAATAACACTCCTCTAACGCTCGCTAAAACGAGTTCAGCTAATTATTTCCGCTATCACAAATATTTGCATGGTTATCATGACGATTATGTGGTTGGATTCGGAGCGTCAGCACTGTCGATTCTCGGCTCACTCGTCACACGAGCCAATCCCAGTCGAAGCGGATACATTACCGACATACAACTTAAAGGCAAATCCAAAGTATACTACAATTGGGTATCAGCGGAGCAACAAGCCTCCAAGGCTTTGTGTATGAGGCTACCTTATAACGGTTATGCCAAAAAAGAAAGAATTGACTGGACCGCACTCCCCTCTTTCGTTTACAATAACCTACAACAGCTCATAGGTGCAGGTCTCATCGCAGAAAGTGATAACGATCTCCAGCTGACTCAGCGTGGTTGGCAATGGTATTCCAACCTTATGTATTTTCTTCTACCTCAGGCAGATAGGAATATCTTGGACGGCTATGTCTCAAACATGCTGAATACAACCGCCGTACTTGATGGACCAGCGGAAACCTGTGTGGCATCTTAAGGAGAAAAGAATGTTCACTCTTTTTGCCAATAAGAACATACGCTATTTTTGCCTAACCGTTAGTCTGCTCGCCTTACTCAGCGGTGCTTTGCGTACTGCAATCCCGCTATTAGCAAGACAATCTGGATATGGCGTAGTCGGAGTAAGTTGGGCGCAAGGTCTCTTCTCATTAGCGTGGCCAATTTTCGGCATCCTTGCAGGCGCTTTACTTGATCGCTGCGACAAAATAAAACTTGCCACCTCGGCTCTCCTCATCTTCATGCTACTGCATATTGTACTGTTCGTACTGCTCATGATACAGATTGCTCCAGCCGAACAAATTTTCTTCTATGCAACCATTGCTGGATTCATCGTCGTTTCTGCCGAAGCTTATATAATGACGATTCCACCACTTATCATGGAGGGAGAGCGATTGATGACCTTCTACTCAATTGTCTTGTTTTTAGATTTCGGGGTCTCCTATTTTCTTGCCCCTGTCATAACAAGCAGCATTTTAGTGCATAGCACACTGCTATTTCTTGGCCTGTTAATCGTGCTTTTTATCACATTGATTTTTACCGCTCGCCGTGCTGTTCCGACATCGCCAACACCTGATAAAGAAAACATCACTTTTCGTTATATCATTGCCGGCTTTCGTTTCATTTTTTCAAATCGGCATCTTACCTCCCTTACATTACTCACATTCTTTCTATCGGTGGTATTTGGAGCATTCCTAACCTCGTTCATCTTCTTCATTACCGACGGTCGGTATCTGGGCCTACATAGCAGCCAATATGGCGTGATGTTTGCAGCCTACGCGCTTGGTACAATGGCAGGTGCCCTATTTGCGGCCACGTATACGCTATGCACCGGTGCGCCTAGCTGTTCTCGCTGACGGTTTAGGGACGGTTATCTTGCTGCTGGTTCCAGCCTTTTCAAAAAGTACTGTCGTCGTATGGGGCGTCACCTTTATCGCTGGCGTTGGAGCAAGCTTATGGTTTATT
Organism: Bartonella sp. TS82HLJMH; assembly: GCF_042193495.1. NCBI lineage: Bacteria > Pseudomonadati > Pseudomonadota > Alphaproteobacteria > Hyphomicrobiales > Bartonellaceae > Bartonella > Bartonella sp. TS82HLJMH. The sequence goes on along the minus strand of NZ_JBHILU010000006.1, from coordinate 31,637 downwards.
GGTGTTACCGCCTTCAGGCAGCGCCTCACACCAAAGCAACTTCTCGGGCGAGCTAATTCTGCTTTTCGGGTGATCGGCTATGCTGGAATGCCGGTCGGAAGCTTTTTGGTCGGCGTCCTTGGTTCTTTTATATCATTGCAGTTTGCTGCCGCCTTTATCGCTGGACTACTATTGGTGGCTATCGCGATAACGCTTCCGTTTCTTTGGCAGGCTGATCATATAAACACACCCAACCCTGCCACGAGGTAACAGCTGCCTTTAAAAAAAGACACGGTCAAAAAAGGCACATATACCCTATTACGCAATCGATTGATCTGTTCTTTGGACGAGGAAATTATCACCGTAATGGCTGATAGAGCCAGCGGCACTAATGGAAGCAGCCAAACAAGCGTTAAAGGCAAAATAGCCCCTTTACGTTGCATTGGGCGATGATCTCAACGCCTATATGAAGAATGCAGAGAGCTTATAGCGTACGGAGCGCAATTCTTAACTAAAAACTCCACCCTAGCAATGCCCACTTATACTCCAATTAATCCGTCACCCGCTGGACATCAAATGCCTCACCCCTTTACTGCTCCTCAAAATACATTTTGCTGCACTTACGCGCCGTATTCTTCCTTTGTAATTAAAAGAGCAGCCCTCCTTTCCTAATTTAAGATCTCTGTCTACAAAACGCAGCAACAGATGCGACCATATATGCAATCACGCCTTAGGACCTGCATAGTAGAAAGCTTAGTTCAAGAGATTCATAAAGCCTATATCCCAATAAATTTACCACCCAATCCACCTTTTAAAAGGGCGGCTTTATATAAACCGTTAGAGCAAGCTATGAAATCCTTAGGTGTATTAGAAATAATTGGCGGTTTTTACCTCAGACCAATGTTGATTGACTTTTACTCGTGCATATACGCAAGCGGTGCTACTCTTTTCTCAGATAGAAAGGACATAATCGTTACCATCTGACCTATTATTATTTGAAAATAAAGAAAAAGTATCAGTGTGACTGATGATATTGAAGAGCTATCTCATTATGTGGCTGTACTTAATTACGGCATTGGGAAGCTAGACACGCAATCACCCATTTCTGCGCGCCTTCTGCATAATATTCATAAGATTTTATTACGCGGTAAACGCGGTACGTCCAAAAGCCTTGGCGAATTTCGCAAAGCACAAAATTAGCTTGGTGGTACGCAACTAAAGACAGCGTCATTCGTGCCGCCCACTCCTACCACAGCCCCCCACTTTCTCTACCACCATCCCCCGCTTAGAATCGCGCCAACTCATTACCAGTGCCTCGTCAAACACCACACCAGTCTCAAGGGCGGTAAAATGCGCCTTGCCGCATTTAATCTTCAGCATTTCTTTAAGGCACAAATCAAACTCGCTATTCGTTCCTTTTGTTTCCAGTACAAAATAAAGCTTTTGCGCGCCATCTCACTCTTAAACACCCCCAAATCCGGCGTGTAAAAGCCTATGAGCGTCATGATTTTAAAGCTCCTTGGCAATTTAAAAAATAATTTTACTTCGGAGGCATTATCATTAATTTTGCGCAAATTCTTTCTCAATTATAAACCACATGATCATATACACTCTTCTCACTCACCAGAGCTGTACGCTCTAAATTCGCCAAAAGTTAGCTACTTGCAAAACATTCTTGCACACTATAGTCTTGGCCAGCTAGTTTTAAATATTTAATACCAGCAATAGTAAAATTGACATACGCTTTATCGAGGATTTCCTCCGCGCACTCTAAAAAAGCTTGCGTTTTTTGCAAAATCTAATACGCGCCCACTATTTAGCAAAACATCAATATCATAAGCCTCTTGATATGCTCGTTCCCGATATTTCTAGCTAATAGCAGCACAATCATTTGGCGTATTCAAATCGATAAGCATCTCTACTAAAAACGATGGACAGCTATTAATTTCGACTAAATCCATATAAGATGACCCACACACTATTTTTTCCTGTGTCTTTATGTAAGTCACAGGCAAGGCCCTGTTCAACTGTATCTTCACTTTCAAACCTCTTCGTCTTTTATTAACTTTTTATCAGTATAAAGCCAGGCCAAATTAAGCGGGATAATTAAACATATACAAAGCAAGGTGAAACAAAAAGCTGCTTCTATACAAACCTTGTTCGCCAACCAACCAATCAGCACAAGCGCTAAAATACCAAAAATACGTGCAAGAAAACTAACAATGGATAAAACCGTATTTGCATTCTTTTGTTGAATATGTTTAAAAAATTCTGCTTCAAACTGCGTTACGGGGACAGAAAAAAAACTGTGAAATACGGTGAATAAAATAATGGGGGCCCAACTGTTTGCAACGAGAAGCAGAGCAAGCATAACAACAGCACTCAGGACTAGTGAGTACAAAGTTATCGCCATAGGAGCGTATTTTTGCATAAGATATTTAATTACAAAGCGATTAAATAAGTATTTTACGAGAGTATAAGACACAAAGCACAGGCCAAGAATAAGAATTTTAGTCTTTCCTGTTGCATTGTCTAATACTCCTGTTTGTCCCAAAATAAAAGGTTGCCAAAAATGAAATATTGGCTGCAATGCGGCAACAATAAAACCACATATCAATATATAATATAACCCGATTTTTGAGGTAACTAAATAAGCAAAAGCTTCTGTTGCATGCAACAAAGAACCTGAGTCTATTGGCTGACTACCCGAAACGGATGCAATACCTATCCCCGTCACCCGACTAAACAAGAATACAAGCACGAGAAATCCGAAAGAACAAAAATAATATGCCGACTGATAATTATCCATACACAAAACAATAAGAACACCTAGCGCACCAGCAACCGTATTCATGAATGCCGTTAGTTCCCGCTTATAGGCGTTTACTTGGTGGTAGATCAAACTACCCTTGTAACTACCGCCGTCGATTAAGCCTTTAATCCATGTGCTATCAGCGCCAGAACATAAAGCAAAGCCTAAAGCATAAATAATTTCTGCCGGAATTAAGACAGAAAGATTAGGTGCGTAGATACATAAAAAGAAGAAGAGCGAAAAAAAGAAACATGATAAGATAACATTTTGTTTAACGCCGATTTTATCTCCTAAAATCCCACAAGGCACTTCAAAAATACAAATAGCTACGCTAAACACAATTTGCAATAAAGCTAATTGTGCTATACTAACGCCCATAGACAAGAAAAAAAAAGCATGGAAGGAACCTGTAATCAACCGAACCCCGCTCATTGCCGCACAGCCATAGAGCAACTTTTTAACTTCATAATCTATCGTCATTAATATATCTAAAAGCTATAAAGCTGGTAGCCTTTTTCTGCTCACTTGCTTGGACTTTGAGCGCAGTAACATCAACCCGCTTAATTTGATTTTTTTCAGTGGCTTATACATATTTTTAGTTTTCAAAATTATACCTCCTGTATTAGAAGTGTAGATTATAGTTACTTTTTGTCAATTTATTATTTTGATATAAAAAAGCTTTTCTGTCCTCCCCGCGCTCACGTTAAGTATTTCATGCACCAATCATTCTGCAACAACCTTAGCCGAAACAACTTGATATTGCAGGACATGTCCATAAAGCGTATGCACAACTGGTACCAAATATTCACATGACAGTAGCGCATTTTTTGCTGTACTGCCATGAGAGAGAAGACCAACAGCTTTATCCCAAAAAGCATCATAATCCAAATTATCAAGAGCGTTTTTCACCCCCTCCTTGAATAAGACCTGTGATAAAAAGGATTTGCAAAAATAACACCGTTAGCGGCTGCGATTGTTTTAACAAATGCATGCACTTCAGCACCGCTGATTGTATTGTAATGACTTATAAAAACAATAACTTTTTTAAATGACTCTTCAACCGCGTATAAATATAAGCATGCTTTTTCTAGTCCTTTTTTACGGTATTAAACTGTTCTAATCTACCGAACTTACTCTTAAATTGAAGCCGAATAATTTTAATAAATCCATATTATTTTAAAAATTCAATAAAGACTATTGAGGCTACAATCAAAGGCATTTCTTTTCAATATTAAGCAAATTTTGTAACCTATATTGTTATCTCCATAAAAGTAAAACAGACTCTATGGACGGTGTTAGCTATGCCTTCACAGCTAATGCTTTACAAGCGCTTTTGTAACACTCACTTCGCCCCAAACATAGGATTGCGTTTTATTAAATAACCCACGCGCATATAGTTAAAGAGAGAAACGATTAAGCTTGCACCAATCATGCCAAACCAATAACCTATAAAGCCATATTCAAAAAAATGTGCCATTAATGCGCCTCCAAATAGGCCTACCCCCCAATAGCTTATTGTTACAACAATTGTTGGCCAAAATGTATCAAGCAAACCCACAAGTATGCCATTGAGCATAGCTCCTAAAGTGCCAAAAGCAAAAGACAATAAGACAAACGGAAGCAACTCCCAAGAGAAAACAATAACGTGGACTGAAGAAATGTCAAAGATGATTGAAAGAATGAATTCATAAGAAAAATAAACACCCCCTGATAAAAACAAGACATAAGCTATAGCAAAAATTGTGACATTCATACGTAACTGTTTTAGAGCCATATGATTCCGATCGGCTTGATACCACGCTGCTATGGTCGCAGCTGCGCTGGAAATCCCCAAAGCTACCACAGAAATAAGCATATCAAGACGCATTCCAATCGTATGCGCAGCCAAAGCTTCGACCCCAAAAGCTGTAATCATGAAGGCAATGACAGAAGGAAAGCCCTCCGCAATAAGAATACGGATACCAATGGGAAGTCCTATGAACAGTAATTGTATTATTCGTGAAATTTCTAACTTTGGTCTTAAATAATTAAAGTGAAAGGAACTAAAAGTAGAATTGCGGGACAGAATTATTGCTACTGCCATAACAATCAAAATACGGATCAAACTACTCGCAATTCCAGCACCAAAGACACCAAATCCGCTTGCAGGACCTATACCAAAAATAAGCAGCCAAGAGATGAAAAAATTTACAGGAATAGCGGCAAGCATAACCCAGGCTAAGGGCTGTGGATTACCAATTGCTGACAGCAATCCGCGGCTATTCACATAAAGATAAAAAAACACCACTCCTATAGCAGCACCACTATTATATTCCTGCGCTATATTGGCAATTGTCCCATCTTGGCCGAGAAGACACAAAATATTCCTCGTGTTGAGTAAAATGATCGCACTTATTATTCCAATCAAAAGGGAAAGCCATATTCCTTGATCAAACCATGCCTTCAATGCATCTCTATCTTGTTTGCGAAAACTTTCCGCAAGTTTTGGTGCAACTGCGGTAATAATCCCTAGTCCCAACAACATAACAAAACTAAACATACTTAGAGCCAACATTGTACCACTCAAGGCTTGAACGCCTAAATGCGCCACAAGTGCCGCATCTGTGAAGGAAATCATCATCTGAGAGATAAAACCAATAGCCAGTGGCATGCCAAGAGATAGCAATTGCTTCATCACAACAAACATTGTGAAATCCCCTTCCCTATTGAAGGGCCTATTAAACCTAGATCTTTTAAACAAAACGTATTGATTTTTTCTGTCAAGTCTTTCCATCGCAAATTTTGCGTAAAAGATGCATAATGAGAACTCATTAAGCTAAGAGGAGATGCCCAGTTATTAAAGGAGAAGCGCAATGCACCTTTATTCGTTTTTTGGATTTCATGCCATGCGTTTTTTTGTACAACATTATACCCCCAGCAGCTAAAGTCGTTGATACAATATCCTTAGCAAGCGTTTGTTCGTCTTGCACATCCCATTTTCAGTATTTTCAATAAAATTTTTTGGTACTGCAAGAGATACATCGTTCGAACCTTCTCTTTAAAAACACACCGTAATTACAAGCGGCTTCAAAAAACAGCCTTACTAATATAATATTAGCTAGAGGGTTACATGTATATCGCAATAATAATGCACTCATTCCCGCAAGAGTGCTCCACATATTATGGCGTAGACTGTACAAACTCTGCCGCTCTTGCATACTCAGGCGTAAGGCCACTTAGTCGTATGGCAGCCGCAGTTTCAACGTAAAACAGCGAACGCTTCTGTATCATAATACTTGACAGAAGCATCAACAGCTAAGGATATAGGAACTAATTTATATTTTTTCGAAACGTTATATATAAATTTAATGTGCCTCCCCAGAACACACCATCGGTAAACCCACTTAAAAGACCAAAAAGAAGGTTAAAATCAAAGGCATATTTCAAATCAGGTTCAACCTTGAGAAACACAATCAATGTGAATTTGATGACAAAAGCGATAAGAATAAATATCAGCGTCAACGGCGTACCAGGACGAATAATTAAACCCGTTCCCTCTTTGATTTTTAAACGCGGAGTGGCACGCCAGAGCAACCAGCCAACGCCAACGCCGATCATCAGCCCTGCCAACATTGAGACTGCTCCCCAGCGCGGGAACGCCAGCTCTTTAATCACATCGCTTGCGCCCAAAAAAAGAAAGATTATCGGCAATAGAAAAAGGCGGTAAACCTTCATTTCCCTATCTTTCAATGCGATTATTCCCCTCGCGATGAGAAAAATAAGTAAAATCCAGGCCCATAAAGGGGTTCCAGTCAGAATGTTAAACAATGACATATTATGCTCCATGATGTTTGACGCGATAAAAATATTGTATGATGTTAGGAAGATATTTAGAAAAAAGAATACCAACACAAATTAAACTCATAGTGACCAACCAAAGCTGGGGGGAGCATGTAAAAAAAGCCCCTAGAAGACCATTGGCAAAAAAGATGATGACCCAAATCCATGTAATATATTTATTGATGAGATAAAAGAGGATATGTTTGCGTTTTTCTTCAGAAACACCAGCAGGAGCATAAAAAATGGTAAAGGGTTTCTTTACCAGCAAGCTCATCAATGAAACCAGAGCAAGTGACAGATAGCAAAAAACTGTGGGGTAGTTCAGTAAAAGTGTAGACCATCCAGCGAAATAATTAACAAACAGGACAATAAATGTCAGAATGTTCGTAATCATCACGGGTTCTCCCTGTCGGATAATTTTAATATTCAGAGCAATAATGAATAATAAAAGCACAGTCAAGATGAGAGAGCGTTCGACCAGAGTTAAAACGTTTCCATTGATAACCCAGGAGTAAATACTCCACGGAATAAAAGAGATTATTATGTTAAACATGGCGCATCCTCCTTTTTATATTTGATAGAAAACTTACCGCAAGTGCTTCGTTTTTTAGTTTCCGTATGAATAAAAAAACGCCACCCGGTTCACACTTTGTATCCTGTTTAATGGTCAACTGATAGGTATCTTCCGAATAAACTGCTTCAATGAACTTTACTTTTTTCAGCGCAACAGATGCGATATTTTTCGCCCTACCCTGCGTGGTCAAAGCCAGAACCATCTCAATCAATAGTGAACCAGGACATACGGCGCGGGAGGGGAAATGTTCCTCAAAAAGCGGGTGATGCGCATTAAAGGAAAAAGTACAAGAATCTCCGGTTACGGAGGAAATCTTACATAAATCGCCTAGTAATGGAAGAGCGGCTTTCTCAGAACACGAGCTAGGGAAGCAGACCTTACTGACAATGATGATTGCCTGCGCAATACGGCCCTGCCATTGTCGCATGGGCTGGCCTTACAGTGAATACGGTAGGCCTCATTAATGCGTTCAATATATCCTTCAACGCGCAACCGATCGCTATCAAAATGGGTGGTAGAGAAAAACTGTTCAACTATAACAGGGAGATAGCGATAAGTGAGATCCGAGTTTTTAGCCACCACGGTGGCGAATCGAACTGAAAACTGATGCAAGGCTTCGAGTAACAAGCCCTGTTTCAAATAGTTATGGGCTAAATTCCAGTGAGAAATATCGATTTGCCCGCAAGCACGCATCGGTGTGGTTAAGGTGATACTCTGACATATACCCAAGAAATTTGGCTCGGTGCGATGCTTTATAGCCATAATTGGGGGACCTTTTTATATTTTTTTCTTAAATCCTTTGATGATAAACCGAAGGAATGAGCACTAAACCGCGCTTGATAGTGCGCGAGAAGTATCGGCATACGACAAACGAAAAAAGCCAACAATCCCAGCTCAGGAGAAGCCCGATGTTTGCTCATGATTCTTGCAATTAGAAAATCGACATTGGGTTGCAGTTCTGTATTGTCCAAAATAGATCGCGCAAGCGAACTGAAGGGGCGCATAGGCGCCTGAAAGCGTAAAAAAAAGAAATCAACCCGGACATCCCGTTGCATAATCAGATGACCAAACCCTAGCCAGGGTTTGTTTTTGCAATAATGCGTTACCCACCGCCTCAAGATTCCCAGCTTCAATCTCATAGAGGACACTAGAAAGTCGCATGATAACATATTTTCAGGCTCCCATATGCGCGTGGACAGTGGCACACCCTCCCCCCAATTAGTGCAGAAATGACGTCGCTCTTGGTACTGGACGCGTTACGTCGGTGCTAACCTTCTCTATTTTTTTGCAGAACAGAAAGCGCGTATCAGGCTCTCTAGCCATACTTAGAGTACGCAAAGTTATTCATCACTCTACAACACTTTAAGCGCGCAATTTTATGTTTTGTATTAAAGGATTTTTGCTTTCAAAATATACGAACAACATCACACAAAGTAGAATAAACAAGCTGCCCCCAACATTAAACCAAACCTTCTCTGTAACCAGCACTGTTGCACCGAAACAGTTAGCAATAGCGTGGACAAAAAAAGGCGCACACGCATAAAATTTAGAGCGCGTAACAACACCACGATACGCCAAGCATGTATTGAAAATATGCATGAGTATGACGCTCATTAAAGCACACAAAAAAATACTCGCTTGCGTCCAGGAATAAAAAATTACATATTCACTGGCTAATAAGCTAGATCGAATAAGCCAACCATTATAAACAAGGAAAGGCCCTAGCGCCTTATAAACTAATTCGCATAAACCCCAGCCTATGCCAATATTCAGCGGCAAACGCCACAACAAACTAGGCGAGCACCGATAAAACTTAGTAACTAACCAACGACGCATAGCTTCTTCTGCTACAACAAAAAAAACTGAAAATGTTAAAAATAAAAAAACAAGCGCCAGCCCCTGCTCTGCACGACTCTTGGTTTCAACAATACTCATCATATAAAGCGTTTTTATTACAGATTGCTCCCAAAAAGCAATAAACCCGCCAGCAATGCAGCTAGCAACAAACCATCCCACAGCACCAGCGACAACCAATTTGAACTTCAGAAAATGATGAAACACACATAGAAGAAAAACAACGCCAAGCACTTGCAGTAAACGTAAGGCATCAAGTTTATGTTCTGTTTCCGAGTAACGCCATACTAACAGAACAATCACCTCAAAAACTATGCCGCTCAACAGCACATTTATCCAACTAAATGTAGAGCGAAAAAAATTATAAATGACAGCGCCATAAATAAGGCCTGCGAGAAGCGAAGTAATAAATAAAACCAACATTATTATGCCCCCTCATTTACTAAAGCGTAACTGCTATTTTTCTTCATGGATAATCTGTCTTGCACAAAATCATAAATTTGCCGCATAAGAGCAAACATAAGAATAGTAGCGATTGTATAATGCCCAATTGCAAGAAGTTCTGGCTCAGCGGCCCGCCATGAAAAGCGCGCCCAAGCCGCCAAGCATTGTAAAAGCAGGATAAGAACAAAAAAACGCCATTCCCACGCCCAGTGCTGCCTCTACACCATTGCCATTATCTTCTGCCACCCAATGAGAGAGCAAAAAAAACTGCATAATCGCCATGCCTATAGGGAATAGACCAACAGCAAAAACAATATTAGGCGTACTATAAGCAGAAAAATCAAACTGCCTATCATACGCATAAAGCCGTATAGAAAAAAAATCAAAAGCACATAACAACCAGCGCTTGCCCCAATAATCGCCTTCGTGCCTTTAAACGTTTTAACCAAAGAGAGTAACCAGCGGTACCCCAATATAAGCGAAAGCGCCAAAACATAATAAGGAAAATAACTCGTAGCGCCATAAACATAAAGAAAAACAAGACACAAAACAACGAGCAAGAAAACCAAATGTTCAACCAATGTTTTTTTCTTCATCAAAGGGAAAATAATCAGCACCAGACAAAAAACGGCGCCGATAACAGATAATGTCAATTTGTCAAGCATTATTGCAAGCCTCAAAAATAGAATTTATTAATATTGCATAGCCTGAAGAAATGTCAAACATAAACAAAAGACCAACCGCAAAATGAATTACAAAAGGCAGATAGGAATAGACCTTGCGCTTATCTTGGAAACCAAGATACATAAAACGCGTATTTACAACATGCATCAATACAATCATGCCCGCGGCAATAAGATAGCTGATCGCTTGTGGACAAGATTCAAATGCGACATAGCCCACCATTTGTGGCGCCCTATCAACACGGTAATTCAAGTAAAGAAAAAGAGCTGGGAGGGTCTTATAGCATAAGTCTAGAACACCCCAGCCCAGCCCGAAATAAAGGACCTCACGCGCAGCTAATTCTGGCTTATATACGCGAAGCAACCACAAACGCAAAAGCTCCGCAGTTAAAACTGATATCAAAAGGATAAAAAAGGGATAGTTTGCAGCAACCAAACTCATGTAATGCACCACCTGCTGCTGGCTATTATTAGCAGCAGACAAAGCAGGCAATGGCAACAAAGAGCTCAAATATACAAAACCTGCCCCAATACACAAGGCAGCAACTGCACCACAGAATCCAAGAACTAAATATTTATATAAGTAGTGCTCGTACAGAATTAAAAGCATGCCAAGATAACATACCAAAAGCAAAGATAAGTCTGTAAGCCCACTTTCACTATGTGGATAAGCGAAGATGATAGCGCAGGAAAGGCCAGCTAGCCCCCCCCAAAATGACGCGCTCGCCCAACAAGCCATTGTTTTTAAGGAGACGAGGGCTGGAACTTATCCCAAAACTAAGCAGCATTCCAAAAATTAAGTCAGACATATAATTTCCTTAAAGCGCCTTGCCCTCCCAAGCATACCAAGATATTATTGCGGGAGAAAAACTCCCTGCTAAGAGGCTGATAGTGTACCCCTTAGCAAGGCCTTTACCTTGTTAAAAAAGCCAGGTCAAACAACAATTTCACCACTTAGAGCGAGCACAATCCCAACCAGCTTTAGCAATACCCGCGGCTGCGCCACGGGACCCCGCCTACTATTGCTCCAGAAACTGCCCCTCCTGGGTTGGCTGCTCTAGGCTTTAGGATAACCCAAAGAACTATAGCCTCCTGTCTTCTCACTCAGTTTTCTTTTTAAACGGGTTAATCACGCTAAGCTTCACATTCTTTGATTTAATGTAACGCGCGTACACATAAACAACAAACATCAAACAAATCCAATTTCTAACCATTCTATAGTCATCATCTGTATGAACAAACGCTACATAATAAGAAACAAAGAGGCTAAAAAACAGCTCTGCAAGAACATCAAGGACCAACCAATAATATTTCTTTGTAGTAACAAAGAGAACCATCAAAAATGTCAAAAAAACTTGGCCCGTTAGAATAGCAAAACCAAACACCGCATAATCAAACATTTTTTTCACTGCCTCCCTGTTTGCAAAACCTATCTGTTGATAGATTTCTCGAAGGTCTGATAAAAGCAGTGATGACACAAAAAAGACGCCTATGGCAAACCCACAGCCAATGCAAATGCTTAAATCTAGCACTGACATAGATTTTTCCTTCAAAGCTTTAGCAATTAGGACATAGCGAGCCCCCCCTATCATCAACGGAATAATGAAAAGCAGATAAATATAGCTCGAAAGCTGCAGATCAAAAAAATCTAACAGAAGGTCATCACTCACAACAATAAAACCAGCTGCGATGAAAAAAATGGGGCAACTTGCGATAATGGCCAAACTAAAGCATTTTATATTGTTTACTATATTGGGTATAAATTCAATGCAAAAAGAAAGAAAGAACATAATTATAGCAACATGAGAAGATGTTATCGACACATCGTCTATATACTCAAAGATATATATGATGGGAGGAACAACCAATGCCGCCACTATGAATGCAACCATGCTCCCTTTGTATAACATGCTTTTTCCATTAATAGCAATAGTTTTGAAGAATAGATACATGCCAAACCACAGACAAAAATAAGCGAGCACTAAACCAAACGCGCCCATAGCTCCTCCTGTGTAATATTCCAAACATAAAGGCGGCACCTTTTACAGTACCACCATTCTAGGCTTTAGGATAACCCAAAGAACTACATCAAAAGTGCATCAACATCCCACCACCTGAATTAGCAAAAGATTGACCCAAAAACTGTGTGCCACACTGGGCAGCAGCCACACCATAACCAAGATAACCACCTATGGTGCCTCCGAATTCATTGCCTACAATTTGCCCAAAGCTTGCTGAGGTCATGGCAGCATAAGGATTACGCCCAACCCCTGCTCCTAAGGCAAGACCACCCAGAAAGCCAACCTTACCACCATGCTTGCTACCAAACGCAGTACCAGAGTTATATTTGCTACTAAAATTATCGGCACTGCAATAATCGTGCGAACGACTTGAACTTCCCATTTATTTTCTCCAATTTAGTGTATAAATAAATCCCCAAAGGTTACTTATGTCCCCGCGCCAAAATGGCTTACCCATAATTAACCACCGAAACACCCCTGGAGATATGAATGCATTTTCATGCAAGTTCGCATTTATAATATATAGTTGACAAAATCAAGGGAATTGTGTCAAAAATATGGCATATTTTAGTAAATTTATTGCTTACTTATTTTATGTGTTTAAACTTAATGGTTTATATTATGAGCAATAATAATGAAAGTCGAATAAGATTCTCTTAGTTTACAAAATATACTAAAAGTATATAAATATACTGATAGAGATATTTATTGTTGCAATTGCAATCAGAATTATAGATTTAGTTAACCCGTTTATATTTCAAGCGATTATTGATCGTATCATTCCGTTTTGGGCAAAATTTGAGGAAAATCATCCGCGCAAGGTCTCTGCTCCGTGACGGCTCACACGCAAAAAAGCCCGCCAAGCACGGCTTTTAACCGCCTCACAAAACGCCAAAAATAAGAATTAGAAAAGTTGTAACAAGATAAATGGTACGGTTGGTGGGATTTGAACCTACGACCTCTGGTGCCACAAACCAGCGCTCTAACCAACTGAGCTACAACCGCATAAAAAGAAAATGTATCATAACTGTTCACGATTTCGTAAACATTTATTCTTATGCTTATGTGACATAAGGAAAATCAACAAAGTTTGCAAGCCCCTTTAAAAAAATCTCGCAATTTTTTGTGAAGAAAAAAGCGTTTTTTTACAAAGGAAATTTTGCCCAATGTTCAAGACTATGATCACGATAGTCTTTTATGCTATCAACACCGTCTTGTTGCATCATCTGCAAAATCTCTTGCAGAATAGTTATAGCAAGATGTGGACCTTCATAAACCATCCCACTATATAATTGAATTAAATCTGCACCAGCTTTTACTTTTTCCAAAGCGGTTTGTGCGTCCTTTACACCGCCAACACCAATAATTGCAATCTCCTTCCCTAATTTTTGACGCATTTTTGCAAGCACAATAGTAGAACGCTCAAAAAGTGGACGTCCAGAAAGCCCCCCCTCTTCATTACTGAGGTGACTATTGCTAAGACCTTGGCGTGAAAGAGTTGTATTGGAAACAATCAGTCCATCAAAATCAGAAAGTTTTATTTCTTCTGCAATATCATCCAATTCTTTCTCTGATAAATCTGGAGCAATTTTTAAAAAAATGGGAATGGAAAATCCATGCTTTTTCTCTTGCTCATTTCGCGCTTTCGAAACTGCACTCAACAAAAGATGCAAACTGTCACGGGACTGTAAATCACGTAAACCTGGTGTATTAGGAGAAGAAATATTAACCGTAAAATAATCAGCAACATCATAAAAATGAGCAATACCAACAGTATAATCATCAATCTTATCGACCGTATCCTTATTAGCTCCAATGTTAACTCCTACAACACCAGTTTTTTTACACGCGCGCAATCTGTTGTAAACAACTTGATGTCCGTCATTATTAAAGCCCATTCTATTAATAATCGCTTCATCTTCTTTTAAACGAAAAAGCCGTGGTTTAGGATTTCCAATCTGAGGCTTTGGTGTCACTGTCCCAATTTCAGTAAAACCAAATCCTAAACGAAAAATACCATCCACAACCTCTGCATTTTTATCAAACCCCGCTGCGAGACCAATAAAATTTTCAAACTCAAGCCCAGCAACAGTTACACACAAACGTTTATCGATAACCTTTTGACAGCCATTTAATCCACTTTTCAGCCCGAGAATCGCTAAACTGTGTGCTTGCTCGGGATCCAACATAAATAAGGCAGAACGGCCAATACAACGAAACAAACTCATCAATCCTTCTCCACAACATAAAAATAATCCATCGCACCTCACCTATATCTTTTAACACAAAAGATCACCAATCAAAGAGAGCATATTATCCAAATAATATTCCCCTTCTAGAAGAAAATTCATTACACAATAGCCATACATGTTTATTTGATGTATACTGTGTAAAAAATTTTTATTCTTAAAAAACGTTTCTCTTTTTCGACATTTTTTAAAGATTAAAATGTGAATTCTAATCTTATAAAATGCAGCATGAATTGAAACATCAATGGCTCTTCACCATAACCATGGTTTTGTGACATCTCATGCAGGAAAGCCCATAATTCTCTTAAAAATGCACGAAAATGCACGCAAATTATCCCTGTTCCCAAAGTTCCTTTGTGTAATATTGTTTCCAATAGAAACAGAGCTTGCTCTATAAAGCTATTTTTTCCTAGCATTTATAGAATACATGGTTCATAAAATTATCTAAATTCATACTATTGTTGCGCTATTTATTAGCAACAGGGTATTCAATCATTTGTACTCTATTGATAAAATTTTGAAGAAACTGCATTGTTTTTTTTGCCATTTCTGATGCACTAAATACAATTTAGCATCTATAAGTGCTCTGTCTAACATATAGTTTAAGTAATGACAGTTGATCATTGAACTCCCACCTATCATACCAACGATTTCCAAACCAAAATGATCTTGCAAACCCTAGAGCTCTGCTATTTATAAACTAATACAATCTTCCAGTAGATGAAATGTGTTTCTTCCATCAGAATTATCGCCATTTTAGCTCATGCACCCCAGTAAAAATAGCTTTTAGATAAGCCATAATGCCCTCCTAATTGCCATTATCGCTTACTAAATTAAGAGGAATTAAATTATAAGTTTTCTCCTGCCTCATCTATCTATTTCTTCCATCAATGCTGAAATATATTTTTTATTTTACCAATATATGTACTTCATTACTGCTCATTTTGTGGTATTATGTAAAAATCTTTCTTTTTAATGTTATCATAAAAATCTTGAGGCAATTATATAAATTAAGCTACAGTTTTCTACTTTCTGTTGAAAAAAGCAGATATAGTTTTTATCAAAAAAGCTTTTTTCTAGGAAATGTTCTATGTACATTCAAATAGAGCCCTAATGCTCTTTATTGAACCTTATAAAGTTCTTTGAAAATAATATTAATATTGTAATATAACCCTAAAAATAAAATCTGCCCTTTCCTTTTTCATCAAAAGCGGTAAGTAAATTACCGTATATCGCTTACATAAAGGGGAAAACGCAATGCTGAAAGAATTTAAAGAATTTGCCCTAAAAGGTAATATGATTGATCTTGCTATCGGTGTGATTATAGGGGGTGCTTTTGGTAGCTTGGTCAACTCAATTGTCAATGATATTTTTATGCCAATCATTGGACTGATTACAGGTGGAATTGATTTTTCTAATATGTTTATTCAACTTGCTGGCGAAAAACAAGCAACATTGAGTGCCGCCAAAGCAGCTGGAGCAACCATTAGCTATGGACACTTTATTACTTTACTTATCAATTTTCTCATTATTGCTTGGGTTCTTTTTTTATTCGTTAAAGCTATGAATAAAATCCGTAGAAAAGAAGAAGAAAGCCCAAAAAAAACGTCTTCAGAAGAACAACTTTTAACAGAAATTAGAGATCTTTTGGCTAAGAAAAAATAATTTTATGCAAGATTTACATCATGGAACACGAGGAAAAAACATTTCCACAGTTGTTCCATGATTGGGTTTTGAGAACAATAAAAATTGTCCTCCTCTTTCTTCCACCATTGCTTTACACATTGGGAGTCCTAAACCTGTTCCTATAAAAGCGCTATCACCAGATCGGCCATCTTTGCGCTCTACTTGACCATAAGGTTTCAGTGCCTGTACAATCTCTTCTTCGTTCATCCCTATACCATTATCACTCACTGAAATTTTTACACGTTCTTTTCTATAAGAAACGTGAACAATAATCTGTCCACCCAAAGGTGTAAAACGAATAGCATTGGAAAGAAGATTCCATATAATCTGGCGAAACACTTGTTGTGATACAGGAATAAATGGAACATGAGGTGGAGCAACAATGCGCATGATAATGCCGTTCTGATTGGCTTGAGTTTCAAGAAAAGCTATCGTCGCACGTAAACAAGATATCACATCAAATGTTTCAGAAATAATGGAAGAATCAATCTGGTTATTGGAACCAGAATAATTTATCTTCGAGCACTCTAGTAATTGATTAATCAGCAATAATATATGTTTTCCAGAGGAAATAATATCGCGTAAATATCCACGATAGCGCTCATTTTCTATCGAACCAAAACGGCCTTCTCTCATAATTTCTGCAAAACCAATAAGAGCATTCAAAGGTGTTCGTATTTCATGAACAACACCAACAATTTTATCCTCTTCTGCTTTTTTTTCTCCTAATGGAACTGTTTGTGTCCTATCACGCAACATAACAGCATAATTGCCTTGCTGTGCCAAAAATACAATCGTTATCAAAACGGTTATATTTTTATGATTTTTCGTCATTAAATCAGCTGTTTCTCTGCGATTTAAAACCTGATTTTTCCCCTCCACACGGATTGATTTAAAATATTTTTCAACGAAAAATCGGCTTTGCAAAGTAAATAATGAAGAGAGTGGCTGTCCTCGTAGTTCATTTATTTCATAACCCATTAATGCTAAGGCTGCCCTACTTGCTGATTGAATAAAGCCCTCTTCATCCAACCATAAAACACCATCTGTTGCTGTATCCAACAATGATAAAACTGCAGCGGGCTCTTTTACGAGAGCTTGTTCTATAGCATTTACCGGCAATGTTCGTGTATATGGTAACTGAATAGCTGTTTCTTCAACTAATTTTTTTTCTTTTACCGATGAATTCAATTCATCACGTAATTTCTCTGCAATTTCATGAAAAGCTGAGCGTTCTATCTCCGTAAGACATGGCATTTCTGTTTCCAGCTTTTCATCTCTTTTTTCTTGGACTTTTTTTCGTATTTTTAAAACACCAAAGCCACGAAACCCCTTAAGCTGTTTTTTAACATCAAAAATTGGCAAAGCCGACAACTCAACATCAAGCCATTGTAAGCAACCATCAACAGGCCATTGAACAATCTCTTTACTCCAAGGCATAGCAGCTTCAATAAAATGACTGAGAACCAGATATCGATCATCATTAAATTGATGAGCAAGCTCATGAAAGCTACATCCTAAAATAGAGGAAGAGAGAGGACCAACAACTTCAGCTAGTTCTTTTGAGACTTCACAAAATAAACCATTATGATCGATTTCCCACGTAAAAGGCCGCGGCAAAAGCTCTGGTATAAAACGAAAAGCTTCTTGCTGACATTTTAATTCATTTGTATTTAACTTCAATTCATCTGCTTTTAATGGCATAATTAAAACTAAAAAGTGTTGGGTTTACTCTCAAATGAATAATGCTAATTTGTTTACAATTATCTATTCTGGTTAAAATAAATTGATATCTCATATCAATTGTCTGGAGCAAAATTTTGACTGTTTCATCAACAAAACAAGAATAAAAAGAATCCTCCAACTCCTATTGCTTATTCACCCATTATTGTAATAAATCTTGTTACAATAATGGTAACATCTCCCTCGCATAAATAGTACTCAAAAAGAATACACTTATTTTACGCATTCATGTGCCTGTTTTTAAAAGATATCCCCCAAGCTCCTCAAGCTTATTTTACAACGGCATCCGTAAATAGTATAATGTAAAGACCCCCATAACAGATAGCAAGGCATTGTACATGACATTTTTATGCTTATAAAAGAGCTTGTTAGGACCATCATTATACTAATTTTAACCCCTAATGTCACCAATAGTTCTTGGCATTTGAAGGCGTTCATAAGCGGCATTTTTATTTTTTTTAACTTTTTTACCCCTACATTATTATGATGCACAAGAAAATCGTTTTATTTGTTTCAACAGAAACAAATTTGAAATGAAAAAATCTTACGATATTTGAAACTTTCATTCAATACTTATAATGATAAATTATTATTATAAATCAATAAATTGCATTATAAAAATAGAAATTAAAATTTCTTTTTCAAATAAAGTTTCTCGTAAGAACACCTTTCTTGTACCAATAATATCAAATAATAACAAATTTAGCATAGTGCTTTAAAGCACCCAATGCAACAAAACTTGCATATTGGATACTCTTCTTATGATGCTCTCCATAATCCCCAAAAGACCTTTCTTTCATCAGAACCGCTATAGGAAGAGAAAACAAAAAAATATACCACTGCATTATTTAACCAAAGAACTTTTCTGCAATCAGAAAAGAGAACAAAAATCATCTGTTCTCATACAAAGATTTGTTTAATTTCTTTACATTCCAGATCATCTAGAAATGTTAAAAATATCTCCCCTTTTAGTATCAGCAGTCAAAAGATCGCTTTTGCTTTATTACTCTCCATTCAATTTTTTAATATTATTATAAATAATAAATACATGATCACATCTGTTTTGAAAAATAAACCAAGCATTCGCTATTTAAGTAATGACTGTCAAACATTTTAAAAATAGCACATTTTAATGTGCTTTTTTATTTCCCTGCATTAAGTAAAATTTCACGTTTTCCCACATGATTAGCGGCTCCAACAATGCCTTTTTCTTCCATCCGCTCAACAAGAGAAGCTGCTTTATTATAGCCGATTGAAAGTCGGCGCTGAATATAAGATGTTGAACATTTTTTATCACGCATAACAATCTTTACAGCTTGATTATAAAGCTCCTCTCCCTCTTCATCAAAATTTTCTTCCTCAGAAACTTCAACCGTTGAATCGGAAGAAGAATCCTCTTTGTTATCATCTTCGTTATCCGTGACGGTTGCTAAATAATCAGGTTTTCCTTGCAGTTTAAGATGTGCAACAATGGATTCAACTTCTTCATCAGAGACAAAAGGTCCATGAACGCGTACAATACGCCCCCCACCTGCCATATGAAGCATATCTCCTTGACCTAAAAGCGTTTCAGCACCTTGTTCACCTAGGATCGTACGACTGTCAATTTTTGATGTCACTTGAAAAGAAACGCGGGTAGGAAAGTTCGCTTTAATTGTCCCTGTGATAACATCAACAGAAGGGCGCTGTGTTGCCATAATAAGATGAATACCAGCCGCACGCGCCATTTGTGCTAAGCGCTGAATGGCATTCTCTATTTCTTTCCCTGCCACCATCATGAGATCAGCCATCTCATCAACAATCACAACAATATAAGGAAGCTGCGTCAGATCCATGGCTTCTTCATGATAAAGCATTTTCCCTGTTTCCTTATCAAAACCCGACTGTACAGTACACATGATCGTTTCACCTTTTTGAGCCGCAAGTGCAACACGTGCATTAAAACCATCAATATTACGTACACCTAACTTAGCCATTTTGCGATAACGCTCTTCCATTTCACGAACCGCCCATTTTAAAGCTGTTACTGCTTTTTTAGGATCTGTTACAACAGGTGTTAAAAGATGTGGAATGCCATCATAAACAGAGAGCTCTAGCATTTTAGGATCAACCATGATCAAACGACACTGTTTTGGTGTCATACGATAAAGAATCGACAAAATCATTGTATTAATTGCTACAGACTTGCCTGATCCTGTTGTTCCTGCAACCAATAAATGAGGCATTTTTGCTAATTCTACAATGACCGGCTCACCACTAATCCCTTTCCCCAAAGCAAGAGCAAGTTTAAATTCACTTTCACGAAAAGAACGTGTTTGAATTAATTCCCGTAAATAAACGGTTTCACGAACCGCATTGGGTAACTCAATCCCAATAACATTCCGTCCAGGAATGACAGCAACGCGTGTAGAAATAGCAGACATAGAACGCGCAATATCATCAGAAAGATTAATAACGCGCGATGACTTTACACCCGCAGCAGGCTCAAATTCATACATTGTAACCACTGGCCCTGGATGTACATGGATAACTTCACCCTTAATGCCAAAATCTTCCAAAACACTTTCCAAAAACCCAGCACCGCGTTCCAATGTTTCCTGAGGAATCATCGTACCTTCATGAAAAACAGGTTCCTGTAATAAATTGATCGGAGGAAACTCATAAGCATCACTGTCAATAGATTGAATATTTTGCATAAAAGCAGAATCATAATTGCTTAATGGCACGCGGGCAGATTGCAATATTTTCGTTTTACCGTTTGCTTGCATCACAGACAAATCTTTTAAATTTGGTGTGACATTCTCTGTTATGCAATCGACAATATTATTGGTTTTTTTCGTCTCTATACTAGACTCAGCGTCGCTTAGTGCCTCAGTATCGTTTAACACCCTTGCATTACTTAACGTATGAGCGGAATCTTCAACAGAAAGCTTAGAATGACATTCTTTAGTAATATCATTATTTGTATGCATTAAATCAGAAATTTGCTCAACGCCTCGCATCCTTTCCGCTGGAGATTCCGATGTAATGGAATCATAGAGTTGCGGAAAGCGGTATTCGAGAACACGGTAAAGAGCAGTTATTGACTCATCAAAAACAGAAGGGATATCGGATGTAATTTCATTTGTCGTGTCAATCGATGTTTGATCCTCTTTTGAAGTTTGAGTATCCATATGTTCAAATATCAAAGATACGCATTCAAAAAATGCATCATCGGAAAGATGCCAAGCAGGATTCATTTTTTGTAGCACATTTTCTACTTGTAATTTATGCTCTTGTTTACCCTCCTCAAGGGGGATATTTTCTGATGGTATACAAGTAACTTGTCGTGACAACTGCTTCAAAACTGTTGAATGACAAACCGACGTTTTATTTTCTATTGATTGAGGATTAATGACTTTTTTTGTCGATGAAACGCTTGTTGTTTTCTTGTTACAACGTACAATATCTGTATCTGTAATTTTTTTTTGATCTTGCTTCGTAAAAATTTTAAACTGTTTTGCAAAAACTGGATCTGTTTCTATACGACGACGCAAAATCTCAACTTCTGGGGTTCGCGTGAAACGGACATTTTTTCCGAGGGTAAATGCCTTTTTCCATACTTCCGGATAAGGAAATATCTCTGTAATCTTAACAGATAAATCTTCTCTTGATGCACCTTTCGTACCATCATCAGAAAAAGAAGGCGTAGAAATAGATTTTGTTTTCGAATTATGCATGGCACCCAACAAATTTATAGCAATGAGAAAAATAACCTTTTCAAAAAGAATTCGTAGAAACTATCATACGAAGGTTAATAACCTTTTGCTGATGGTTACTTTTTAATGAAAAAAATAATGCCATAATGCATGTTCATAATCTCCCTTCTGCATATTTACGATATAAATTGTCTCGTTTATGATGTCATAGAGCTCGTATTTCATTTGTTTTGCAGAAAACTTCATGATAAAAAGCTTCAGGAAAATTGTCTATAGCTCTCTTTCTCTCCCATTTCATAAAAGCAATTAGTCCTAATAATACAAATAGGTATATAAGCATTGCTCTATTGAATTCTCCATGCTCAATTATCATGATACAATCTAATTTCTTGCGTTTTTATAAGATTACCCTTGTTATCCCCGTTTAAAACGGCTTAGACTAAGATAATCATAATTAAATAAACACAAATAGAAAAAAGGGAGTGAATTATGTGTAGTAAACGGAAATTTTATATCAATGGTCTATGGGATGACCCAAGCACTCCTCACGATTTTGACGTCATTAATCCATCAACAGAAGAGGCTTGTGCTGTCATTAGCCTTGGAAGTACAGAAGATGCCGATAAAGCAATTAACGCAGCTAAAGAAGCGTTTCAAAAATGGAAAACAACGTCACCAAGTGAGCGTCTTGGGTTCGTTGAAAAAATTCTAAATATCTATGAAAAACGTTCTAACGACATGGCAAAAACCATTTCAATGGAAATGGGAGCACCGATTGATATGGCACTTAATGCGCAAACCGCAACTGGCAGTTCCCACATTCGCAATTTTATCGAAGCTTATAAAGAGTTTTCGTTCCAAGAAACTTTAATAAAGGGAAATGAGCAAGCAATTCTTCACTACGACCCTATCGGCGTCGTAGGATTAATTACGCCATGGAATTGGCCCATGAATCAAGTAACTCTTAAAGTTATCCCTGCTCTCTTGGCTGGCTGTACCATGGTATTAAAGCCCTCTGAAATTGCGCCTCTTTCTGCTATGCTTTTTGCTGAATTTTTAGATGAAGCCGGGCTCCCTGCCGGTGTTTTTAATTTAATCAATGGTGATGGTGCAACTGTCGGCTCTTACCTCTCAGCACATCCAGATCTAGAAATGATTAGCTTTACTGGTTCAACTAGAGCAGGAAAAGATATTTCTAAAAATGCTAGCGCTACTTTAAAAAGAGTCTGTCTGGAACTTGGAGGAAAAGGAGCGAATATTATCTTTGCTGATGCCGACTCAGATGCTATTCAACGTGGTGTGCGACATTGCTTTTATAATAGTGGACAAAGCTGTAATGCACCGACTCGTATGCTGGTGGAACAGAGCATCTATGACAAAGCCATAAAAATAGCCAAAGATATTGCAGAAACAACAAAAGTAGGACCAAATTGCCAAGAAGGAAATCATATTGGTCCCGTCGTTTCAAAAAAACAGTATGACAAAATTCAAGATCTTATCCAATCGGGAATTGATGATGGTGCAACTCTTGTTGCAGGCGGAACTGGTTTACCAAGAGGAATCGAACGCGGTTATTATGTCCGTCCAACAGTCTTTGCTGATGTAAAACCTCATATGCGTATTTTCAAAGAAGAAATCTTTGGTCCAGTTCTCTCGATTCTTGCTTTTAATACAGAAGAAGAAGCTGTCGCTTTAACGAATGACACTGAGTATGGTCTTACAAACTATATACAATCACAAGATCGCAACAAATGTCGTCGTATTGCGGCACAAATACGCTCTGGTATGGTAGAAGTTAACGGATATGGATTACCCAGTGGAAGCTATTTTGGAGGTGTAAAATTGTCTGGACGCGCCCGTGAAGGGGGACTTTGGGGAATTAAAGAATTTCTCGATAGTAAAGCAATTTCGTACTGGTAAAATCTTATTAAAAACTTAATAGAAATCGTATGGTAATACAAAAAATAACGGATGAAGGTGCTCTTGGGCAACGTCTTGATCAGTGGCTAGCAAAACAATATCATAATGTGTTCTCACGTTCGCGTTTGCAAACCCTCATCCGTGAAGGCTATCTTAAAATTGATGGTCAATTCATAAAGGAACCAAAAACAAAATTAAAACCTCAGCAAATAATTGAATTGGCAATGCCTGACCTTCGTGATGCAGAACCTAGTGCTGAAGCTATTGCATTGGACATCCTTTTTGAAGATGATCATATCATTGTTATTAACAAACCAGCAGGTCTTGTTGTTCATCCTGGCAATGGAAATTGGACCGGTACGTTGGTTAATGCCCTTATTTATCACTGCGGTAATAGTTTATCTGGTATAGGTGGTGTTAAACGCCCTGGCATTGTCCATCGTCTCGATAAAAATACAAGTGGTGTTATGGTGGTTGCAAAAAATGATCTGGCTCATAAAAGTCTCAGTGCTCAATTTTCTGATCATGGACGTACCTGTGCATTAGACCGACGCTATCATGCCTTGATTTGGGGGACACCTCACCGCAATGTTTGGACAATTGATGCATCACTTGGCCGTTCGCCCCATAACCGAACAAAGCAAGCTGTTATCCATAACCAAAACCCTTATGCTCGTCATGCTGTTACACATTTTTCTTTGCTAGAAAAATATGGCTCTCATGCAGACTCAACATCTTTTGCTAGCCTTCTGGAATGTCGCTTGGAAACTGGACGCACCCATCAAATCCGTGTTCATATGGCTCATATTGGGCATCCACTCATAGGCGATACAGTTTATGGAAACGCTTTTAAAACAAAATCAAACGCATTCAACCCCACTATTAGAAATGCAATCGATCGATTCAACCGACAGGCACTCCATGCCGCAAGTCTCACTTTTGAACACCCTTCTACCGGTAAAGTTATGTCGTTTTCCGCGCCACTACCTCAAGATATGGCTAAACTTATTAAGCATTTAAAAAAAATGAATTGAAACTTTTCTCCTTCTCAAGATTTCACAATAAAATATCTTTTTTTGAACAAACTTGAAAAATATGCTAAAGTGAATGTACACAGGTATTACTATCTGAAGCATAGAATTTGCCTTATCAGGGAATTCAGACAAAAGGAGGGTGCTATTATGGCCCATATGAATTTGTTATCAGTAACCACAGGCGATGGCGGATTAAACCGTTATTTGGAAGAAGTGCGTCGTTTTCCAATGCTTGATCCGAAAGAAGAGTATATGTTAGCTCAACGTTACCGTGAGCATAATGATTTAAAAGCGGCGCATAGGCTGGTAACCAGTCATTTGCGTCTTGTAGCTAAAATCGCTATGGGATATCGTGGCTATGGACTCCCCATTGGGGAAGTCATTTCAGAAGGCAATGTTGGACTCATGCAAGCTGTTAAGCGCTTTGAGCCAGAACGTGGTTTTCGTCTTGCAACCTATGCAATATGGTGGATTAAAGCATCAATCCAAGAATATGTATTACGGTCTTGGAGTTTGGTGAAGATGGGGACAACAGCTAATCAAAAGCGCTTGTTTTTTAACCTTCGTAAATTAAAAAGTAAACTTCAAGCACTTGATAGCGGTGATCTCAATGCAGAACAAGTAAAAGAAATTGCAACTCAGTTGAATGTCTCAGAAGATGAAGTTATATCAATGAACCGCCGACTTGGTGGCGACACTTCACTCAACGCACCCCTTCGTACAAAAGAAGGGGAAAACAGCGAGTTACAAGATTGGTTAGTGGATGAATCTAACGATCAAGAGCAAATTTTAATTGAAAAAAGTGAATTGGAGAATCGTCGTTCCATGCTTATAAATGCCATGGACAATCTCAATGAACGGGAAAGACGTATATTCAAAGCACGTCGTTTAAACGATATACCATTAACTCTAGAAGAACTCTCTGGTGAATTTAACATTAGTCGAGAACGAGTAAGACAAATTGAAATGCGTGCATTTGAAAAAGTGCAAAATTCTATCAGAGATTCTGCTTTATCTCAAAGTCAAGTATAAAACTCTAGAATTAGGTATGAAGCCAATTGTTTGCGCATTTTTAAAGTAGAAATAAGAAAAGCATATATTGGCTTTGTTCTTGTAAACCAGTCTGTAGAATCCTTTGAGTTATGGTATACAGTTTTATTGAGCGTGTTTGATATAACTAATAAAAATCGATATCGAGAAATAACCTTTTATTTTATTTGCATCTATGTTTTATTTTTCTGATCAAGAACTGTTAACTTATCTTGTTGTGCAAGCCATTGTCCAATAACTTTATTGAAAATGGACTCACCTGTTGGTCCTTTTGCAAAAGTTAATTCATTTATACGTCCGTTTTTATCCGTTAATACTAAACGCATCCAATCTAATTCTCGCATCAATTGCAAATTTCGATCAAGAAATGGATGATTACCACTCAATACAACAAGAAAAAAATCATCGTTAATTTTTGTAGAAATAGTTCTTACTAAAGGCTGCCCAATAGATTGTTCACTTGCTTTAAAGGTTAATGCTTGAACACTGCTTATAGCTTTACCTGAGAATTTATCAGAAAGAATAAAAATAAGATCCATAATATATGCAGCAGGGAATGACCGATCGGTATTGCGACGTAAAATTAACCGTAATGATAGCCCTTCATCGGGAATTGTTATATCACCTTGTATGGCTGTTTCTTCTGAATCCCCCTTCACATAAGGCTCCTTTATAAGCGTCCAGCGAACGCTTCCGGTTGCTATCTTTTCTGCATCATAATTTGTGCGTGCTTGATAAAAAACAGCTTCACCTAATTTATCAAGCGATTGCAAATTGCTGGAAACAACGGTTGAGATTCCTTCTTCATCCGAAGAATCTGTCGCTTGTTTTAAACCGACATCAATTTCACTCCCATCCTCTAATAAACGTTGTGTTAACTTTCTCTTAACCGAAAGTGCCTTTGGTACTTCGTGAGAAACTTGAAGATTTTCTCCTAACACCTGATGATCATTTGATACAAATACACGCCCACCAATAAAAAAAATACCAACAGTTAAAACAGCAAAACTAACAACAGAAACAGCACTTACCACAATACGCCTTTGCACCAATGATTTATTAGCACGACGTAAAGCCTGAGAAAAAATATGCGAAACAATATGAGGATTATCTTCTTGCGATGAAGAAATCTTTAACGCACAGCTATTAACATGCTGAGAAGGTAGATCAGCCTCCATATTAACAGGCTCTGCATCTGGTATATCTGATACCCAAGGCTCATCAAATAACTTGCTATCCTTTGGATGTGTAACAAAATCCTGCTTTCTTTTTATGTCTACCACTGAAAATTCATTATTCTTTGGTAATATAGTTTTTTTTGTATATTTCTTATCTTCATTTATATTTGTGGGATTCCACCCAATAACTGAAGAAAGCAACTTTTTTTCAACTGCTAAATATTCTTCTTCAACAGTTGCAATAGCACTATGAAGAATCTTTCTTTGTTCATCTGCTATTGCTTGTGGCATTTTTGCTGTTACAAATTGATATTCTAGTGTTTCAATAGCCCGTTTATAAATCCGCTTACGCACTTGTGGTGTAACATTATTTTGTGCATTAATTGCCTTTTTTAAGATTCCAACGAAATCTACCATTTCCTCTATAATCTCTCTTAAACTAAGCAAAGAAACTCTAGCACTTAGGCTAAAACAGCTTTATTTTAGGCTCATAAATTTATTATCATTTATATTGGTACAACTATCGTCATAGTGTAAAATGAATATAAAAAATAAACAATGTCATTTTACACCTTTCTTTCACGCATTCTTAAAAACTCTTTTTGTTAAAAGATATAGAAATGAACAAAAGATCTATATGGAAACCTAAAAATAATAATCAATTTGCAAAAGGATCTGTAATAAGAATAGTATCTTCGCGTTCTGGACTCGTAGATAATAAAGCCACTTTTGTATTAATCAGTTCTTCAATATAGCGTATATATTTAACAGCCTGTATTGGTAAATCTTCCCACCTCAATGCATGGGCTGTTTTTTCCTTCCAACCTTCTAATGTTTTATAAATAGGCTTCACACGGGCTTGGGCTCCCATAGAAGAAGGTAAATAATCAATCCTTCTACCATCAAGCTCGTAACCAATACAAACTTTTATTTCATCCAAACCATCCAAAACATCAAGTTTTGTCAATGCTATACCTTGAACACCGCAAACTACTACCATCTGACGGACTAAGACAGCATCAAACCAACCACATCGACGCTTTCGACCCGTTACAACACCAAATTCATGTCCACGCACTCCCAGAAATTCACCAATATCATTTATCTGCTCTGTAGGAAAAGGCCCTTCTCCAACACGTGTGGTATACGCTTTTGCAATACCCAAAACATAATGAATTGCACTAGGCCCCATCCCTGAACCTGTACATGCCTGCCCAGCAACTGTATTCGATGATGTTACATAAGGATAAGTTCCAAAATCATTATCGAGTAAAGCACCTTGCGCACCTTCAAAAAGAATGTGTTTCCCTCCTTGATAACCTTCATCTAAAAGACGCCACGTACAATCCATAAAGGGCAAAACTTTATCCGCAACTTGCATCAATTCATCATAAAGCGCTTGAGAATCAATCTCTGCAACACCCATCCCACGACGCAAAGCATTATGATGCCTCAAAAGCCGCTCAATCTTAGCCATAAGTGTATCTTTTTCTGCCAAATCCATCACTCGGATAGCACGACGTCCCACTTTATCTTCATAAGCCGGTCCAATACCACGCTTTGTTGTACCAATCTTTAAACCAGATAAACCGCTTTCTCGAATTGCATCAAGATCACGATGCAAAGAAAGAATCAAAGGAGCATTTTCAGCAATACGTAAAATTTCCGGTGTTATTTTCACGCCCTGATCACGTAGCTTTTTTAACTCTGCTACAAAATGATGGGGATCAACTACAACACCATTCCCAATAATTGATAACTTCCCACGAACTAAACCCGATGGTAAAAGTGATAATTTATAACTAACTCCATCAATAACCAATGTGTGGCCCGCGTTATGCCCCCCCTGATATCTCACCACGATATCTGCTCGCTCAGATAACCAATCTACAATTTTGCCTTTGCCTTCATCACCCCATTGTGTACCGACAACAACTACATTGGCCATAACTTTCTCCGTCGTGTTTAGTCAAAAAAACCAGCATTCAAAAACAAACACTTCTTTATAACGAAACCTTAGAGCAAGTGCGACTCCTCATTTCAGATTTTTCTCAATCTTCAAGTGATTAAATTTTCAAATTTATGATAATAAAGATAAGCAAATACCAAAATATTTTAAATCTGTCATTTTTGCTACAAAAAGTAAAAAAATTAGAGATTTTAATTTGTGCGTATCCAACCCCTGAAAGAGCACTCATTCCTCCTCTTAATCTTTTACAATTCATGTAATATTTAGAGGCTGTTTGTCTAATACAAGGATACAAAAGATCATCATAATCTCTCGTATCCTTTTTCTATTTAAAACACGTTGTGAAAATCACCCGTAATTATTTAAAGCTGTGCTTTTTCAACTTGGAACGCCCACTCAAGCCATTGTGTTAAAATTTCAAGATCGGAAGCCTCAATTGTTATACCCGCCCAAATTCGAAGCCCCGGAGGAGCATCGCGATACGAACCGATATCATAAGCAGCCCCTTCCTCATCAAGGCGTTTCACAACCGCTTTTATGAAAGATACTCGCTTTTCCGTATCCAAAGCAGTAACCACTGGATCCACAATATCTAAACAAACAGCGGTGTTAGAACGTACTTCAGGATCTTTTGCCAAATATTCTAACCATGGTGTTTTGCGAACAAAAGCATCAAGTACAGAAAAGTTTTTCTCCACCCGTGCTCTTAATGCCGCTGCGCCTCCTAGAGATTTTGCCCACTTCAACCCATCAAGAAAATCCTCAACACAAAGCATAGAAGGTGTATTGATTATCTTTCCTTTAAAAATATCTTCGTTCAATTTTCCATTTTTTGTCATATAGAAAAGTTGAGGCATAGGCCAAGCTGGAACATGACTCTCAAGCCTCTCAACAGCACGAGGACTTAAAATCACCATACCATGCGCAGCCTCACCTCCCAAAACTTTCTGCCATGAAAAAGTAACAACATCTAATTTTGAAAAATCAAGATATTGCGCAAAAGCTGCAGATGTTGCATCACAAATGGTCAATCCAGCCCGCTTATGGGGAATGAAATCTGCATTAGGAATACGCACACCAGAAGTTGTCCCATTCCATGTAAAAACAACATCACGATCAAAGTCAAGTTGTGTTAAATCTGGTATTTCACCATAAGGAGCTTCAAAACGACGCACATCAGAAAGCTTTAATTGCTCGACAACATCTTTATTCCACCCAAATCCAAAACTTTCCCACGCCGCCATATCAATGCCACGCTCACCTAATAGAGACCATAGAGCAGCCTCAACAGCACCGGTATCTGAGCCTGGCATAATTCCTATACGATGATCAGAAGGAACCTCAAGAATCTCACGGGTTAAATTAATAACTTCAGCAAGTTTTAATTCTGCTTCTCTAGATCTATGCGAACGCCCAACTAATGCATTTTTAAGAACATCAAGAGTCCAACCAGGCCGTTTGCTACAAGGGCCTGAAGAAAAATTAGTATTATTGGGACGACTGCTTGGTTTTTGTAACATTATCATTATTTCTCCCCTTTTAGATGTTTTTCTTTCTTTATAAAGAAAAACAAATTATTATAAAGACTAATCAATAATCTTTTTAGAAAAAAGTCAAAAATATTTTCTATTATTTCGTATGATTAAAATTCACGGAAACTTTATAAAAAAATCTTTCTTAATCATCTTTCTCGATTGATTCTTTTAATTTTTTTGTATCATTACCACGATAATACAGCATTCTACTAACAATACACTAACGCGTCCAATATGCCTATCAAATTTATTTTATGATAAAGATTCATTGATAACTCTCTAGAATAGGGAAATAAACTTATTAAAAAATCAATTATTTTTCTTTTGATGACTGGACAGAGAAAATTTTAATGTTATAACCGCAAGCGCTTTATATTTTTTATGAAGCATGCCCAGATAGCTCAGTTGGTAGAGCAGCGGACTGAAAATCCGCGTGTCCGTGGTTCGAATCCGCGTCTGGGCACCACTTTTTGTGTTTAGCATATTGAAATATATAGATTTTTCTTTAAATAGCCATTTTCAGACCACCTTTTAGACCACCTTCTACAGTTTATATAATTTTACCTAATTTGTTCTTATTTGCTCCTTATTTTTCTTTGGAGTGAAGGCTAAGATCTCTTTTTTTCTCCATCTCACTGCTCTCCCTAGCTTATATGGCTCCGGAAACACCCCCTGAAGCACCCAATTGCGAATCGTTGTTGTGGATACACTAAAAAGCTGTGCACACTCACGTGTCGTTACATATCTATCTCCATCATCAAATATCATCTCATTACCTTTCTCTTTTTTATATTAATTAAATGGGTGGGGGTGCTGGGAGGAGAGAGCACCCCCATAGGTTTAAGCAGCTTTTGTCAAAATCTTTTGCATCTCTTGTTCTATTTCCCCTAAAAAGATTTCGACCGCTTTATTAATTTCTTCAATGTGTTTCTCATCACGATTGACGCGTTTGATTTTCATTCTCAAACCAGTAGATTTGCCTACAAAGTTTGGATTATAGCTCATGAAATGACACCACTTTCGTCCAGTGCATGCCATTTGGAATTGCATTTGTGCGATATATTCAGGCTTGATTTCGTCATACATAAAAAAACGAAGATGGGTTGTTGATTGTGGACATTTGACTTCGATTAAACCGTCCTCTCCAATCAACCCATCAGGACTTGCCCCCGCCATTTTCATTTTTGGGTGTTGGATAAAACCGCATCTTGTGACTTCTGCGTCATAAATGAATTCATATTCTCTTAAGGCATCCTCTTCATGTTCAATGCCCCATTGCATAGCAGGTGTTGTATAAGATTGGCTTATTTCTCCTGTTAAGCGTTCTGTCATGAGTTTCATTTTGTAGTCTTCATATTTGCTTGTAGGAAAACCTTTTGCTGTCTTACT
>NZ_JBHILU010000059.1:0-1645 GCF_042193495.1 Bartonella sp. TS82HLJMH | reverse complement strand
TTTTGTTCTATCTTACCATCTGTATCAACATGAGACAATTTATAGGTTGGTCCATCAAACGAACCGCTGCCAAATGCGGCACCTCCACCTAAAAACTTGGCAACATCCTGAGTTATTTTATTAATCTGATCTCCATTGATTGCATCATGCGATCCCTCAATAATTAAACCATCTGCAACATTATGCAAAGCAACTGCTCCGCTATCCTTTTTCCCCAAAGTCACACTATTATAATTAATGGTACTATTTTCATCCGAATTTTTATCGTAGAGAACCGCAAAAGAACTTGTAAGATCAACCTTTTTAGAAATATCATCCAAACTCTTATCAAGCTGGGCTTTATTAACGGCTTCATTGCCATTCTGCGCCGCTTTCACACCGGAAAGTGTCCGATCCTCGTTTTTATTGTTTGCAATACTGACTTCACTACCTTCTGCTGCCTTACCGATAGTAATATGCTTCGTCTTTTCATCTTGCTTAACAAGGCTATTCCCAGCGACTTGTTGTTTAACTTCCCGCAACTGTGAAAAATTAACTGCATCAGTATCTGCACTACCATTTGATACTCCTGTAATTTTTTTATTTCCAGCAGAAATACCAGAAGTGGTTATTTTCGGACCACCAGTAATGACTAAGCCCGTGGCATCGAAGGTATTTGTACCTGCCTTTAAGCTCGTTAATGTAACATCTTTGGCAAGATCGAATTTTACTTTATTATCATCCTTGCCTTTTGTAATCTGAAGGTTGCCACTTCCAGCAGATAAATCCACTGTATCTTTTATGCCAACAGCTTTAGCATTTGCACCACCAACAGAAAGATTCCAACCTTGATCTACGTACATTTGATCTACGTACATTTGTAAGGACTTAAGCTGCCCAACATTAACGGCATCAAACAGTTCAGTACCAGCTGCTACTCCTGTAATTTGGCGGGTTTTTCCTTGACTAACATCACCAACACTCAAAGCACCGAGCGTACTTTTCCATGCAAATCCTGTATCAGTTGCCGCTCCTTTAAGCAAAGGGCTAAAACCAACAATACCAGCAGCTATATTGGCAGAAGAATTGCTCCCTAGAGCAATACCATCTTCCACCGAAACTAAAGACTTGGCACCTATAGTGATAGCTCCCTTTCCCTGTGCTTTCGCAGAAGAACCCAAAGCAACGGTGTCTTCACTCATTGCATGTGCACCATAACCCACAGCAATCGCATTCCCTGCCGTAGCATGACTAAAAGGACCTATAGCAACAGCATGAAAACTTTCAGACTTAGTGCGAAAACCAATAGCGATCGAGTGGCTGCCTTTTGCAGCTGTACGACCGGTTGGGAAATAAAGCCCCCCATCAGGAACTCCCCCTGCAGTATCGCCACCTATTGCGATACTTTCATCGCCTTCAGCGAGCGCATAACGACCTATAGCAATACCGATATTGCCACTCGCCTCTGCATGATAACCAACAGCAACGGATTCTATACTTAGTACTGATGCATTAGTACCAATAGCAACATTCTCGCCTTGTGGTTTTATTTTTATCCCTTTACCAAGCACGACATTCGTTTCTTCCTTACGTTGCATCCCAGCACTACGTGTCAATCTCGTGATGGGATCATTTCGTGAGAAATCTGATACATTAATAATATCTG
>NZ_JBHILU010000058.1:0-1652 GCF_042193495.1 Bartonella sp. TS82HLJMH | reverse complement strand
AGTCTTCAGTCTGATGATTCAGCTGTTGTTCATTATGATAAAAAAGGTGATGACAATAATGCTATTGATTATGCGAGTGTGACTTTTGGTAAAGGGAAAGATTCTGCAGCTGTAGGTCTCCATAATGTAGCTGATGGTACCATTGGTGAGGGATCACATGATGCAATCACTGGTGGCCAGATTAATACGATTTCTCAAAATATTGCGAAATACTTAGGTGGTGAAGCTGCATTTAATAATGGTACTTTCACAGGCCCTACCTATAAATTATCTAAGATTTCTGAAGATGGCGCAGCAGAAAAAACTAGCTATGATAATGTTGGAAGTGCTTTTGCAGGTCTTGATACAAATATCAAGAATGTGAACCAGCGTATTAAGGAAGTCTCTCAAGGTGTTGCGCAAGATTCTTTGTCATGGGACAACGATGCGCAGGCTTTTGTAGCGCAGCATGGAGAAGGTAAAGAAAGAGCCAACAGCAAGATTACGTCTCTTGCAAATGGAGCAATTAATAAAAGCTCAACGGATGCAGTAAATGGTTCCCAGGTTCATAGCCTAGGGAGCAGTGTTGCGAAGTCTTTAGGCGGTGGCGCTAGCTATGAGAATGGCGCATGGACAGCTCCAAATTTCAAGGTCAAACAAATCGGTTCTGATGGCGATCTTACTGAGGAGTCCTATAAGAATGTAGCGGATGCTTTTGCAGGTGTTGGTAATTCTTTCACGAGTATTCATGATGAGATTAACACTATGATAAGTGATAGCCTTGTTAAACAAGAAGACAAGACTAATCGTATTACCATTGGAGCGGAAAAAGGTGGTACAGAAATCAATATCGCCAATAAGGACCAAGCAGACCGGACTCTTTCTGGTGTGAAAGAAGCCGTGAAAGGTAATGAAGCTGTTAACAAAGACCAGCTTGATGAGAATGTGACAAAACTTTCTACCGAAATTAATGACGTGCGTTCTGTAGCGGTTTTCTACGATATAGAAGAAGATACAGAAGAGGTCAGTACACTTACCAGATCAGCGCCTAAAGTTAATAAGAATAGTGTGACTTTTGGAGATCCGAGCAAGGGTCAGGTTGGATTGCATAATGTAGCTGAAGGAAAAATAACTGATGGTTCATATGATGCTGTGAATGGTGGTCAGCTTTATTCTCTTGGCAGTAATGTTGCGAAGTCTTTAGGCGGTAATGCTAGCTATGAGAATGGAGAATGGGTAGCTCCTACATTCAAGGTTAAGACCGTTAATGAATCTGGTACTGAAATTGAAGATAAGGACTATAGTAGTGTAGTAGCTGCTTTTGAGGGTGTTGGTACTTCTTTTGCGAATCTTCAAAAAGAGGTTACAGAAAGCAACACAGAGGTTACTGAACAGATTAAGCAGAATGCGTTGTTGTGGAGCGAGGATGAAGGTGCCTTTGTAGCACAGCATGGAAAAGATGATGCGAAAGCCCATAGCAAGATTAAGTTTCTTGCAAATGGAGATATTTCTGAAAGCTCAACGGATGCAGTAGCGGGTAATCAGCTTTATTCATTAGGTGATAAGGTTGCTACGTATTTTGGCGGTGGCGCTAAGTATGAGAATGGCGCATGGACAGCTCCAAGTTTCAAAGTTAAGACTGTCAAGGATGATGGTAGTGATGTTGAAGAAAA
>NZ_JBHILU010000057.1:0-1804 GCF_042193495.1 Bartonella sp. TS82HLJMH | reverse complement strand
TGAATCAAAAAGTTGAAGAGGCGTTGTTTCAAAAAGATCCACAAAAACGGGCGCAAATATATGCTGATTTACAACGTGAACTTATGCAAAAAGGACCTTATGCGTTTATCTATCAGAAATATGGCGTCGTCGCGATGACACCGGATATAAAAAAGTGGGTTTGGAATAGCGCACCGCATATTTTTTATAGTAAAATTGAAAAATAAGCGTGTCTTCAATGCTGTTCAATAGATAAAGGACATCGTCATGATATATTCGGCGTATTGTATAAATTTTCAAGATTTGCAATACGTCGAAGATCATAGGTAATGCGTGATATATTGTTGAATGCCTTTTCAAGACATTCGTTTAAAGGGGGGGAGCATTCTCATTAGAGGTGTATTTGTGTGGATGCTAAGATTGAATATTTCAATTTTTCTGAATTGAAAAGTGATCAATTTATTTGTTAAAAAACTGAATGTAACATAAAAAACTAAGTGTAACAAATGTCGTGGAATTTAGTAGTGCTAAAGGTGCAAGGTTGTTCGATGTTGAAGGAAAGTTTTGTTATGGGTGGGTACACAAGGGATTCAGTTTTTATGGTATTCATATTTTCTTTTGCTTTGAAAGATGATGAGATATCAATTGGAGGGTGTTATTTTACGGGGAGTGATGAAAAAAAAATCAAATTTCCTTTTGAAGAAGGAATAAAAGTCGTTGCACTTGGCAGACTAACGAATTTTCCTGTTTTATCAAATCGTCAAATTATTATGAAAGCTCTTTGTTATTAAGGTACTTGAGCCGAAAGGGTTAGTGCTTTGATGGTATGCAAAACGCCGGAAGAAATAAGAGACAAGCTTACTTAACAAGATAGAGAAAAAATATTGGTTTTATAGTCTTCAATAGTAGGCGTTATGATATCGTGGATAAGCTCTGTTGTTGGTGAGCGTTCATTGGATATCAGAGTGTTTTCCTTTGTATGTTTTGGTTTGGCTTATAAGTGTAGGTAGGAGGAGTCATTGGCAAGAGGTGCTTGTTCTTGAAGATTTTAAAGCTTGGTTTTTAGGAGCCTATAGTTCGTCTAAACTTAATTATTAAACACGTTTTGCTGCATGGGGAATTTATACAATAAACGTTAAAAGGAAAAGTCTATGAACGTGAAAAGAAAAATATTGAAAAAGAGCTGTTCTTTTGTTTCTGCTGTTATTACAATGGGGATGTTTGTGCAACAAGTTTCAGCAAAAACACCTACCGATACGCTTGTGATGGCTTGGAATCTGGATCCAATAAGTACATTTGATCCTGCACAACTCAATGACCGTTATGGAATTGAAGTGGTTAACAATATTTGTGATAATTTGGTCGTTTCTGCTACAGATGATGCAGCTAAAATGGTTCCTTCTTTGGCAAAGAGTTGGGATGTTTTAAGTGATGACCAGAGTACGGTGATTACTTTTCATTTGCGTGATGGTTTGAAGTTTAACGATGGTAGATCAGCCAATGCCAATGATCTTGTTTGGGGTATGAAGCGGATTGTCAAATTGAAATTGGCCAATGCGGCAACATTTAATGAATATGGGATTACAGAACAAAACGTTGATGAGGCTTTTCAAGCACCGAATGAGAAAACGGTGGTGATGAAATTTGATAAACCTTATCCAGCAGAGCTCATTCTTAGCAATATTTCCACTAATCGCACTGCTGCCTTGCTGGATCGTGAGACACTCATGAAAAACGAACAAGATGGCGATATGGGAAACCGGTATTTGGCAAGTCATTCTGCTTGTGTTGGTCCTTATCAGTTAGAGAGTTGGCGTTCTGGAGA
>NZ_JBHILU010000056.1:0-2145 GCF_042193495.1 Bartonella sp. TS82HLJMH | reverse complement strand
CCTTCTTTAAATTCCTTGCTTCCTTGAACGACTTTAATAAAAGAGGTGATGCTTTTATCAGGAACACCATCACGCCCAGCGGCAACTGCACCACGGGTGACATTAACGGTTTTTTCTTTTGTCAATAAAAGAGACTGAATATCAGCAATAGGAAAATAATAGGGTTTAAAAGTGAAACTTGTTTTCCCTTTTGGAGGCGCAAAAATATGCGTTTCGCTTGGAACAACGCTTGTCGAAAAGTCTTGCACCTCTTCATGGCGCAAGGCGGCAAGGCGTTTGCGTTTAAAGCCATTGATATTGGCTTCTCCTTCTTGAATACTAAAGACTTGGCAACCGTTATTTGCTCCCAATGCGCTCACACGGCAGCCACTCACGATATAATGCCCATGGGCTCTGTCATAAGTAGCAATAGCTTGCATGGCGGGTTCAAGCAGTGATGGGGATTTTTGATCAATCAGAACACCATCTTGTAAAATATAAACGGGAAAGAAAGTGCCACTCTGCGCATCCTCTTTCAGTGCCCAAACAAGCTTTGCTGTCTCGCGTGCGGCACCAGGCTCTCCTTCTGCCAAGGTGCCAGGGACTTGCCCCAACAACTCTGGATCATCCTCATATGTCACCCATTTTTTTTGCAGCTTCACACCAATTTCAATGCGTCCAATCATGGCAACATTGTTGAGTATAGCTTCAGAGACTGGAAAGATATCACCGGCAATATAAATCTTGCCATCCGTTAAAGTCACTGTTTGCGTATCTTTGTTGACAAACGCATCTGCTCGTTCAACGCGGTCTCCTTCTTGTGCCACAAGGCGCCCCAATCGGTCATGCCGTCCCCTTATGATGGTTTGAACCTCATTCAGTTCACCACTTTGAATAAAGGGACGTGTGCCATAAAAGACAACGCTTTGTTGTTCCTCTTTGCCGCGAGATCTGTCAATTGCAAAGGGTAGTCCACTTTCATGCTTCATCTTAAAACCTCAATAAAATCTTGAATTGTTCGCGAACATCGGCACGCAAAGGAATATTAATGGGCGTTTTGAGTATCTCGACACCGCCATTGAGTTCATCAGGCTCCAACCAAAGCTTGCCAACCGCTATGTTTTCTGCGGGGGTAGCGTGAACCAAAATTGAAACAAATGCTGCTTGTTTCCCATCAACATCGCGAAAGTCTGTGCGGGCTGCCACAAGAAGCGCCGTGCCCCTCGGGGAGGGCTGATAGTGATTGCCTGAATGGCTGTAAACCCCCTCCAAAGCCTGTTCGACAGGCGCGACAGCAGAGCATCTTTGATACCCAATCACGGCATCTTGGCTGTCTCTTAGCACGAGATAAAGCGTGCGACCATGAAACCACTCTGCCATGAGCATATCGCGTTCATGTTTTTTGACCGAACACCACGGAAAATTTGCCATGTCCCATGGGTAATCGATTTGGTTCCAGCTTAATTCCTCATCCCCATCCTCTATCCAATTGCCAATAAGCCTGCCTTCTTCTCTTGTGAGAACGTGCTCTATCTCTGTTGTGCGCCCAAAGGAAAACAAAGTGCCCCCAGCTGTTAAGCTAACACCGCTTTCATACTCCAACATGCTGTCATCAAGGCGTGACATATTGCATTCAACAGCTTGAACATCATAACCATAAACACCACGGCGAAAATCAGAGCGCAAACTTTTGGAAAGGTCGGTGATTGCTTCAATGGCTTCAAGGCTTTTCCGTTCAGGCAACTGATCAAAATCAAGTTGAAAGGAATTCCACCATGCCCGCCCCGTCCATGCGGGCGTAAAGCGTGCTGTAATCTGGAGCCATTCAAGCCCCACCTCTATTGCAGCAAGGGAGCCGCGCAAGCGCTGCCATTGAATCCCTTGATCAATCAGATCATAGAGATTTGGAACATAAGGTGTAAGCTCTCCAAGCCCGTATTCTTCAATCAACCACGGCAAGAAACGGGGAGGGCGTGTGATCAGTTTAGCACGTGAAATCCCCAAAACAGAACCATCAACATCTTGATGAAAATCGCAAGCATCGGCAAGGCGCTTTTCAAATTCTGTTGCATGTGTGGGGAGGAGGGAACCAACCATTAGCGCGCACGCCCTTTGAAGTTTAAAGTGATTTTTCCAATCGATAAAATTTCTTCATCACAAATCATA
>NZ_JBHILU010000055.1:0-2257 GCF_042193495.1 Bartonella sp. TS82HLJMH | reverse complement strand
CTAATTGGATGAAAAAAAAGCTAGGCTTTAATGTTTCAATCAACAAAACTTCAACCCAGACCATTAAAACCTTTACCGATGAAACTAATGCACGGGCAAAAAAAATGGTTGATACAGTAGTGGTTACAAATACCCCACCTGAAAAACGCAAGAGTGGTTTTAATACAAGTGTCATTGAAACAGGACAAATGCAGGCAACAAATAAAGTGGGTGCCTTTAAAGCTCCAAAGCCAATTACGGTTCATAAGCCCGTTGAAGTAGACGCCCGTGTAACCATTACAAATCTAAATATTTCAGTACCAAATGGTCTCAAGGACGAAATCAGAGACGCTGTCAATCAAGCACTTGAACGCTATGCAAAACAGCAACGTTTAGCCATAGCCTCTAGCCTTTCGGATTAAATACCATGATGTTAGCTTTGGGTGGTTTTATTTTTTCGATTGAAACAGCAGCTTATCAAACACTTGATATGTCTTATGGAGTTCCATGGGTAGAGCAAGGGCGATTGGGGAGAAAGGCTGCTCTTCAATTGCCAGCTGTTGCAAATGCGGAATTTTCTTTAGCAGGCGTAATTTATCCAGATTTCAAAGGTGGTCACAGACAGCTCGAATATTTGCGACAAATAGCGCATATGGGACCTCACATTCTTGTGACCGGTCAAGGCAAAATCTTAGGTAAGTTTGTCATTCTTTCTGTAGAGGAAAAGCAAAGCATTTTTCATCATAATGGCACCCCCAAAAAACAAGAATTTACAATAAAATTGAGAGAATATGGTGAAGACCTATGAGTGATCTTTACGTAACAAAAGAAGGTGATATGGTTGATGCCATTTGCTGGAGATACTATGCAAAGGGTCAACAAGCCCTTGCTGTTGAACGGGTCTATGCAGCGAATTTGGGGCTTGCAGACTATGGACCCATTTTAAAAGCAGGAATCACCATAGTTTTGCCGTCCCTCCCCTATCCGAAAGCCACACCAGTGATCAGAATTTGGGGTAGCAAATCATGAAACCTTTTTGCATGGTTCTGGCAAATGGAGAAGACATCACCAAAACGCTCATGGATTATGTTTTATCAATTGAAATTACCGATGAAGCAGAAAACAAAAGTGATCGTATCACTATAGAGCTTGATGACCGCGCACGCGACAGTGATAACGGCTTTCTTGATATTCCTCTTATCGGGACAGTTATTTCCATAACACTTGGCTATGAAGGCGGAAAAAACCGCGATATGGGAGCCTATCTGATAGACGAAATTTCTGTAAGCAGCCCACCGCAAAGCTTAAGTGTTACAGGGCGCGCCGCATCAATGAACACATCTTATAGAACCCCAAAAAGCCAATCCTATCACCAGCAAACCCTTGGCAGTATTGTTCAAGAGATAGCACAGCGTAATGGCTATACGCCAAAGGTTGATCCTTCTCTTGCAAAAATCGTTGTGCGTCACATTGACCAAACAGCTGAAAGCGATATGGCTTTTGCTACACGCCTTGCAGAAGAATATGATGCGGTAGCAAAGCCCGTTGATGGCAAACTTGTGCTCGCCAAACGGGGTGAAGGCAAAGCCATCACCGGTGAAACACTCCCTATTGTTGTTATTCATGAGAAACATTGCACCTCTTGGGATTTTAAATACAGCGCACGAGATGAAGCAGGTGCAGCCAATGGCTTAGAAACGGATGTGGGGGACGATCAAAAAGCTGCAGCTGATGCACGAGAACCAGAAGAGATTGATGATGATGAAAACTTTATCCATATGGATGACAATGACAGAGCAACACCATCATCATCTGAATCGGAAAAAGCAGAAACAACACCTGAGAAAGAAGAAGAAGACAAAGAGAAAAAAGGCGGTGTTCTCGCAACCTATCATGATATCCGCAGTGGTGAAAAAAAAGAAGTCAAAGTTGGTAACCCACCGTTCCATGAACTCAAATACACCTACCATAACCAATCAGAGGCTGTTGCGGCCATTGCTGCTTATCGCAATAAATCATCACGCGGTAAGTCTTCTTTCTCATGTGATATCGGTGGTGATCCGTTTGTGCAAGCAGAAGCAAAGCTTGTTCAAGAGCCCCCTTTCCGCCCCTATATTCCAGCAGAATGGCGCATCAAGAGCGTTAAGCACAAACTTGATAAAACGGGTGGTTACACCACAAAAATAGAGTGCGAACTTTTTGATAAAGCGCAAGAAGATGCGGCTGGAAACGTTGCAAACACAACACCAGACAAGGATGATACCCTTGATCCAAACGC
>NZ_JBHILU010000054.1:0-2337 GCF_042193495.1 Bartonella sp. TS82HLJMH | reverse complement strand
AAATCAATCAAGACCAATATGATGCTGCGCAAAAATATCTTGAAGTGAAAAACAATTACCTATGTGCAAAAGGATTGCCTAATGCAATTTATGATAACTTTACTCCTTCATCAAATGAGGAGGCACAAAAACGGTGGATTTCAAGAGCAACTCATTGTTATGAAGTGACGAAAGAGGCTATCAAAGAAGCACAACACCTCTATAGACAGTATAATCTTTATGCTGCATTACAATATCTTGTTATAGAAGATCAATCGCTAACACATCTTGTTAGTTCTTTGCGTATTGTTCTTAATGCGCTTCATAAGCACTTTAGCCGTTAAAAAAGAATTGACATCAGATGAAAAATCATTAAAATGTGTATATATTTACACATTATGAGTTTAGGGAATGGAACAAGATAGCCGAAAAATCATTGCAAAATTAAAGCGTGATGGCTTTGAACTTGTCAAAGTAAAAGGTTCTCATCATAAATTAAAAAAAGATGGTAAGGTTGTTATTGTTCCACATCCTAAAAAAAATCTTCCGATTGGTACAGCACGTTCTATCGCACAACAAGCAGGTTGGTTAAAAAAAGGAGAAGAAAAATGAAAAGATTTTTTGCTCTTGTTCATAAAGATGAAGATTCTGCTTTTGGTGTTCAGTTTCCTGATTTTGAGGGACTTTTTTCTGCTGCTGATGAGGAAGAAAATTTAATCGCAAACGCAACAGAAGCACTTCAACTTTATTGTGAAGATATAGATATAGTGCCCATTCCTTCAAAATTTGAGGAAGTCATACAACGGGAATCTGTCAAAACAGCTTTGTCAGAAGGAGCTTTTTTAATACAAGTCCCATTTATTGAAAATGATGCAGAAGTGGTACGTACGAATATATCTATTGAAAGAGGACTCTTACGTGCAATTGATGATTGTGCACAAGAAAGAGGTTTAACAAGATCTGCTTTTTTGGCAACAGCAGCGCGTCACGAGCTTAATATTTAGATTTTCTTCTTTTTTGGCTGTGTCAATACATACCTTTTTGTTTCTAAAAACACCATATTTAGGTAAAAAAATAAAAAAAACACAAGATCATGATTTTTTTGTTGACATGATGTGAAAAATCATATTTAATGACAGCACGGCACTGGTCGTATTGTGTCTAAAATTCAAAAATATCCCCTAAAAATTCAGTAAAATGTGAACTTGAAACGTGGCTAGAAAGCCCTGTTTTCTGGGTAATTCTGGCTAATCAATTTTTCACAGAATAAAAATCAATTTTTGACTAATGATGTCATTAATTATGACTCAAAAGGAGCAATGATGAAAGCTGTCATCACTAAGCCAATGTGTGTTGTTGGAGACAATAAAAGCACTGTTCGCTTTGAACCATCAACACCCAATAATCCATTTGTTGAAGTTTCCAATCAA
This sequence comes from Bartonella sp. TS82HLJMH, assembly GCF_042193495.1. Taxonomy (NCBI): domain Bacteria; kingdom Pseudomonadati; phylum Pseudomonadota; class Alphaproteobacteria; order Hyphomicrobiales; family Bartonellaceae; genus Bartonella; species Bartonella sp. TS82HLJMH. The sequence continues at coordinate 928 of NZ_JBHILU010000054.1, read as the reverse complement.
GTCTACGCACGTCTCAAGCGCGCTAATGCTGTAAAACCTTTTGTTGGAGTCAAGACAACAGCAAAAACAGACAAGGCAGTTGAACAAATTAAGCAGATAAAACAAGAAGCCGTACAAACATCGTCTGAACCAGTGACAGAGGAAATTCCACTCGAACAGCCAAAAGCATCTAAAGCTTCTAAGTCATCAACACCTACTCCCAAAAAGGCTTAGAAGTTGAAGTTAATCATCCACCAAAAATGGTATCTTCAACAGGTGAAGGATACCTTCACCAGTCTTCAAGCACCACGCCTTAATTGGGCTTTGCGTAATGCTGTAAATACCTCTGCAAAACAAGTCGAACGCTTTGCAGAAAAACAAATTGCCGATGTTACATCTGCCCAATCAAAGCGTGTCAAAAAAGGCGTTTATATTAAAGGAAAGGCTACTGCAAAGCTTCTCGAGACAGATATCATTGGTTCTGGAACACCGATACCTCTTAAATTTTTTCAAGCAAGAGAAACAAAACGCGGCGTAACTTACACAATGTTTGGAAAAAAAGAAATCTTACCCCATGGATTTATTTGCGGTGGAAAATTTCCTAAGCGTGTTACGCTAAAAATGGGAAACAATGTTTTTCAAAGAGCAGATGGAGATCAATTCCCTATTGCAAAACAAGAAGGACCCTCAATTGCTGGAGTTATGTCCAAGCCAAAAATTGCAAGTACTATTGTAAAAAAAGCCAATGAGAGATTAATTGCCAACATACAGTACCAACTTGCTCGTCAAGAATATGCCGCCAATAAGAAAACTAAATAATGCTCTTAAGCTATGTCAACACACTACTCACTTTAATTGTAATTTTTAAAGCAGATTATCACTTGCGCTTTGGTTTTCTCCAGAAAAAATACAATAAAATCAATGCAAAAGGTACTTCCCAGCGGGTTGG
>NZ_JBHILU010000053.1:0-2522 GCF_042193495.1 Bartonella sp. TS82HLJMH | reverse complement strand
TTTGTATCGCTTGAAAGGGTGCGATTACCCCAAAGACGATAACCATTTTCGCGGATAATTGTTGTGATGTTTTGTTCGTTAAGAAGGTTAGCGCGGCTTGATCGATCACCAATGGAAAAATCAATGGGGCGCGCAGTGCCAACAATGCCATTAATCACTTTGTTTGAAGGAGAATGCCAAAAACCGTGTGTAAAATCAGTTTTAGCAATGACACCAGCAACTGCTGCACTTGCTGGCTGTTCTAAGATTTTTCCATCACGATTCACTTTTACAAACGGGTCAACGATAATAGCGCGCTTTGAATCAAAATCCTTTGCTGTGCTAAGGGCTGCTTCATCTGTTGTGTTTGGTGCATCAAGCACCACAATAGCACGCAGACGCTCTGCAATGCCAATGAGTTCTGCTGCGACGGGGTTGGCAGTTGCACCAGTTCCATTCTCTTCAATATTCACACTGGAAGGGCGTTTGTGTGTAAAGCCTGGAGCGATGAGAATGCGTGGTGTTTGTCCCACAATGGACCCCGCTCCAATCAAAGCATGGACGCCTTCATAAGCGCCATTTGCATTCACACCACCTAGAACATTGGTGAGTGTTGCATTTTCATTGTCACCTTCGTTCACACGCACGACAACAACAATAGCTCCCACTTGCTTGAAAATAAGATCAAGGGCATTGGGTAAGGTGCCTTGACGCTTGCCTGTTTTATCCAGTTTAGCTGCTTGTGAAAGAGAGCCTGTTACCAAAACTGGTGTATTAAGGGGAAATGCTCGGTCATCGGCATCAGGTGCTGTGCCAACAATCCCAATAACTGCCGATTGTACCGCGCGAAGAGGGCGGGTGCCGTCGTCAACCTCGACAACTTCAACACCGTGTAGAAAACCTGTTGCCATACTTTATGCTCCTTTAAATGAGGGGTGAATGAAAATGAATGGGAAAAATGAGAGGTAAAAAGCCGCTCTTGAGAAAGGTTTGTTTTCAACAAGCACTTTCTTTTTATGTTTTGACACTAGATTTTGTAGCAATTCACTTTTTAAAAAAGGTCGTCAAAGATCATTTAAAGACCCTTTAATATGTATTATTTCTCGTTTTAGAAATCGCAATTTGAGATGATCAACTCTTTAGCTGGAATCGCATTATTTGAGGCGTTACACGAATAAAACGTGTTTACCTTTTTAAAGGTAAATTGACTGAAGGTTTTTCGAACTTCTGGCACATCGTTGAGAGACAAAAGAAACTTCCCTTTTAATTGTGTGAGCAGCATAACCATCCTCTGATAATCCTCCCGCTTAAACAAATCTTTGCCATAATAATCCTCAACACCCCAATAGGGTGGGTCAAGATAAAATAAGGTGTTTGGTCGATCATAGCGCCTGATAAACTCAGACCAATCTAAATGTTCAATGGTAACACCTGCTAAACGGCGGTAAATAAGCTTTAATGAGGCTTCAAGTTTAAAACGATTAAAACGTGCACCGCGGTCTGTTTCAACTCCAAACGTGCGATTGGCGACTTGACCGCTAAAGCTTAACTTCTGCAGATATAAAAACCTTGAAGCGCGCTCTAAATCCGTGAGAGTGTTTGGGTCTTGCATGCGCAAGCGTTGAAATTCCTCACGGCTACTGATCTGAAATTCTAGCAATTCCATAAAAGGGTGATAATGGCGTTGTAACACCCTAAAAAAATTCACTACATCTCCTAAACGATCATTAATAATTTCAGTGGGCGGAATCAATTTTCTCCTAAAGAATATTCCTCCCATTCCAACGAAAGGTTCGGCATAAATGCTATGAGGGATATCCTCGATAATGTTAACTATGGTTTTGGCTAATCTTCTTTTGCCTCCAATATAAGCAGCAGCTGGTGCAATAGGATCAACAGATTTTAATTTTTCTTTACAAAGTGTATCCATCATTTTTTAACACTCTTCCATCTATATTAGCCATCTTCTCACTGTTTCCAAGTGATAAGAAGTGGCTGCGATGTTGAGTTGAGTTGCATCGGACGGGTTGGTCGCTAAACTTCTCCCGTTGGCTGGACTACCAGCCCAGCCTCTATTTTTGTTTCTTTCTTTGGTTTGGAGTTTCTAGGATAATTCCTGTGATATATCTGCTTGATTTCTCATAGCGATAGGTTATCAGAGCGGCTTGCCAAGAGCTGTTGATCTCTTTACAAAATTTTTGGAGTAAAAGAGGGGATTAGCCATGATTTCGGGGCATCTCTCTAGAGATAAAGAATGACTTCACTACAGTGCAGCAGAGACTATTCACTTCTATTGCCATCTTGCTCTCCAAATCAATGAAGAGACCATAACAACAAGTGCACTCTTACATAAGACTGACACTGTCAGTCAAAAAAAGCCCTTTAAAAGGGCTTTGAACGAGCGATAAAAGGACTTAAAAACATATAAGCCTGCTTATAGAACAGCTATCCATTTGACTTCTGTCGTATCTTGGTTACTTGTGCATCCATTTATTCTTTCCATAATCTTATAAGAACGGCACCATCAGCACCAGCACCACTTG
>NZ_JBHILU010000052.1:0-2618 GCF_042193495.1 Bartonella sp. TS82HLJMH | reverse complement strand
GGTTTACAGAAAAAGACAAGCCGCCTCGCTTACCTTGGTTTATCAGGAGCCCCTTTGCTAATTTTTTATATTATTCAACGCCTATAACAGAAGGTCTGAATGACAGAGCGCATCATGAACATCACCTTATGGCAGAGAGGGTTGGTGGTGTTGAAACGCGCCCCGTTAATGTGAGTGTAGTTTATGGGATCAAGACATGAGGAGTTGAAATGTCATTAAAACCGTTTGCGATATCAGAGATTAGCGACCCGTCTCAAGTACGGGTCGTTTTGTATTCTGGGGGAGGTTTTGTCCATGCGCCGCTTAATGGCATTTTTGATTTACTGAAAGCCGCATTGAAAACGGAGCTTGATGGATCTGTGAAAGATTTAGAGAAGCGCTTAGAGGCATTAAGAGAAGAGTTAGAAGATTTAAAAGAGTGTTCTTTAGACGAAGTACTCTGAATGATGTGAGGACAAAAGCAGATGAAGATACCCGATCATGAACATGAATATTTGATACCTGTCGCGACGCAAGAGGAAATCAGAGAAGGGACATCACAAGATACGGTTGTTGTTCCAAAGCTTTTAGGAACGGCATCGTTGTATTCGTATGAAACCTTTGCACCATTAGAACAGGTTGTTAATGCAAGACAAGAAGCAGAAAAAGCTATAGTGCGTGCGAATGGCGCGCAACAAACAGCAGATCAAGCGAAAACTATAGCAGATAGTGTCAAGGAATTATCGGATGCAGCAGCGACGACGATAGCGCAAGCAGCAGGCACAGCAGCGAGTGCAGTTACTGTAGCTTCTGAAGCCAAGACGACAGCTGAGACAGCTTTAGAGCAGGCAAATACGGCATTAACAGCATCCAATGCTGCTAAGACAACAGCAGAGGTCTCGAAAACTTCCTCAGAAGATGCCAAGATGAAATCAGAAGCGGCAGAGAGGTTAGCGCAAGAAGCCAAGCGTATTGCGGAGGATACTAAAGGTGCAGCCGATAGAATGACGACAGCGGTCACGGAAAGCTCTCAAAGAGTGACACAAGTTCAAGGCACAGTAGAGACAGCTTTGACAGAGGCAAGAGAAGCCAAGGCAACGGCAGGAGATGCAAAAACACTTTCCGAACAAACCAAGAGCGCTTTTGATGATGCCAAGCAGGTGATGGGTGAGGTGAAGAATGTTGCAGAAACGGCGGCAGCGAACAGTGGGCAAGCTCTCACGACAGCTTCTGAAGCCAAGACGACAGCTGAGACAGCCTCTTCGGTAGCTGGTGATGCAAAAGAAACGGCGTCTAAAGCTCTGTCGGTAGCTCATGATCTTAAGCAATCGGTTGATCATGTCAAGAATACAGCAGAGGGAGCCAAAAGGACAGCAGAAGGAGTAGAACAGAGGGCTTTAACAATAGAAGACGTTGCTACACAAGCCAAGACTAAAGCCGGTGAAGCGAAACAATTGGTTGAAGAAGTTAAGACGAGAGCGCATTCGGCAGAAACGTTAGCGAATAATGCAAAGCGGTTAGCGGATAGCGCAAAAGATACAGCGGTGGAAGCGAAAAATAAAGCAGAGGATGCTCATGTCCTTTCGCAAGACGCTAAGAGCACAGCAGAGACGGCAGAAGAGAAAGCCGCAAGAGCCGAAAAGAAGGCGGATGATGCGACAGTCACAGCTTCAGAAGCCAAGACTATGGCGCAAGAGGCAAAACAGGCGTTAGAGACATCAACAGCGCACCAAGATGCTTCAGAAGCATTGTCTAAAGCCGCTGAAGCGAAGAAAGTAGCAGATCAGGCAGCAACGTTAGCCAATGAAAGTAAAACGACAGCTGTTGAGGCAAAAGGTTTAGTGGAGGAAGTAAAACAATCGGTAGCGGCAGCGACAGAAACAGCAGAAACGGTAGCTAACGAAGCCAAAGGAGCATCAGAAAGCGCTGTTAGGGTGGCGAACACAGCGAAGATCACAGCAGAAGAAGCCAAGAGTGCAGCGGATACAGCAACAGCGACGGCTCATCAAGCCCAACAGAGTGCAGAGGAGGCTACAAAATTAGCTTCTGAAGCGAAAGCGGTAGCAGAGTCTGCGGCGCGTTCAGGAGAGACGGCAGGGCAGGTTGATGCAGAAGCGTTGAAGGGTATAGCTACAGCAGCAAAGAGTAAAGCGGAAGCAGCAGAGAAGGTAGCAGAAGAAACGAAAGGTGCTTTGGATGGTCTAAAACAATTAGCCAATAGTGCGAAGTCGACAGCGGACGAGGCAAAGAAGGTAGCTGATGGTGCACAAAAGAAGGCATCACAGGTAGAGACAGTAGCGGGTGAAGCTGAAAAGATAGCGAAAGAAGCCAAACAGACAGCTGGTTATGCTAACCATGAGGCGGCACAAGCGCGCAGTGAGGTAGAAAAGGCAAAAAGTACAGCTCATGAAGGATGGAGTAATGCCAATAAAGCTCAGGAAGTAGCAGGTGACGCTAAGACTATAGCAAGTTTAGCGCGTACGTACGCAGATGAAGCCAAGAAGATAGCGGAAAATTCAGGCAACACAGCTCATCAAGGGTGGAGTACAGCTAACAACGCGAAGGAAGTAGCAGGTGACGCTAAGACTATAGCAAGTTTAGCACGGACATATGCAGACGAAGCCAAGAAAAAAGCGGAA
>NZ_JBHILU010000051.1:0-2661 GCF_042193495.1 Bartonella sp. TS82HLJMH | reverse complement strand
GCTTTGATTATAATAATAATTCACTGTTTTGTATGTTGAATGGGAATTCCAGAATATCATAGGATTTTCTCGTTTCAAACCTGTTCCATATTGAATCAACAAAAAGCATCTCTCTTGCACGTTACAAGTGGGGAGAGCCCGCGTGAATAAAAAAACTATTAAGAAAGGACTAAAAATGCCTATAATGAATCGTCTCAGGTGCCAAGGGCTGTAGCAACACCTAAGAGCTGGCAAATATAATGATGATGCCGGCTTGCAGTAAGAGGGATGCATTTCTTAAAATCGCACGTACAATACCGATGCGTTGTTTTTGTCCCCCAGAAAGCATGGTACCACGTTCTCCTACTTGCGTATCCAAGCCATCTGATAAAGCTTGAATAAATTCAAGCGCATTAGCCGCTTGCGGCGACAAGAATGTCCTCTTCACGGGTATTTTCAGGTCCAAAAAAAGAAGGATAGTTTGCAATTATTTTATTTCAGGTCGTTATACTTTACGAGAAAGGATTTATGCTCGTATTTCAAACTGATTTTTAAATTTAAAAAACGCAGCCACCAAGATTTATTAGTGCCTAAAATCCCATCTATTTATGTTGGATGCGTTTTTGAATTAATATTTAAAGCGCACTCTTTACAGCATAAAAAAACAATCACTTACAATAGAGCAATCATTTTTTAAAAAACTTGTGCTCTTTAATAATCAGGAATAGGCTTTTACATGCCAATATTACCAAAACGATTTTTGAATTTAGAAAGACGACCGCCACGGTCTACGAGTGTTTGGGAGCCACCTGTCCATGCTGGATGCGTTCTTGGGTCAATATCTAGATTAAGAGTATCGCCTTCTTTTCCCCAAGTAGAGCGCGTTGTATATTGGGTTCCATCCGTCATAACAACGGTAATTGTGTGATAGTTGGGATGAATATTCGCTTTCATGCGTAAAAACCTTTTGCGTTTACAGAATGAAACAGCACTTGCTCGATTTTTTAAGTGCGCTTCCTTTGTCTTTTTGATACATTGATTAAAGTATTTATTCCTATAGCTGAGCACGCATAAAAAAACAAGTGTTCGAGATGCATCATTGTATCAAGTATTATAAATTCAATATAGTGAGCGAAACCTTATGAATCTCTTCAATCATTCAGAACAATCTACAAAGTCTTCCTCTAGAAAATCTTCATTCTCTTCGCTTGCAATTTTTTTTCCTTATCTTTTGCGCTATCGTTGGTTGTTTATCTTTGCCTTTCTAGCGTTATCTGTTGCTGCTCTTGTTACATTAGCTTTGCCTGTAGCTATCCGCCAAATGTTTGATCATGGGTTTTCTACTTCAAGCCATGGACATATCAATTTTTACTTCGGAATTTTGTTTATCTTAGCCTTGCTTCTCGCATTTGCTTCTGCTGGCCGTTATTATTGTGTTATCACATTGGGAGAACGGATTGTTGCCGATTTACGGCGTGATGTGTTTATTCATATTATGAAACTTTCTCCTGCTTTTTTTGATCGGTCGCATTCAGGAGAGATTGTTTCAAGGCTTCTAACAGATACCACACAAATAAAATTAGCTGTAGGTTCTACCGCCTCTACTGCTTTGCGCCAGTTGATTATAGTGATCGGAGCCGTCGTGATGATGGTGATTACCAATGCTAAATTGTCTTTGTTGGTTTTGGTTGCTATTCCTGTTGTGGCCATTCCATTGGTGGTTTTTGGGCGTAAGGTTCGTGCGCGTACGCGTGCGGCACAAGATCGTCTCGCAGATGCCAATGCTGTTGCTACAGAACAGGTAAGTGCTATTCGCACTGTGCAAGCTTTTACTGCAGAAAAACTCGTTGCAACACGGTTTTCACAATTGATAGAACGTGCTTTTCAAACAGCACGCGCTTCTGTGATCCTGCGCTCCTTTTTTACGGGTTTTGCAATTTTTTTGGTTTTTAGCAGTGTAGTTGCTGTTTTATGGATTGGGTCGCGCGATGTTTTGAATGGAACGATGACAGGCGGGACATTAGGGCAATTTGTCCTTTATGCGGTTTTTGGAGCTTCTACTTTTGCGCAATTATCGGAACTGGGGGCAGAGTTAATCCAAGCAGCGGGCGCTGCTGAGCGGCTTTCTGAATTGCTACAAGAACAACCTACTATTGTAGCTCCTAAAAATCCTTTATCATTGGAACAACCTGTTCGAGGTGAGCTTGTTTTTGATCAGGTTGATTTTACTTATCCTTCTAGGCCACAAGAGAAGATTTTACGCTCACTTTCGTTTTCTGTGAAGGCAGGTGAAACGGTTGCTTTTGTTGGGGCTTCAGGAGCAGGAAAAAGCACCATTTTTTCTTTGATCCTTCGTTTTTATGACCCGATAAGTGGAACAATTCAGTTGGATGGCATGGAAATTAATCACCTTTCTTTGCAAGATTTACGCAGCGCAATTTCCTATGTTCCACAGGATGTCGCCATTTTTGATGGAACATTGCGTGATAATATTATTTTTGGAACTGAAAATACCCATGAAGAGGAAATCCTTGCTGCCGCTAAAGCGGCTAATGCACTTGAATTTATTCAAGCTTTACCAGATGGCTTGGATACGCAAGTAGGAGAACGTGGTACCATGCTTTCTGGGGGGCAAAAACAACGCATTGGTATTGCACGGGCAATTCTAAGAAATGCACCCCT
>NZ_JBHILU010000050.1:0-2705 GCF_042193495.1 Bartonella sp. TS82HLJMH | reverse complement strand
CACGGGCTGCTAAACCAAATGGTTAAAGATGTGCGCAACACTTTTGGGCAGCCCATCATCTACACGCGAAAGGACAATCAGCAATCTTTTCGTATCACAGCGATTTACGGCATTAAGCATTCAGAATCGGACGCTGGTGGCAGAATCCCTAGCACAATTGCAAGAAAGGAACTTGATCTTTGTATCAATGATATTGGGTGGTGCCACCAAACCCTCAAGATAGTGTTATTGTGATGGATCCTGAAAACAGCAAAGCTCCTTCTTCCCAAGAGCACTTCACTGTCACAGATGTCCAAGCCTCAGAATCCGGTATGTATAAGCTTATCTTGCGGGAGATAAAAAATGGACGTATCTTTATCTTGTGTATTTAAAAATTAATAAGGCTGCCCAAGAGCCCGAATTACTGCTACAAACCTTGGATTTGGAATGGCACTAAATCGGTAACTCCATGGTGAGCCAGTACGGTGACTGATGTGACATCTTTGATATGTTATAGTGACTGATGCAATTCGTGTCCAAGTAGTTCTTTCATTATCTTCAGGGCTTTCAAATACAATAGCTTGGTTTGTTACTAAAAGACGTCCTAAAGCTGGAGTCTTTTCGTAAATATTGAAGGTAACGCGTTCTTGAACTCCCAACAGTTTTTCATTTTTTGCTAAACGATAATCATATTCACTTGCGTCAAGTTCTTGAAACATTTCACATGCTTCCTCAAAATTAGAGGGAGGAATATCTGATTGCCACAGAGCAACTTCTTGCTCAAAGTTTTTTTCCTTTTTCGCCTCACGATAGGCAATAATAACAAAAATTAAAACAATAAGAATGGGTACTAATAACCATGGTGTAATAGTTACTGTTACCACAATGCCTCCACTCAACAGAACACAAAGGAGAAAGATCTGTACCCTCTTTTCTAATCGTTTTTTTTCAAGTTCCGGCGACATTTTATTAACAACTGATAAATCAGAAGAAGGGTGGATATGGGGGGGAGGCATTAAAACCTGCTCTGAAACTTTTTCTTTAAAACGTTTTTTGCGTTTATCTTGCCAATGAACAAAAATAGACAAAGCAATAAATGCAAAGAAAAGTAACCTGAACCATCCCCAAAAACCTAGACCATCATTTTCGTCTGACTTTTTGTCTTGAACATGGATACTTTGCTTATCAGTATTCTCAGGTAGTACCTGTTTCACGCTTTCATTTTGAGTAGCAACATATATTAATGAAGTCGAGGAGGAGGAAAAAATTTCATTATTGTATGTAACTTGATCTGGTTCGATTTTGTGAAAAAAAAACGCACCTAATATTGCAGAGCCGAGAAATGATAAAACTCCAATACCAAGAGTTTTCAGTCCGTTTTTCCGCCATTTTTTTATACACACTAAAACAAGTCCGACAACCATCATTGGGAATGATAACAAGCATACGATCACCGCAATTGTATCAAGCGTATCGAGCATTATTTCCCCCTCCACTATAAATAAAAAACTAAGCCGAAAATTTAAAGTGAGTCGACAAATAAAGTAAAGATGTGCTTATAATTTTTAGAAAAAAGTGATATTGCTGCGTGACATTATTACAGCGATATGAATAATCGAATCAGGTGCCTAAAAAACACTTTAAAGCAACTAGCGAACGGATTGCTGGAGCAATATCTTCTCCGCCAATTAAAGTTTTGACTCGTTGTATGCTACACGCATATAATAACTTTGTCGGGTATAGTTACACTATACAAGACCCTTTACGGGGAAAATGTAACGGACGGGGCTAGTTGCCCATGTTTCTTAGCACCCAGAGCTCTTTTAGAGTGTCATTAAGAAACATCTAACAACTAGGAGTCCTTTATGAATGCCCTTATAGAAATTAAAGAACAAATTATTGAGCAGGATACAGTTCAAACGATAAATGCTCGTGAGTTGCATGCATTTTTGGAGATAAAATCCGATCTCATTGAGAGCTTGTGAGACGGCATCAAAAGCAAGTGGTAAACCTTGTCCGAATGGTTTAGCGGCATGATAAGCAAATTAACCAGCTGGATGCCTAATTGGATGAAAAAAAAAAGCTAGGCTTTAATGTTTCAATCAACAAAACTTCAACCCAGACCATTAAAACCTTTACCAATGAAACCAATGCACGGGCAAAAAAAATGTTGGATACAGGAGTGGTTACAAATACCCCGCCTGAAAAACGCAAGAGTGGTTTTAATACAAGTGTCGTTGAACAGGACAAATGCAGGCAACAAATAAAGTGGGTGCCTTTAAAGCTCCAAAGCCCATTACGGTTCACAAATCTGTTGAAGTAGACGCCCATGTAACCATTACAAATCTAAATATTTCAGTACCAAATGGTTTCAAGGACGAAATCAGAGACGCTGACAATAAAGCACTTGATATGTCTTATGGGGTTCCATGGGTGGAACAAGGGCTTGGTGGTTTGTTAGCAGGCAATGGACCAATCCAATGGGCTTTGGCAACCATTATGGTTTTAGCCGCATGTGCTGGTATTTTCTTTGTTGCTAAACGCTTTCAGCAGCACCACCTATGGTCTTATGGATGAAAGGAAATCTGATGGTAACAGGCGCGGCTTTAGCCGCTTTTTTATTGCATTAGCAAGAGCATTTACTCTTGAGAAAAAGAGTGAACAGAAAAAGCAAACAGAAAAAGCTTTAAAAGCAGCCACAACACGTCTGGAGGTGGAAAGTGAAG
>NZ_JBHILU010000005.1:0-139681 GCF_042193495.1 Bartonella sp. TS82HLJMH | reverse complement strand
GCTGTCAACGAGGTCTTCCCATGATCAACGTGACCAATCGTACCAATATTAACATGCGGTTTTGTTCGTTCAAACTTGCTCTTCGCCATCTGAGCTCTCCATTTTCCGTCCAAGCCAAGGACTAAGTTAAAAATTAATTACCAACCTGAAATTACGCGTATTTCTTTTGAATCTCCAAAGCAACAGCCGAAGGTACAGGCTCGTAATGATCAAACTGCATTGTGTACTGTGCACGCCCCTGACTCATAGAGCGAAGGGTATTCACATAACCAAACATATTTGCCAAAGGAACCATCGCATTCACAACCGTTGCAATACCGCGCGCTTCAGTTCCCGAAATCTGTCCCCGACGAGAATTGAGATCACCAATAACATCACCAACATAATCATCTGGTGTAACAACTTCCACCTTCATGATCGGTTCAAGAAGCTGTGCACCAGCCTTCTTTGCTCCATCACGAAAAGCTGCACGAGCAGCAATCTCAAAAGCCAAAACCGAAGAATCAACATCGTGATAGCCACCATCAATAAGCGTTGCTTTTACACCAAGCATAGGAAAGCCTGCAAGAGGACCTGACCCCATAACACTTTCAATCCCTTTTTGGACGCCGGGAATATATTCTTTAGGAACAGCACCACCCACAATCTTCGACTCAAAAATAAAGTCATCACCATCATGAGGCTCAAAAACAATTTTCACACGAGCAAACTGACCGGCACCACCCGATTGTTTCTTGTGCGTATAATCAATTTCCGCCATTTTAGTAATTGACTCACGATAAGCAACTTGAGGCTGCCCAACATTTGCTTCAACCTTAAATTCACGCCGCATACGGTCAACAATAATATCAAGATGAAGCTCACCCATTCCAGCTATAATAGTCTGACCAGATTCCTCATCCGATTTAACACGAAATGAAGGATCTTCGGCTGCCAGACGATTAAGAGCAATACCCATTTTTTCTTGATCTGCTTTTGTTTTCGGTTCAATCGCAATCTCAATAACAGGCTCTGGAAATTCCATCCTCTCCAAAATAACAGGCTTCAAAGGATCACAAAGAGTATCACCTGTTGTCGTCTCTTTAAGTCCTGCAAGAGCAACAATATCACCAGCAAATGCTTCTTCAATATCCTCACGAGAATTTGAATGCATTTGAAGCATACGCCCCAAACGCTCTTTCTTCTTTTTCACAGTATTCTCAAGAGAAATACCTTTCTGAACTTTACCTGAGTAAATACGACAGAACGTCAACGAACCAACAAAAGGATCATTCATAATTTTAAAAGCAAGCATAGATAGTGGAGCATCATCTGAAGATTCGCGTGTCGTCTCAGTCTCAGTCTTCACATCAATACCACTAATTGCCGGAACATCAACTGGAGAAGGAAGATAAGAAACAACAGCATCCAAAAGCGGCTGAATTCCCTTGTTTTTAAAAGCTGTACCACAAAGAACCGGATGAAACTGAACTTCTACTGTCCCCCTACGAATGAGAGAAACAAGCTGTTCATTGGTTGGCATAACACCTTCTAAATAAGCCTCTGTCGCAGCTTCATCAACCTCCACAGCCATCTCAATCAATTTCTCGCGATATTCTTCAGCTTTCTCTCTTAAATCAGAGGGAATTTCACTTATCACCGCCGAGGCACCAATAGAACCATCCCACTTTAAAGCCTTCATTTCTACAAGATCAACAACACCTTCAAAGTCATTTTCAGCACCAATCGGCAACTGCAAAACAAGCGCTTTAGCACCCAACCGAGAACCAACCATCTCCACACTACGATAGAAGTCAGCTCCTATTTTGTCCATTTTATTAACAAAAACCATACGAGGCACACGATATTTCTCAGCTTGCCGCCAAACAGTTTCCGTCTGAGGCTCCACACCAGCATTTGCATCCAACAAAGCTATTGCACCATCAAGAACACGCAAAGAGCGCTCAACCTCAATCGTAAAATCAACGTGCCCTGGCGTATCAATAATATTAAAGCGACGCTTCCGACCGTCACGCCCTTCCCAAAACGTCGTTGTCGCAGCAGACGTAATCGTAATACCGCGCTCCTGCTCCTGCTCCATCCAATCCATCGTAGAAGCACCATCGTGGGTCTCGCCAATTTTATGATTCTTGCCGGTATAGAACAGAATACGTTCAGTCATCGTAGTCTTACCAGCATCAATATGCGCCATAATACCAAAATTACGATAATCTTCAATTTTATATTCGCGAGCCATTATATTTGCCTTAGTTTAAAACTTCTACCAGCGATAGTGAGAAAAAGCACGATTAGCCTCAGCCATACGATGAACATCTTCACGCTTTTTCACGGCAGAACCGCGATTATTAGCCGCATCCATCAGTTCACCAGATAAACGCTCAATCATCGTCGTTTCATTCCGACCACGTGCCGCAGCAATCAACCAACGAATAGCAAGAGCCTGACGACGATCAGGACGAACATCAATCGGAACTTGATAAGTAGCACCACCAACACGGCGTGAGCGAACTTCAATATGAGGAGCAACATTCTCCAAGGCCCGATGAAATAGAGCCACAGGATCTGTTTTTACTCTTTTTTCTACAGAATCAAGCGCACCATAAACAATACGCTCTGCAACTGATTTTTTACCATCAAACATAATGGCATTCATAAATTTCATAATAACCAAATCACCAAACTTAGGATCTGGATTAATTTCACGCTTTTCTGCTCTATGACGACGGGACATTGGCTTTGTCTCTCAATATTATTTTGGACGCTTTGCGCCATACTTTGAACGACGCTGTTTACGATTCTTGACACCCTGCGTATCAAGCAAACCACGAATAATGTGATAACGAACTCCTGGCAAATCTTTCACACGACCACCGCGAATCATCACAACAGAGTGCTCTTGAAGATTATGTCCCTCTCCAGGAATATAACCAATCACCTCAAATCCATTCGTCAAGCGAATCTTAGCAACTTTACGAAGAGCAGAATTAGGTTTCTTCGGTGTTGTTGTATAAACACGCGTACAAACACCACGTTTCTGCGGATTCGACTGCAAAGCAGGAACCTTATTACGTTTAACTGGCGCTACACGCGGTTTGCGAATCAACTGGTTTACGGTAGGCATGCAACCTTCCTCTTTTCGATCTACATTCGTCTCACCCAATCGGGCTTTTCTATTTCATTTCTATCCACTCCAACAGAATCGGAACAGATATCTAAGTCTACACACAAAATCGGGCATACCTGCAAAAAAACAGTTCACCCGACCACAAGCAGAGAAGGCAATAGCCTTTTGCACTAGCATTTGCTTTTAATCTTCTTAACACCTGTGAATAATCTTTCGGTTCATATCCAAAACACCTGATCACATCCACATCGGTTATGTCCACCTCTAATAGCGAGAACACTTACATTCGTCAAGAACTAAACAGCAGAAAGTTTTTAAAAATGAAAATAAATTAAATTTTAAAACTTTAAATTTGCTTTTACCGCTACTCTTGATAAATCAATTTACCATAGTAATATCCCTATAAATAAAAAAGCAGCAATGTGACTGTAATAAAACATGAATGCAGTAAATTGAATTGCATACTTGATATCTAATGATGAGCGCCATGAAAATAGCAACGTGGAATATTGCTGGAATAAAAGCACGACATGAAACATTATGTCAGTGGCTGCAGCAAAGCCAGCCGGACATAGTCTGTTTACAGGAAATTAAAAGTATTGATGAAAATTTTCCACGCGATGCAATTGAAAATTTAGGTTACCATATAGAAACACACGGACAAAAAAGTTTTAATGGTGTTGCGATTCTCTCTAAAAAAACACCAGATGAAGTGATCCGTCGATTACCAGGCAATGATAATGATGAGCAAACACGTTACATTGAAGCTGTTTATTCAACAAACAAAGGTGTTGTTCGTGTTGCATCTCTTTATTTACCAAATGGGAATCCTATTGAGAGCGAAAAATATTCCTATAAAATAGAATGGATGGAAAGACTATATACACATGCAAAATCATTGCTTGCGTATGAAGAACCCCTTATTCTAGCGGGTGATTATAATGTCATCCCCGCTCCATTAGATGCAAAAAAACCTCAAGAATGGTATCAAGATGCCTTATTTCTTCAAGAAACAAGAAAAGTATTTCAACGTATTCTTAATTTAGGTCTTTACGATGCTATCCGGAATGTCACCGATACTCCCTCCTTCAGTTTTTGGGATTTTCAGGCGGGTGCTTGGCCTAAGAATAATGGGATTCGCATTGATCATTTATTATTATCACCAGAAGCTGTTGATCAACTTATTTGCGCTCATAGTCAAACAGAAGTAAGGGGATATCAAAAACCATCCGACCACGTTCCTGTTTGGATTCACCTTAATATCAATTAAGAAAGTACAGCCGCCATTATGAAACAACAAAAAATTCCACTCAAAAATAATAACTATGCTACACCATGTAAACAGTATATCTTAAACAGCTAAAGTAAAGATAAATGAATGGAGGACATAAATGAAGAAATCATTGTTAATGTTTATTGCAGCAATGGCCATTGGATTCACAAGTGTCGCGCATGCTGAACATGAGACTCTTGAAAAAATAAAACGAACAGGGGAAATTACTTTAGGTGTCCGTGAATCATCTGGTTTAGCCTACGCCCTTGGTAATAATAAATATGTAGGTTTTCATACAGAAATGGCAGAACGTATCATTGATGATATATCAAAAAAAATTGGTAAACCAATTAAAATTCATTATCTTCCGATCACTTCTCAAAATAGAATTCCTCTCTTAAAAAATAAAACCTATGATTTTGAGTGCGGCTCAACAACAAATGATATTGCCCGCAGTAAAGAAGCAGCATTTGCTTATACGACATACATTGAAGAGGTTCGGATTGCTGTAAAGAAAAACTCTAACATTAAATCTCTTGACGATTTAAATGGAAAAACAGTTGCAACGACCACCGGTACAACATCTGTTCAACTTATTCGTAAAAACAAACGTGCAAAAAACATTCAGTTTAAAGTTTTAAAGGGGAAAGATCACGGAGATAGTTTTTTATTATTAGAATCTGGCAAGGCAGATGCTTTTGTTATGGATGCTTCAATTCTTGCTGGACATATTGCTAAATCAAAGAATCCATCTGATTATGTCATTCTTGATACTGTACTTTCAGTCGAACCTATCGCCTGTATGCTCAGATTAAATGACAAAAAATTTGAACAAACAATCAACGATAGTATCGTACGTCAGATTAAAGATGAATCACTTGAAAAGCTTTATAATAAGTGGTTTATGAAACCGATCCCACCTTCTAACACTGTTATGAACCTTCCCTTGTCAAAACAAACAAGATATGCTTGGGATCACCCAAATAATAAGCCTCGAGAAAGCTACACAGAAAAAGATTTATAAAATTTAATAAAGAAGAACCACACTCTTTAAAAGTTGAGTGTGGTTTATATTTTAATTCACTTTTTAATAAATTTGGCCTATGTAGATGCGCTTAGTTTATTGTCCTATTTGTGAATGACTAATTTGAGGGAATATCAATTAATGGACTTTTCTTTCCTTTGTAGAGATGACCTTACCCAAACACTGGTAACAGGATGTCTGGGAACTCCCGGCGTGAGTCATACCTATTTAGATACACTTCTCGATGGCTTAAAAAATACGGTTATATTGTCTATCACTTCACTTATCTTAGCTGTATTGTGTGGTGTTATTATAGGAACAATGCGCACTTTACCCAAAACATCGATAATCAATTATATATTTCGCACTATCGGTGCTATTTGGGTAGAGATTATGCGTAATATTCCCCTCCTTGTACAAGTATTTTTGTGGTATTTTGTTGTTCCTAAGATTTATCCACCAGCGATGAAATTTTCCCCTATTCTCTTAATAACATGCGCATTGGGATTCTTTACATCTGCACGCATTGCAGAACAGGTTCGTTCAGGCATTGAAGCGATTCCTTCTGGACAACGTTATGCTGCTATGGCAATGGGGTTTACAACTTATCAAAGTTATCGCTATATTATACTACCACGTGCTATACGTACAATTATGCCGCCGCTTACTTCAGAAGCAATGGGCATTGTGAAAAATTCGTCTATAGCATTCGCCGTTTCAATAAATGAGCTCATGCAATTTCAATACCAAGCAATTGAAGAGGTAAGCCATGTTTACGAAAACTATTTGCTTGTTACGATTCTTTATATTCTAATAGCCTTATTCGTATTCATTGTGATGACAGTCATTGAACAAATACTCAAAATTCCTAATTTTCAAACAAAGGGAAATTGAAAATGATGAATTTCATAAGCTCTCAGTTTGGACTTTATTTTCCTTTCAATTTTTCCGACTTTGATTTTTCCTTTTTTACCTTTGATGTATTTCGTTCTTACATTTTATCAGGTTTGCTCTTTAGCGTTTTTCTAACTCTTTTTGCAACGGTATTGGGGTTTGTTTTCGGCACCCTTTTAGCAATGATGCGTCTTTCTTCCATAAAACTTCTTTCTTGGTTTGCAATCGTTTACATAACAGCTATGCGTTCAATACCACTTGTGATGGTTATCTTATGGTTTTTCGTGCTTTTGCCTTTTTTAACCGGTACATCCATCGGTGCAAATAAATCAGCACTCATTACCTTTACCGCATTTGAAACGGCTTATTTTGCAGAAATTATGCGTGCTGGCATAAACTCAGTTTCGCAAGGACAAAAATATGCGGGACAAGCTCTCGGAATGACATATTGGCAAAGTATGTACATTGTCATTCTTCCTCAAGCCTTTAGAGACATGCTACCAGTTTTTTTAACACAAGTTATTATCCTTTTTCAGGATACAACCCTTGTTTATGCAATCAGTGGCAACAGTCTTTTAAATGGTTTTGATATTGCTGCTAATAATTTTGGTGTAAAGCAAGAAGCTTATATCTTAGCAGCTGTTTTCTATTTTATTATCTGTTTTACACTGTCACAAATAGTTTTGTATTTACAAAAAAAAGTATCCATTATTCGCTAATAGGAAAAAAAATGTCTACTCATATGATCGAAATAAGAAATGTTTCTAATTGGTATGGCGAAATTAAAGTCCTTAAAAACTGTACAACCAACATTAATAAAGGAGAGGTTGTTGTCGTTTGTGGTCCATCAGGATCAGGAAAGTCAACACTCATTAAAACTATTAACGCTCTCGTTCCTTTTCAAAAAGGTGAAATTTGGATTAACGGAGTACCAGTTCATTCAAAAAAAACGAATCTGCCTAAATTGCGAAGTCAGGTGGGAATGGTATTTCAACACTTCGAGCTTTTCCCCCATTTATCTGTCACAGAAAATTTAACAATTGCACAAATCAAAGTCCTAAAACGAAGCAAAAAAGAAGCCCTTGAACGTGGATTGTTGTATCTTGAACGCGTTGGGCTGATTGAACACAAAGATAAATATCCTGGTCAACTTTCTGGAGGGCAACAACAACGTGTTGCTATTGCACGTGCCTTAACTATGGATCCACTTGTCATGCTTTTTGATGAACCAACATCTGCTCTAGATCCTGAAATGGTAGGTGAAGTGCTCGATGTCATGATTAGCTTAGCAGAAGAAGGTATGACGATGATTTGTGTAACTCATGAAATGGGATTTGCACAAAAAGTCTCTGAGCGTGTTATTTTCATAGATCAAGGAACAATTCTTGAAGACTGTTCATCTAAAGAGTTTTTTTCTGATCCGCAAGCGAGAACACCGAGAACGCAAGAATTTTTGTCTAAAATCCTAAGTCATTAGCCGTTAGATTATCAAAAAAAGCTATCTTTACTATGAACTTGTATACAAGAAAACAGAGTTTAATATAAGATGAGAGAATGTAAAAATATTACAATCAGATGTTTAAAAACTGTTATTCTTTAAAATCTCAGCAACCAGTGAAATTGCTGTACGTCTCTCAGATTCATTACAAAGAGCAAAAGCCTGTTCTTGCAAAGGGTGAATCCAATTTTTGTCTTTTACGTTAGCTTTTTCATAGGCAGCAGTTAACATTGCTGCCCCACGGACAATTTTTCCTTCTTGAAGCAGTATATTTCCAAGCATTGCTTGGGCAGAAGGACTTCCTTTTTTTGCTGAAAGTTGAAACCATCTTGCTGCTTGTATAAGATTCTTCTCCCTTCCCTCTCCCATTAAAAATATTTTTCCTAAATGATACTGAGCTTTAGGGTTTCCATAGTTTACCGCAGCCTGCATATAAAGATGAGCAGCATAAGAAGGATCAGGTTTCACTGGTGATTGAGGAATACCTTTTTTTATATATCCCGCAAGTTTAACCAATGCATCAGAAACATAACTTTCATCCTCTGAACCAAGATCAGCACCTTTTTCAACAATATATGCAAAAAAATTATATGCCTTATAATCATTTTTAGGGACACCATCACCGTTTGCATAGATAGAGCCAAGTTTCCAATTTGCACCAATATGGCCTCTCTTAGCTGCACAACGTAATGCTGCAATAGCCTGATTTATATGCCCATTTTTATAAGCAGACATGCCACGTTTTAAAAAATAAAACGAACCATCATTCGCTTCTTGCAAGCTATTGACATCTATTACATAAACAGTCGAAAAGAATCCCCCTAAAATCACAACAATCGTGACTTTTTTCCATATCTGAAGCCTACTAACCATTCCTCCCCCTATCTCAATTTTAATGATTATGTCTGTTACAAATTTCTTTATAGATATTTAAACCCTTTTTCTTAGTAAGAAACACACGCAATTTTAAAGTAAAAATTTTAAAAGAAAAGAAAAATAAATAAAAACCATCCAAAATGTTCGATAAAATTAAGTATCCATTTTTATATACAACAAATTGATTTTTAAATATAAATCCTCATTCTATATTTTGTAACACCTCCTTTAACATTCTAGGATTTATTGATTTTAAAATTTTATACACATGAGTAAAAATCACTCAATAAAATAACGTGCATTAAACAGCAACTTGAGAACGAAGAGAATACATGATGAATGGTAAGCGTTTAAGTATAAAAACAATACAAAAGATAGATAAGTATAATGATGATCGTTAACTTATAACTTCACGACTGCCTTACCACCTTAAAGATGAAGTTTCTTGCCACCGTCAATCTATAAACAATACAGCTTTTTGTTTAACAGATTCCACCTGACATCATTTCACATGAGGTTACTTCATACTTTACACACAAGCCCTACCTCAGAATACTCACCACTACATAAAACAAAAATACCACATGTATAATTTTACATGCCTTATATTGCTATTCTAAATGATGATATTTTACATAAATAAAATAACGTATTGATTTATAATGATAGTTTACATTTTTTTGCATGTTGAATGAGACCCTCGAATATCCTAAGATTCTCTCATTCTAAACCTGTTCCATGTTAAATCAATCAAAACCATCCGCTTGTACATTACAAGCAGAGAGAGCTATGTGGATAAAAACTCTGTGTAAGAAAGAACTAAAAATGCCTCTTACGAACGGTCTGTGCTAAGGGCTGTCCGAATTGAACAGGATGGTGCCGGACGCTTGTTACTTCACGAGAATAAAGAAGGGAAGCTCAATAGATTTACCATTATACCATCATGATCTACATCGTGAAATAGGCTTGGATGCCTTAAAAGATGTCTCTTTAATGATAAACATAAAACAATGGATTTCAGTAGAGATTTTATGATCGTTCATGAAAAACTAACAAAAGAGAATGCTGCTTTAAAGAAGATCTATACCAGCCCTAATGATATGAAATCATCCATCAAAAAAATTAAAAGTTGAAATTAATCCAATCGCTCTAAAGCAACAAATATTTTCTTCTGCGCTGCACGCAGTTCTACAACCCTGTTCCGTTCACGCTCAACAATTTCTGCTTTTGCATTTTCTATAAATTTGGGGTTGTTTAACTTAAGCGATATTTTTTCAATATCTTGTTCAATTTTACTGACATCCTTCCTCAAACGAACACGTTCAGCCTCCAAATCAATCAACTGCCCTAATGGTAAACAAAAAACAGCCTCTCCCAAAATCATTTGTGCCGATACTTCCGGAACTTTATCAGAAAAATCAATAACTTCAATACGCGCTAATTTTTTAAGAAGTGCATCATAACGCTTCACACGCTCTCGCGTTACTTCCCCTCCTTCAACAACAACAAGAGGTGCTTGGGTAGCCACTGGAATATTCATTTCAAAACGTACAGACCGAATCCCTGTAACGACATCAATAAGCCAATTAATATCATCAGCAGCTTCTTCATCTATCAATGTTTCCTCTGGCCATTTTGTCAATGCGAGCATATCCTCACGCTTGATGGCTTGCGTTTCTGTAAGAGACCACAACTCTTCCGTCATATGAGGCATAAAAGGATGAAGAAGTTTATAAACTTCATCTAAAACCCAAGCAGTACAAGCTTGAGCCTCATTTTTAGCATCTTCATTTTCCCCCTGAAAAATAGGCTTGAGAAGCTCCAAATACCAATCACATAATGTATTCCAAATGAAACGGTAAAGTGTGGCAGCTGACTCATTAAATTTATAGTGTTCAATACCAGTCGTCACTGCTGAAATCGTTTTGGATAATTCTGTTAAAATCCAACGATTAAGCGCCAGTTTTGCTTGTTCTGGCTTAAAAGTTGGATCATGCTTTACACCATTCATCTGTGCAAATCGAGTGGCATTCCACAATTTCGTAGCAAAATTACGATAACCAGCAATACGGGAAGCGTCAAGTTTTACATCACGACCTTGCGCTGCCATAATAGCTAAAGTAAACCGAAGTGCATCAGCACTATATTGATCAATAAGCTCTAAGGGATCAATAATATTTCCCTTTGATTTTGACATCTTTGCACCCTTTTGATCCCGAACAAGAGCGTGCACATAGACCGTTGGGAAAGGAACGTCACCCATAAAGTGAAGTCCCATCATCATCATACGAGCAACCCAGAAAAAAATAATATCAAATCCTGTCACGGATAAAGATGTTGGGTAAAAAGTAGATAATTCAGTCGTTTTATTTGGCCATCCTAATGTTGAAAAAGGCCAAAGAGCTGATGAAAACCAAGTATCTAAAACATCTGGATCACGGATTAACTCAACAACCTCACCATAATGAGCAAAGGCTGAATCTAAAGCCTCTTTTTCACTTTTTTCAACAAAAACCGTTCCATCAGGACCATACCAAGCAGGAATCTGATGTCCCCACCACAATTGGCGAGAAATGCACCAAGGTTGAATATTTTCCATCCAATTGAAGTAAGTCTTTTTCCAGCTATCGGGAACGAACTGCATTTTGCCTTGTTGAACAGCCTCTATCGCTGGCTTTGCTAATTCAGCAGCATGAACATACCATTGATCTGTCAAAAACGGCTCGATAGGGACACCACTGCGATCTCCATGAGGAACCATATGGGTATGATCATCAACAGAGGCTAAATATCCCTGTTCTTCCATCAAAGAAACAATCTTCTGGCGCGCAACAAAACGATCAGATTTATCGAGATTTTCTACTAACATTTTTAATTCATCTGATAAAATCAAACCATCAAAAAAAGCTTCATTTTCACGGAGAAAAATCTCGGCTTTTTGGGTAAAAATATTGATCAAGCGTAAATGATTACGCTGTCCTACTTCAAAGTCATTAAAGTCATGAGCTGGCGTGATTTTTACAGCACCACTTCCAGCTTCAGGATCAGCATGCGTATCACCAACAATTAATAACCTACGACCAACAAGTGGCAAAAGAGCATTTTTACCGATAAGATTTTTATAACGTTCATCTTCAGGATTAACGGCAATTCCTGTATCACCAAGCATTGTTTCTGGTCGTGTTGTCGCCACTGTTATAAAAGTTGTCGCATCATTTGGATCAAAAATTTTACCCTCAAGTGGATATCTAAAGTGCCACAAATGTCCTTGAACTTCTTTTTGCTCAACTTCAAGATCTGAAATAGCTGTCAACAATTTAGGATCCCAATTAACGAGGCGCTTATCCCTATATATCAACCCTTGCTTATAAAGCGTGACAAAGACTTCACGAACTGCCTGCGACAACCCCTCATCCATTGTAAACCGCTCACGCGACCAATCACATGAAATCCCAAGGCGACGCAACTGATTTGCAATAACGCCTCCAGTTTCATAACGCCACTCCCAAATACGCTCAATAAACTTTTCTCTCCCCATTTCTTGACGCGTTGGCTCTTGGCGTTCTGCAAGTTGACGCTCTACAACCATTTGTGTAGCAATCCCAGCATGATCCATACCAGGCTGCCACAAAACATTTCTGCCACGCATCCGCTGAAATCTAACTATTATATCTTGAATTGTCGTATTGAGCGCGTGCCCCATATGAAGTGAGCCCGTAACATTAGGAGGTGGAAGCATAACGCAAAAAGGTTCTGCACCGCTTTTAGAACCAGCTCCCACTTTAAAGGCCCCACGTGTCTCCCATCTCTTTGCAACCCGTTGCTCTATAGAGGCAGCATCATAGTTTTTTTCTAACATTCTATCCATCCATAACGCCGCTGAAAAACACAATATATGATCAAATCCCGATCAAAAACCCGTGATTTTCAGCCATTCACTAGAGAGCTCGCAAAATTGCAAACAAAATTCTCATAAAATGAAAAACATAAAAATAATGTAAAAAATAGTTAAGATGATTTTTTAATCGCTTTCACAATCTCTTCACGCAAAATATCTTCCAGCAAAATAGGCAATTTAGACTGTAACCATTCTGCTATAGCCGGACGCAACACATCCTTTGCAATCTTTTCTGCAGAAGAAATACAATATGCTGACAATTCCACATGACCATCCCCTCTAGCTTCTGACTGTGATTTCCTTATCTCATCTTCATATTCTTTTGCTTTATAAACAGAATTCCGTTCTTCAGAAGAAAGCTTCATCTTTTGCATATCCATACCAACTGTATTATTTTCTGCCTCTATATCCTCTTTCTCTTGCGTTATCTTCCCCCCTTGATTTTCAGAAGAAAGACCAATACGATCAGCTAAAGCTTTCATAGCATCATCAACCGATAAGGTTGTATCATAAATACCCTCTGATGCAGCTTCTGAACGACCTTCCGAAGCATTCACTGCAACATCTTCATTTAAAAAGTGATCAGATTGAACCGCATTTTCTTCGATTATTTCACGAATAGATGTTAAAATTTCATCCATACTTGGCTCACGTAACACGCTTGAACTCTGTACCATACTTTACAACCTTTCAAAGACGCAACAATAAATAGAATCATATTTTCAGTGTATGCAAAAGAATCATAAGATCAACATGCCTCCCGCGATATTTTCAAATATGCTTGTCATAAAGAGGGCGCTACACGCAATTTTCTACACTTATAAATAACATCTCACCGTTCTATTTTTGAACATATTCAACTATTGATTTACTAATCTTTTAAAAACTAAAATAATTTAAGATTAAAGAGATACTTTTACGCATTATCGGATATATTTAATTGTTTTTAAACCTAAATAATTTGCAGTCAGTCTACCAATAGAAGATTGAACACTATAGCTTGCCACAACAGCATTACGCTCCGCCATTGCAAGCGCAATCTGAGCATTAATCAATTGAGTACGAGAATTTAAAACATCCAGCGTCGTTGCTTGCCCTACGCGATTTTCTTGAACACGGCCTTTCAGAGCAATTTCAGCAGCACGAACACTTTCACGGTAAGCAATAACAGATGAGCGTGCACCCTCCAACTGAAACCAAGCAGAAGTAAGTACTTGCCTAGTATTACTATGCGCCAAATCGAGTTGAAGCTGCGCCTGTCCAAGCTGTTCCCTTGATTGACGAATTTGCGCAGACGTACGCCCTCCTTCAAAGATTGGGACACTTACTGACAATCCTATTGATTTAGAAACTCCATCCTCTCCAGCACCGCTGTAGATTCGATTATAAGATGCTGTTGCAGAAAAATCAACTTTAGGGAGCAGCGCCCCTTCTTTCGCCTTTACATTGTAAACACTCGCATTGACTAAATATTTAGCATAAAGAATTGCTGGATGCATCACAACGCTCATTTGGTAAGCCATATCAAGGTTGACGGGAAAATCTTTGGCTACGGGGGGGCGTTTTAACTTTTCAGGATCAGAACCAATAACTTGTCGATACACTGCCTCTGCTGCTTTTACATCAGCACGAGCAAGACTCAACTCTGAAACAGCCACGGAACGTGCAGCTTGAGCTTGAGCAAGATCAACATGCCCTCCTTCACCCACATCAAATTTTGCTTTATTGGAACGAACTTGTTCTTCAAGAGCTGCCAAATTTTCTCTTCGAAGATCGGCAACACGACGTGCGTGATAGACATTAGCATAAGCGGTCACTGTCTCCAAAAACGTATTTTGTTCAACATTACGAAGATATTCACGCTGAGCCTGCAACTTAACTTGAGCTGAAGAAAAGATATTTTGCGTGATAAAACCATCAAATAATCTTTGATTTAATCTCACGCCTATAGATCCAGAAGTGACATAAGGACCTGTAAAAGACTTATTCCGACCATAGTTCCCAACCCCCTCAACTTGTGGCAATAACCCTGATCGCGCAATGACAACATCATCACCGGATATACGCACAGCTGCACGTTCACTATTCAACTTAGCATTATGCTTATAAGCCTTAGAAAAGGCATCCATCAATGTTTCAGCACAAACAATATCTGATAGTAAAATACTCAACACCAGTAATAAACACACCTGAAACTTCTTGTTTATTCTAAACACAATACACACAATAACAAACCCCAAATAAATCACAAAATTATCTTTTATTCACAAAACAAACAAGCACTAAAACACAAAACCAGGTGTTTTAAAAAAACAAGGAAGAGGCTTTACAGCGAGGTTAAAAGCACGACGTGCCGAAATGATCCCATCTTCTTTTATATAGATTTGTGCAACAGCAGCATTTCCATACCCTTCAACCACAACAAGACGTCCACAGTCTTTCATTTGATCAAAGATACCTTGTGGAATAAAATCAACAGATCCCTCAAAGAAAATCACATCATAAGGTCCCTCAACGGCATATCCTTGCTCTAATGGACCATGAACAGCAACCACATTATCACATTGATTACGTTCTAAAGCTTCAAGAGCACGTTCAAAAAGAGATTTATTACTTTCCAACGCAATCACAGACCCTGCAAGTTTTGCAAGCAACGCTGCACAATAACCACTATTTGCACCAATATCTAAAACAATATCTGATGATTTTACAGCAGCAAGCTGTAATAATTTTGCTAAAGATGCAGGTTTCATCAAATAGCGTGCAGGACCCCCATCTTGTACTGGACATAGAACAATATCGGTATCAAGATAACTTAATACTTTCATATCTTCCGCTACAAAATCTTCACGAGATACCGTTAAAAATGCTTCAAGAACTGATAAATCCGTTACATCGACTGTACGAATTTGATTGTCAACCATTTTGCGACGAAGTTCAGCAAAATCTGCAACCATAACGAATATTTTCTCCTAACCTACAAAAAACAAACAAAACAGCGACAATGATGGACGAAGACCTCTTAAACTATGAGCGTTACGAAAAAGGATGCCACACTCAACCGTTAGATTTTAACTGTATGATCTCTCATAAAAAAGTGTCTTCACAACTATAGAGGGAAATAATCTATTTTCCTATACCTCATCTCCCCTAAAAGCCGTTTCGTTTAAAATCGGCTGGAGGCCTCGCCCGGAATCGAACCGGGATACAAGGATTTGCAGTCCTCTGCGTAACCATTCCGCCACGAGGCCTCGTCAACAAACATAAAGGTTTCAATAAGGGAAGGCAACGCATCCGTCAAGGTGTAGAAATCTTCTCTCGCCTTTTTTCCTCTTATTACACAATTTATCATATTTTTTAAAAAAAAAGTAATTTTATCCTTTGCAAATCAGTATTGCTTTGCTATAGCCTTCTCAGCTAAATGATTGGGCACCGTTCCCCGGTAGCTCAGCGGTAGAGCAACCGGCTGTTAACCGGTTGGTCGCTGGTTCGAATCCGGCCCGGGGAGCCACTCTTCTTTTATTCCATGTAGTTTATTGTTTTTTCTAAAGCTTTTAGACATGAGGGATTCGTTAATAAAAGTGAGGGAATAGGATTTTTGCAATAAAATAGAAACGCAATATCCTACGGGATGTGTTTTTTGCAATAAACGCAAAAAACGTTTGATTCATTTTAAAATAGCACAAATAAGATTACTTTTTTCAAACCACCGCGCCTCTATAAGAGGGCTCTACAATTATTTGCACATTATAAATTACGATTTCTTTCATCAGAGATGAATTATTAAGTTCCATCAGCAATGAAACGGTCTCATATATTTTTTTCCAAAGAAAGAATAATTTGTACTCAATAAAGCAATTAAACTTTAAAACCTGCTCATGAATCAATCATCTTGAAAAATGGAAGAAACAACAATCAAGGTCATATATTATCTCCATACACCCCACATAACCTCCTTCCCATCCTAAAAGCAAAAAATATAAAACAAGTCTGTAAACACTCCGACGTCTTATCTAACAGGTTGTTCCTCCTGCTAACCACTTCAACGCTTTACAAACAACCTTGCCTTGGATATTCCTCACACTGTCATAAAACATTTAATATATAAAGTCTTATAGGCTTTATACCCCCCAAAAATAATAGTGTTTTACAGTAAAAACCAAGATAACAAGCTAAATTGTTAAGAATCCTGAGAAAGCCTTCAGAAATCATGACATTCTTGCTATTGTATTATGCAGTCACATGCTTTTTTAAAGAGATATCTCTTAAATTCCCCCCAAGCCCATTTCACAATGACTCCCGTAAATGGTATAAAATGAAATCGGTTAATCATCCCATCTTTATTTATAATAAAAGCCATACCATCATACTATTTTCCAACTCTCAATCTTAGCAATACCCCTTGCCTTTGAAAGAGTTTATAAGAATCATTTTATTTATTTCTCAAATGTTTATCTATACAATAATTTCACATCTAACGTGCAAATTAATACTTTTGATTGATCCACATAAATAGCTTCAAAATAAAAAAAAATTACGATATAATGAATTATTCAATATATAAAACAATGAGTTATTATTAGACATCAATTTTTAAAATTAAAAGTTACCATTAAAGATAAAACACATCTTTTAAAAAATAGATTTTATATAAATAAAATCTATTTTCATTCCCATTTTAAAAAATGGGAATGAAGAAAATAAATAATCACCTCTACAATAATAACTTCTTTTTAAAAGATTTTTAAATAATCCAAATACTTAGAGGTTTTCATTTTTTAAAAATGAAAACCTCTAAAAGACCTTCTTATTTTGGTAAGAGTATTTTATACCTCTTTTCAATTATTGAGAACAAATCAACAAAAGTAAAAAATCTCCAGTACATAATCTTTTTTCAAGACTTTATCTAGGCAGCTTTTTTAACTGATTTTCGAAAACGAAAAGGCTTTGCCCGCTTTGCCACCGCTTTTGCTTTTTTATGCCTCTCATTTGGAGATGAAGAACTCTTCCGCTGCAACTGTGCGGCATCATCTTTTCGACCTAAAAACTGTTTTTGACGTTTAGATTTTTTAAAACGGCGTTCCTTATCATTTTCTTTTTCTCTACTTTCTAGCACAATTGGCTTTTCTGGAAACGCTGCAAATTGTTCTGGAACAGACTCAGCCACCAATTTCATACGAATCAAGCGCTCTATAGCACGCAACCGTTCTCTTTCTATCTTCTCATCAAAAAGTGTAAGTGCTTCACCAGATGCACCATTACGTCCTGTACGACCAATACGATGTACATAACTTTCAGCTTCATCTGGTAAGTCATAATTAATAACGTGGCTTATCCCTGGTATATCAATACCGCGTGCAGCAATATCTGTTGCCACAAGGATCTGCACAGATCTTTCACGAAAAGCTTTTAAAGCAGACTGGCGAGCACCTTGTGATTTATTCCCATGAATTGTTGCGACTGAATATCCTATCTTTGCCAAACTACGTGTAACAGAATCAGCCCCATGTTTAGTTCGGGTAAAAACAATAACTGAATTAAAAGCTGGATTTGTCAAAAGTTTACTTAAAACATTCTTTTTTTCATTCGTCGGAACACAATATAATTTTTGGCAAATCCCTACAGCCGTAGTACCTTGAGGAACAACTTCAATTTTAACAGGATCATTGAGTAAACATTTTGCAAGCACAGCAATTTCCCTCGGCATTGTTGCAGAAAAGAGTGCTGTCTGACGCTCTTGATGCAAAAGCTTTGCAATTTGCTTGACATCATGAATAAACCCCATATCCAACATACGATCTGCTTCATCCAAAATCAAAAAACGAGATTGGGAAAGATCAACACACTTTTCACGAACAAGATCTCTCAAACGCCCTGGAGTCGCTATCAAAACATCCACACCTGCTTCCATACGTTTAATTTGTTTTAAACGTGATACGCCCCCAAAAATAAGACATGTTGAAAGATGAGCTCCCTTCGCCGCGGTACGAATTGTTTCATCAATCTGGACAGCAAGTTCACGCGTTGGAGCTAAAATCAAAGCGCGTGCAGTTTTAGGACAGCGTTTATCACCCAAAGCCAAAATCTGACTTAAAATAGGTAAACCAAATGCCAAGGTTTTTCCAGAACCTGTCTGAGCAACACCTAAAATATCGTGTCCTTTCAACATTACTGGAATAGCTTGTTCTTGTATAGGTTTAGGTTTACTCATCCCAGCAATGAGTAAATTTTTAATCAAAAGAGTAGGCAAACCTAACTTTGTAAAAAC
Source organism: Bartonella sp. TS82HLJMH (assembly GCF_042193495.1). NCBI lineage: Bacteria > Pseudomonadati > Pseudomonadota > Alphaproteobacteria > Hyphomicrobiales > Bartonellaceae > Bartonella > Bartonella sp. TS82HLJMH. The sequence goes on along the minus strand of NZ_JBHILU010000005.1, from coordinate 120,826 downwards.
ATTTTCTTCTTTTATAGGCAAAATACAATCTTTCCTCAGCTGAAGAACTCAAAACAAGTAACCAACTGAACTCTCCACTCAAGAATCCGCGCAAGAGAAATCCCTGACATTTTAAATGAAGCAACGCTTAAAAAACGGCTTGCGCAGCTCATGAGCACCTTGAAATCAAGATAAAGGCGTATAAACTTCACTTTATAAAAAGCCAACAAACCAGCCTAAATGCCTTCATCCCCATTATCCTTGGATTATGATAAAAAAGCAAGAACTTTACGAAATACATTTATCATGAATAAAAAACAATATTTAGATCGTTTACTTTTTGATGATTGTGTCCATCGGTAAATGTATCTTGATAAAATCAGGATAAATCTCGAGAAAAACTGGATTTTGTAAAGTTTTTTGACCGCCATAAATTAAATACCATTGGGTTTTATCAAAAATCGCCAAAGTTTTATATCGAATGATGCGATCCTTCATCTCAAGAACTGTTGGAATTAAAGCATACAAAGTACCGTTATCAGTTTGTAAATACTCTATATTTTCTTTATCTAAATAATAAGCATCAGAAGGCAAATCCTCAAATTTCCTATGCAACTGTTGAAGAAAATCACTACGTAAAGCACTCTCTGTTGTATTCAATCGATGTGCCATCTCTTTATAAAGTCGCTCAGGCATATAACGAGAAATAGGTGTAAAATCCCTATTTTTTATAGCGTGATTGACATCAATAACAACTCTTGAAAGTTCAGCTTTTTGTATTATTGTGGGCTGAGATGCTAAACTCTGTTGATTAACAATCAAAAAGAAAAATAGACTCAGCACCAAATAAAAAATAGGTCTCATCATTATACTTCTTGTTTTAGTAAAATTTCAGTTTCTCAAATAACGAAATCAAATAACGTTTGATCATCAGTAATATCACGATAACGCCAACCTAACGCTTGAAATTTTTCCTCTAAAAGACAAAAATTACCGTGTTTTTTTGTTTCAATCGCAACCAATACAGAACCAAAGTTTCTCGCTGATTTTTTAAGATATTCAAAACGTACGATATCATCATCTGGTGATAATGTGGAAAGAAAATGACGCAATGCACCAGGATGTTGCGGAAAACTAAAAATAAAATATTTTCTCAACCCTTGGAAACGTAAAGAACGCTCTTTAATTTCTGGCAAACGCTCAAAATCAAAATTACCTCCTGAAATAACGAGAAGAATTTTTTTTCCCTTTAACTCTTGAGGAGGAATACTGTTAAGCGCGTCAATCGATAAAGCACCAGCCGGTTCAAGGACCACACCTTCAACATTAAGCATTTCGACCATCGTAGAACAAACGCGATTTTCAGGAACCGTAATGACAGAATCAGGGGAAAATTGCTTTAGAATTGTATAGTTTAGCGCACCAATTTCAGCCACAGCAGCACCATCTACAAAAGTGTCAATACTTTCAAGCTTGACGCGTTTTCCACTCTCCAAACAAGCAAGCAAACTTGCAGCTCTTTGCGGCTCAACAAAACGAAGCTTTGTTTTCCAACCATATTCATGTAAAAACTTGCTCACCCCACTTGCCAATCCCCCCCCCCCTACTGGCACAATCATTAAATCTGGCTCACTTTCTCCATTGAGTTTTTTCCATTGTAAAGCAGCTTCACAGAGCACTGTTGCCTGCCCCGTAATAATGCGAATATCATCGAAAGGTGGAGCCATTACACCACCGCTCTCCACGACAAAGGCTTGCGCAGCTTCATAACATTGATCAAATGTTTCACCAATCAAACGAATATCAATGAATTCTTTACCAAAAATACGTGTTTTCTCAATTTTTTGTTGTGGCGTTGTCATCGGCATAAAAATCACGCCTTTACGTTTAAAATAACGACAAACAAAAGAAACCCCTTGCGCATGATTCCCCGCTGAAGCACAAACAAATGCAGAATCTGGTGATAGACTGCTAAGCATTTCTGAAACAAAATTGAAAGCACCACGAATCTTATAAGACCGCACCGGTGTTAAATCTTCACGCTTTAAATAAATTTCTGCATCATACTTTTGACTAAGAAAATCATTTCTTTGAAGTGGTGTTTCAGCAAACACGTGATGCAATCCCACCATAGCTTTTGTGACGTCTTGAATAAATTGACTCATAACACTAATCATTTCATGCTTTATTTATATTATAAAAGCTTTTTCTAGCGATAAAGAAAACTATTGTCAGTCAAAATTTCACTAAAAAAATGAAAAATGTTTCTTTTGTTATTAATTCTTGATTCAATAAAAGATATAGCTTATGAGAGAACTCTCATCGCGGACGTGATGAAAACGGTAAACATAGCAGACTTAAAATCTGCCGGTCAAAGACCTTGCGGGTTCAAGTCCCGCCGTCCGCACCAGAACATCTTAATTCCCCTTATTTCCCAATGATTTATTAAAAATAAACAAAAATTAAACCACCTTCTAAACCACCTTTCGCAACTCCATTATAACGCTATCAGATGGCACCGCGATGATGCTAAAATACGAATCATTGCTGCTTTTTGAAGTCCTTTTTTAGCACTTTGAACTCCTCTTCGTCTTTTAGGGTGGAGAGGCAGTCAATTTTGATTTCCTCATCCTTAAGATGAGGAAATCAATCATGTTTTTAACGTTAAGCAGCTTTCACAACAAGACTTGGTAAAATCGCTTAGCTTCTGTTGTAACTGATTTGTAATGCTTAAACTCTTCTTCGAGGTCATTTGCATCTAACAAACGTCTCATCAACACTCCTAAGATTTATCCAACACCAGCAGCACCATTCACGCTCTTAACAGGAGTAAGATAATATGAAGAAAAGTAAGTGAGCTATGGAATAGAGATAGATCTGAGTTTAGTAATAGCAGTTGTTATTTATTTTATTGCTAATTTTGGGTTGGCTTATACTCTTTATAACTCTTGTAAAACGACGCAAAGGCTCAGAAAAAAGATAGATGAAAAAGACAAAATAATAGATAAAGAAGCTGAAATAATACATGCACAAAAAGATGTAACTCAAAAACAAGAAGAATCAATGCGAAGATTAACTGCTTCTAAGATTATTTTTCCTCGAATGGCAGTAAAAAATTTGGCCAAAAAGTAGTTTTAAGTATTTTCTCACAAACATTTTTTCAAGACAGGCAATCACAACATCTCTGTCATAGCGCACATATAAATACGCAACAGCCTTAATGGGGGAACATGAGCATCAATGCACAAACCATTCTCTGCCTTGATCTAGATACCAAGACAGGCTGGACAATTTCTCGTGTAGACCGCAATATAACAAGTGGCACTGTCAATTTTGAATCCTATCGTTTTGAAGGCGATGGTATGTGCTATTTGCGTTTTCAGCAATGGCTTACAAAAATGAAGGTAACAACAGACAAAGGCAATGCCTCAAAAGAAGAAATGATTAACGCGGTGTGTGCAAAAGGACATGCGCTACAAGATCACTTGAAAAACAGTCTTTTGGCGAAAGCCAATCTTGTACGCAAGGCTGTTTTGAACATCCGTGAAAAAAGGCTGAAAAAAAGGCAATGAGAGAGAATTCAAGACCACTCACGTTGATTGAAAAGAAAAATCTTGAAGGGATTTTAAATGGTCTTGGAGGAACAGTGAAAAACATTGCAGGTTAGTAAACTAGGGAAAATTGCTGATCTTTTTGTGATTAGATATGCGTTTAAATCGACATAAAGGCACCGTACAAAGCGATTTAAGATTTTATGATAAAAAATTTATAATATAAAACGCTCTGTACGGTCAAATTTGAGGCAAATAGACAAATTTGTAAAATTAGGATTAAAGCATGTTCATTATAAAACATCTATTCTTAAAAAACCGTAAACAGCCAATGCAAAAGAGGTTTATTGCAACGGCTGTTGGTTATGTTCCTTGGGGGGAACAGAGCAGAGGAGTATTTTTACAACCTCTACAAATATGAAGACGGCACAAGAGAATGTGAAAAGTTTGATGGCGGGCAGTATTATACCACACCAGAAAATGCGGATTTTAGTACCAAAGCGCAAGTAAAAGCATGGGTTTACGGTGGTGCTATTCTAAAAAACGTTCTCAATTATGAACCTCTTATAGACGAGATCAATAGAGAGATCAAAAAACTATCGAAAACTGCAGGAAATCAATATGTTTACAGATAAGAAGCTAAGAGCCTTGTTTGGCAGATTAATTTTAAATTTGGCAGTTTCAGGAGAAGATTTTTATCAACTATAGTCCGCTCTCTGATTAAGATAAGAATATCTATCTCTTTGAGCTTATCTTCTAAATCACATTCTTTAGCTAAATTATTTATAACCAGCACTTCATGCGATTTCATTAATTTTGTAATAGACTGTAATGTTAGAGTGGCTTTTTGATAGTCATCTGGAATTAATATTTTCAATTTAAATCTCTCGTTTCATTCATCAATATTCGAGCTCATTATTTCATTTCTAAAACAACCAAAAAGCAATCTCACCGCTGATATTTTGATATAACGCCAAGCCTATTAACAAATTATACCCTTTGATTTCATTGTTATTTCTAGCAATAAGAATAGCATTAATCAGTTAGTTTTTATAAACTTTAAAACATTGCGACGAAAAGAAAAAGTTTGACTCGGTAGATGGAGAATTGCGCTTTTCTCATATTCTAGAGGACAAACCTGAAGTGCTACGCTGGACTGAAACCCATGTCCCAGTTTTCTTATAATAGACTACCAAGAAGGCCATACTTACGAATCAGATTTTATTGTCGAAACAGAAAAAGCTACATATTTGTGCGAGATAAAGCGTGCTTCATATAAGCGTGATGCCTCTCTTTGTTCGTTGAGATATAACTTATTTGTAACATGAAGAGTAAATTTATTAAAATCATGATAAGAGGGAGATAGGAACTTTATAGGTGTATCATCATAGGATTAAGTCGTTTTGTTGAGAGCTATTTCTATTTCTGCCAAAAGATTTTTGATATATTTAATTATTATTTCGTAATAGTGGATGTACTTTATTTTTATGTGCAAGAAAGCTGAGTGATTGTGTAAAATAGTATTCATAAAATTACATTATTCTTAACTTGTTAAGGACATTTTTTCTAGCGAGGCTTTTGCAATTGCAATGCTCTTTTTTATTCTAAATTTTGGTTAGAAAAAGTGTATATAGGTGTTATTTTAATTTAAGATATGCATATTCCATTGTTGGTGTTAGTGTTGTAAAAAATGATATTTTATTTGATATAAGTATAAGGTGTTACCAAGAAGATCGATGTATAGATAAAATTTAGATTGTTACAATATCTTGAAAAAGCAATGGGTAAATAATTGATAATTGTGCTACGAAAGTTGTTAGATGGGTGTGTGTCAGCAATTCTTAATAAAAAAATTTTTCTTGATAGTCGTTTTTTTTCAAAATACTGCTCTTTTTATGCAAATCTTATGTTGGTAAGCTATGCAGTTTTCACGGGAACAAGATAGTGCATTGAAGGCTGTTTCTGCGTGGTTGAAAGAGGGACGTTCTCCACTTTTTCGCCTCTTTGGCTATGCGGGGACGGGTAAGACAACGCTGGCACGCTATTTTGCAGAAACAGTTGATGGTTCTGTTCAGTTTGCGGCGTTTACAGGCAAAGCGGCACAGGTTTTGCGCTCTAAAGGTGCCAGTAATGCTTGTACTATTCATTCCTTGATTTATTGTCCTCGTGGGGAAGAGGAAGTTTCCGATGAAGTTACGGGAAAGAAGTCTATTGCGCCGACATTTGCATTAAATCGGAGGAGTGCGGCTGCACAGGCTAAGCTCATTATTGTTGATGAATGTTCGATGGTAGATGAAAAATTGGCGCGTGATTTAATGAGCTTTCGGACGCCAATTCTTGTTCTTGGTGATCCAGGTCAATTGCCTCCTATATCAGGTGGAGGATTTTTTTCTAATGGAGAACCAGATTTTCTTCTTTCAGAAATTCATCGGCAAGCGCGGGATAATCCGATTATACGTCTTGCTATGGATGTGCGTGAAGGACGCGATATTGCTTATGGTGACTATGGAGAAGCTCGCGTTGTTACACGTAAAGAGGTCAATCAACAATTGGTTTTGGATGCTGATCAGGTATTGGTAGGGGTTAATCGTACGCGCTACCTTTATAATCAGCGTTTGCGTGTATTAAAAGGATTTACAGCAGATTATCCACAAGCAGGAGACAAGCTTGTGTGCTTGCGAAATGATCCTACTAAAGATTTGTTGAATGGCTCTTTATGGAAGGTGATGACTTCACAGAAGGAAACAGTTAAACCAAGTATCAATCTTCTTGTGAAACCAGAAGAAAGTGAGCGTGGGGTAGCAAAGATTAAATTGTTAAAAGCAGCGTTTGAAAACCCTGATCAAGAAATTTCATGGCAATTAAAAAAGCGATATGATGATTTTGATTATGGGTATGCATTAACGGTTCATAAAGCGCAAGGTTCTCAATGGAATAACGTCGTTTTGTTTGATGAAAGTTTTGCATTTCGTGATATGTATGCGCGCTGGCTTTATACAGGAATTACGCGCGCAGCAGAACGTTTAATGATTGTTCGATAGAAAAAAATATATATATTATCTAAGTTTCAGATGGAAAATGCCTTTTTTCTATCTTGTTACACATTATAGAAAAATGGAAATGGGTATGGCGGTAAAACTTTCGGTTAATCTTAATGCTGTTGCTGTTTTGCGTAATCGACGTAATCTTCCGTGGCCAAGTATCACGAATATTGGGCATATAGCGCTTGCTGCTGGAGCAGCAGGTTTGACGGTTCATCCACGCCCCGATGAAAGGCATATTCGTTTTGCGGATTTGCCAGATATATACTGTTTAATCAAGAACAATTTTCCTACAGCTGAGTTTAATATTGAAGGTTATCCCAGTGATCAATTTTTGGATATCGCTGAAAATTACGCGGATCAGATTACCCTTGTTCCTGATGATCCAGCGCAGTCAACGTCTGATCATGGTTGGAATTTTGCTCATGATGCAGAATTTTTAACACCTATTATTCAGCATTTGAAAAAAAGAAAGATTCGTGTATCACTTTTTGCTAATCCTACGATCGATGGTCTTGATATTGCTAAAGCAATAGGGGCTGATCGTGTGGAATTTTATACTGGACCTTATGGGGGGGCATTTCAGGATAAGATAAAACAGGATCAAGAGCTCAATAAACTTGTTTTAGCAGCAAGAAGAGCAAAAGAGTTGCAGTTAGGTATGAACGCAGGGCATGATCTGACGCTTATGAATCTTCCTGCTCTTGTCAAAAACATTCCTTGGCTTGATGAAGTTTCTATTGGCCATGGGCTCATTGCCGATGCATTAGAGTATGGAATGCGTGATACTGTTCAGCGTTTTATCCGGTTATTATCGTAATCTTTTTCTCTCTATGAAATAGAAAGAGAAGTTTTTATAAAGCTTTGCCACTTTATCTTAAAAAAAATAATATATGTTTAGATAAATAGCACTATTAGCGTGCATTATAAATATTCTATTGTTGCTCTGTTTATTGGTTGCTTTCTATCTTTTGTTTTTGAGTGTATGAGATGTTTTTTATTTGTATTATCTATTAGGGAGAAAAAATAGGGGTTGGAAAGTATTTTCCTTGTAAAGGAATGCGTAGGATTTTTATGGATCAATACACAAATTTTCTTTATGTTTGAGCTCATTTTACGAGTTATCTGTAAATAGTATAACGTAAAATCTCTATGGATGATATGAAGTCTATTGCTATCATCATTTTATTGGCTAATTTAATATTGTAGCAGTTTTTGGCATATAAGGGTTTTGATGATTTCATCATGAACAGATTTAAAATCAGAAAATGCTTTTTATGAATAGGCTTAATGCAATAAGAGCTGTCAAATAGAATGATGATATCGACTTGTAGCTTTATGAAGTAAAGAGAGTGGTGTGCAATAAATCTTTTAGGCGATTATAGGGGACTTTTGAAAAGGGCTCGAGCACATTAAAAGTTTTTTATAAGACGCCATAAATGAATAACATAATGTCAGTATGGGGGTGTTCTTTTTCGCGTGAGAAGCGCGGATATTAAAGAACGTAAAAAGTAAAAACGTCCTCTCTATTATTCTAAAGATATTTTTGTATATGCTTTTAAAAATTGTATTAAAACAATACTTGTTATTTTGTAATTTTTCTTGCTATCCGTATTGATTTGGTTCATGTTAAAAATTGTATATTGTATCTTAATTTTTAGAATATAGTGTTTTGTTGCACGATAGAAGAGTAAAATATTAGCAAATATATTTTCTTTAAAAATCTTGTTTTGTGTAATTATTGTTTTTGTGGAATAGCAGTTGAAGTTGATTTGGGGATCCGTATATGTTTTGGGAATGTTTGGGGACTACAGTTTTTTTATGCAATATGTAAACTTTAAAATTATTCAATTGCTATGTTCGTATAAGCGGTGTTTTTTGTCTTTATAAGTGTGTGATGCACTGAAGATAATGTTTCTTATTTAATAAAAATAATCTGAAATCCAGTTTAAATAGAAAAAGAAGGAAGTTTTTTATGCGTGTTTATTATGATCGTGATGCGGATGTTAATCTTATTAAAGGAAAAAAAGTAGCCATTGTTGGTTATGGTTCTCAAGGGCGTGCGCACGCTTTAAATTTGAAAGATTCCGGTGTTAAAAATGTGCAAATAGCTTTGCGTTCAGGGTCGGAAACAGTTAAGAAGGCTATGGCCGATGGTTTTGAAGTGGTGAGTGTTGCGGAAGCTGCAAAATGGGCAGATCTCATCATGATGGCAACACCAGATGAATTGCAAGCTGATATTTATAAAGAGCATATTCATGATCATTTACGTGACGGAGCAGTAATTGCTTTTGCGCATGGTTTGAGTATTCATTTTGGTTTAATTGAGCCTAAAAAAACAGTTGATGTTGTAATGATTGCTCCGAAAGGACCAGGTCATACAGTGCGCAATGAATACCAACGTGGTCGCGGTGTTCCTTGCTTAATTGCGATTGCACAAGATGCTTCAGGGCATGCTCATGATGTAGCGTTGTCTTATGCATGTGGTCTTGGTGGTGGACGTGCTGGGGTGATTGAAACAACATTTAAAGAAGAATGCGAAACTGATCTTTTTGGTGAACAAGCCGTTCTCTGTGGTGGTCTTGTTGCGCTTATTCGCGCAGGTTATGAAACGCTAACGGAAGCAGGTTATGCGCCGGAAATGGCTTATTTTGAATGTTTACATGAGGTTAAATTGATTGTTGATCTCATCTATGAAGGTGGTATTGCAAATATGAATTATTCAATTTCCAATACGGCTGAATGGGGCGAATATATGTCTGGTCCACGCGTGATTACTGATGAAACAAAAGCAGAAATGAAGCGTATTTTAAAGGATATTCAGACGGGTAAATTTACGTCAAATTGGATTCAAGAGTATAAAGCCGGTGCAGCTCATTTTAAAGGCATGCGGCGTTTAAATGATCATCATCCTATCGAAGAAGTTGGCAAAAAACTCCGTTCTATGATGCCTTGGATAAAATCTAACGCTTTGGTTGATAAAGAGCGTAATTGAAGCTTCTAAAGAGATATTTTGTAAATAGCTTTTATAATTTTATAGATAAATATCAAAAAAGGGTAACTTTAGTTACCCTTTTTTATATGTTTTTTGCAACATAAGCTTTATTTTTTAATTTTTTGCATAATTCTTTCTTCCAAAAAGGAAGTATACAATTCCTAAAAATATGAACCACGCTGGAGTGTATTTTAAAGCTATGGCAGTATCAGCTTCTAATGATAATAAATAAATAATGAATGCAAAGAAAACAAGAAGCGCCCAACACATAACAACACCTCCTGGCATTTTATAAGGAGAGACAGTATGCTGGAGAGGACGATTACGACGATAGACGATATAGCTGATCAAAATGATAGACCATACAAATATAAATAAAATTGCGGCAATCGTCGTAACAATTGTAAAAGCAGCTATGAGGGTTTGAGATAACGATACAACTGCATAACCAAATAAGATGCATAAACATGAAAAGAATAATGCGTTGGCTGGAACGTGGTTACGAGAAAGTTTTCCTAAAAATTTAGGAGCACCTTTTTGTGTTGCTAGCCCATATATCATACGGCTGGTAGAAAAAATTCCACTATTTGCTGAAGATGCGGCAGCTGTGAGGACAACAAAGTTCATCAAACCAGCAGCAGTTGGAATACCAATCAGTGCATACATTGTTACAAATGGGCTTTTTTCTGGACTGATTTGATCCCACGGCGTTACAGACATAATCACAAGAAGAGAGAATATATAAAAGAATACAATGCGGATTGGTATTGAATTAACAGCCTGTGGTAAAGCTTTTTGAGGCTCTTGTACTTCAGCAGCAGCTGTTCCAGCGAGTTCAATGCCAACAAAAGCAAAAATAACAATTTGAAATCCAGCAAAAAAGCCTGTAATTCCTCGCGGAAAAATATTTCCACCGTTCCATATATGGTTAAGAGAAGCAACCGTACCGTTTGGAGAGACAAAACCGGTAAAGATCATATAAAACCCTACAACAATTAAGACTAGAATTGCTACGATTTTGATAAAACCAAACCAAAACTCAAGTTCGCCAAATAGTTTTACGGCGACGAGGTTAAGGATTAAAAAGGACATAAGACCAATTATAACGGGAATCCACGGATTGAGTTCAGGCCACCAAAAGTGTGTATAAGTGACAATAGCGATAATTTCAGCAGTTCCGGTGACAATCCAACACAACCAATATGTCCAGCCGATAAAGAATCCGGCACACGGACCTAGAAGATCGGTTGAGAAGTCAATGAAAGATCGATATTGTGTATTAGAAAGCAATAACTCTCCCATAGCACGCATGACAAAGTATAGAGCACAACCAATAATTGCATAAACGAGTAGAATTGAGGGGCCTGCTACACTGATTGTTTTTCCTGATCCCATGAAGAGACCTGTTCCAATCGCTCCACCAAGGGCTATAAGTTGTATGTGTCGGTTATGTAGTCCACGTTGCAATTTCTTCTTAGTTTTTTTTTCTAAATTTTGTTTGTTCATTTTTGGGAAGTTCCCCTTAGTTATTTTTAAATAAAAATTATCCTAAAAAAGGTAATCCCTTCTATCGGAACACGCTATGGTTAAGGAGTAAAGGAATTTTTTTCTATGACTATATGTGAATAAAGAAAAAACATTATAATTTAATGGAATAATTATTTTAAACATAATAAATAAAATATAAATTATACTATATTTTTTTATGTTTATACATATATTATATACACAATATATTATGTATTATTTATAATATATAATATTGTTTGTATTAATATAATAATTTATTATTTATTAAATATTTATTTACAATAAATTTATAATAACTGATAATATTAATCAGTTTTTATTTAAAATTCTTTATTAATAAAGATTTTTTTTGCAGAAAAATATAAATTAAATTATAAATTTATTAAATATAAATGTTTGTATATAAATAAAATAATATTTAAATTATTAAAATATTATTTAAATATTAAAAATTTATTATAAATTTACATTTAAATATTTATATTTAAAATTTATTATAAATAGAAAAATATTTTCATAGAATCTTTTTTTATTGTAGATAGCTGTTAAGATATATTCTGTTTAGAGCTGTATTGTTAATTTGCTAAAAAATTGAATATAAATTTTTGGGGGCGGTTTTAGATAAAATCTCATGTTTTATTAGTAAACAATATCAGTGAAGTTTATAGAGAATTCTTTAAAGAATAGCACGTTTCTTATCCTATAATGCAGTAAAATACTTTTGTTTAGAGTAGTGATATAAAGCATATAAAATTTTACACATTAAGTATTTTTAGAATGTATGGTGAGTATTCAGGGTAGGGCTAGCCCATAGAGCCTTATGTAGGTGAATCATATAAGTGGTCAGCAGCATCCCTCTTAACAAAGTCGGATTGTTTACGAACTCAGACTTGCGAGGAATCCTCGTCTTTTGAGGCATGAGGAGGAGATTAAGTAGAAAAAGGGTAACTAAAGTTACCCTTTTTTGAAATGTTTTGTATAGATTTATTTGTTCTTTGGAGAGATTTTTTTTCTTATAAATATAAAATACATTATACCTAAGAAAATAAACCAAAAGATACTGTATTTTAAAGCGGTTAGGGTATCATGTTCTAATGTCAACAAATAGAGCATGAAAGCAAAAAAAACTAACACGATCCCGCACATAATGACACCTCCCGGCATTTTGTAGACAGATTCAGCATGTAGATGAGGGTGATTACGACGATACACAATATAGCTAATCAAAATGACAGACCATACGAATAAAAATGCAATCGCTGAAATGCTCGTCACAATTGTAAAAGCACTTATGATGCTTGGAGATGATGATGCAATTGTGTATCCTACTAAAATACATAGGCAGGAAAAGAACAGAGCATTGGCTGGAACATGGTATTTGGAGAGCTTCCCTAAAATTGGAGGAGCACCTTTTTGAGTTGCAAGCCCGTATATCATGCGGCTAGTCGAAAAAATACCACTATTTGCTGAAGAGGCAGCCGAGGTGAGAACAACAAAATTGACCAAACCAGCAGCTATTGGAATGCCTGCAAGCCAAAACATGGAGACGAAGGGACTTTTTTCTGGCACAATTTGATTCCAAGGTGTAACGGACATAATCACAGCGAGAGAAAGGATGTAAAAGAGTACAATACGCACCGGTATTGCATTAATTGCTTTAGGGAGAACTTTTTTAGGTTCTTTAACTTCAGCTGCTGTTGTTCCAGCAATTTCTATACCAACAAAAGAAAAAATGGCAATTTGAAATCCAGCAAAAAAACCTGTAATTCCTCGCGGGAAGATATTTCCATCGTTCCATACATGGTTAAGAGAGGCAACAGTACCATTTGGAGAGGTAAAGCCTGTAGCGATCATATAAAATCCAACAATAACTAATGCCAAAATTGCTACGACTTTGATAAGACCAAACCAGAATTCAAGTTCACCGAAAAATTTTACGGCAAGGAGGTTAAGGATTAAAAAGAAACCAATGCAAGCAAAAACAACAATCCATGGATTAAGTGTTGGCCACCAGAAATGCATATAGTTAATGATAGCAATAATATCTGCAGCTCCAGTTACAACCCAGCTTAACCAATAGTTCCAGCCCACAAAGAAAGCGATTCCCGGTCCTAGCATATCGGTTGAAAAATCAATAAGGGAGCGATATTGTGAATTAGAAAGCAATAATTCTCCCATAGCACGCATTACAAAGTATAGGGCACATCCAATAATAGCATAAACGAGTATGATGGAAGGGCCTGCTACACTAATTGTTTTTCCTGATCCCATGAAGAGACCTGTTCCAATAGCTCCACCGAGGGCTATAAGTTGTACGTGACGGTTATCTAGGCCACGTTGTAGTTTCATCTGAGGACCATCTTTTAAATTTTGTTTACAGTTCATTTTTTGGGGGTTCCCTTTAATTATTTTGAGATTAAATTACATTAAAAAATGCATCATTCTGTATCGAAGCATGATATAAATGAGGTGTAAAGGAAAAAAACGTTTTTTATGATTTTGTGTGGATAAAGACAAGAATATGGTTTTGAAAAAAGAGGATGTTTTCTTTTTAAATAACGTAACAGATATTTGAATAGGGAGTTTTAATTTTGGCTCAAATAGCGCTTAAGAGTTCTCATCTTAGTTTAAGAAACAGTTTTTAATGATAGAAAATTAAAATGATTTTTAAAATCACTTTTTTGTTTCATAAACGAAAAGAGGAATATCATAGCTTATTTCTTCTAAAGTGATGAATAAGGATTTTGTTTAAATATTGATAACATTTTATAAAACGTTGCGAGAAATTCACATCGTTTACACAAAAATCCTTGAGACTATGATAAAGAAATGTAGCGTAATTCAGTTATACAAAGAAAAAAGAACTGGGGATTGTATAAGCTCTGTTAGAGGTTGAGCTGTTCATAGTGAGAGACAGAATCAGAAAAAGATTGCTCTATTAGCTTTGCAATTTGTTATCAAAAGATAAAACTATCCAAAGAAAATGAAAAAAAACAGAGATAAAACTGTTCCTGTCGCTATATTAATCGCACCTTTTATCCGCTGCTTTTTTAAAGCGGAGCTGGCAAATGATATAAAAATGGTCATTAAAGTAAACCATGCAAAGATGTTGAAAGAATGTATTGTGACAAGTTCAAAGCCTTTTTTAATTCCACCGCCAGAAGATAAAAATTTCGGGAAGTCCGCTATGTAAAATATTGATACTTTGGGATTTAGTATTTGTGTCAAAAAACCGTCCATATAGCTGGTGACAAGTTTTGTTTTACCAATAGCACTCTTTTCATTTGTTGATATTCTTTCTTTTGAATTTAAGCTGTGTATTCCGGATTTAATCGATTTAAATCCCATGTATAATAAAGTGCTGCCACCCATGAGTTTTAATAAAAAAACAGCGTTTGTTGTTGAGAATGAGCACTGATACACCTAGTATGGAAAATGCCCTATGCACATATGTTGGCTTTGCACAATCCTAAAACGTTTACAAATGCGTTCTTTTTTCCTAATCTTGTTGCATTATCGATGATAAGGGCCATATTCGGCCCCGGTGAGATGACTAAAAAAAATGAAACAATGAAAAAGGTCAGTATTTGATGATTCATTTTACCTTTAGCTCTGAAATTAATTGATCTTTGAGATATAATTCTATTCTGTCAAACTGAGAAAGTTTTCCTACACCCTGTGGAGTACCTGTGTATATGAGATCACCACGTCTTAGCTGAATGTAGTGACTTAAAAATGAGATTATCTTCTCAAAGCTAAAGATCATATTTTTCGTATTGCCAACTTGTCTTGTTTCGCCATTCAACTTCATTGCAAAGGTTATTGGGTTGTTTATTTTTTCCTTGTTTATGAAGTCAGAGACGTATGCAGCGCCTTTAAATCCTTTCGATAAAAGCCAAGGAAGCCTTTTTCCTTTCAGTTTTGTTTGCAAATCCCGCGCTGTGAGATCAAGACCTATTGCTACGGCATTATAGCATTTTTCTGCTTCTTCCTCCGTGACCATGAAAGCGTCCTTTGAGATTTTGAGCACAATTTCAGTTTCAAAATGGATTTCTTTGGAAAAATCAGGGAGATAAATTTCATTGCCTAAGATGAGTGAACTGTTTGGCTTGCTAAAGATAACAGGTTCCTCTTCAACAGTATTGCCTAGTTCATGAACATGTTCAACATAATTGAGTCCAACACAGTAAATATCATTTATCATAGGAGCCCTCCAAATTTTTTATTTTTTCTTTGTATAGGCAAGAAAGAACTTTGCAAACAATATTTTTCTTATATCTTGTTGTGCGTTTTCTGAACAAGAGGCATTGTGTGGGTTGATGACTAACCATGATGACAGCCCTTAGCATTGTCTCTCTTTTGAAGAGTACCCAATCTTACAGTCTTTGAGAGATAAGAAACACTGCTTTCATTTTGGTTGCTAATCGCGTGAAATTCCTTTAATATTTTAAAGGTGTTTTTGGGTCCTCTACGCAGCGATCAGTAGGGTCTGAAAACCCTAAGGTTCGACTATAAAAATGAGCCCACTGTGTGGGTGTCTCGGAATTCTGGGAGATTTTGCTATGTCCAAGTGCGATGAGCACTAAAAGCAAAAAAAGCTGATTCAAACTCAGTACTTTCAGGCTTCCGGGATACGAATGCGAGAGCGCTCGCACCTGCACAAGTCCCCTTGCGTTCCTTTGCGGTATGTTCTGATACATGAATTGGCAAGCGTCGTAAAACACGAGATGATGCTGTCGAACTCGATGTCTCAGATCTCGCTCTACCAGCTCTACCAACTGATGCTCAAAAGCTTTGAGAGAAAGCAAATAAAGTCTTAGCAAATGCAATGACCGTGGTGTTTGCTACTTACCAATCAATCCAAGTGATTGCGGATGAGCAAAAGGAATGTGATTTATCCGAATTTGATCTGATCATTTGTGATGAATCACACCCTACGATTGGGGTTGTGTTGGGAACAGACAAACGTGAATCTGAATTTATCAAGGTTCACGATAACAGCATCATTCGGGGTAAAAAACGTCTATCCATGACAGCAATCCCCAAGGTCTTTACGGATAATGCCAAAAAGCAAGTCAATGAGATCAATGCCGTTCTGGCTTCTATGGATGATGAAGAACTCTATGGAAAAGAGCTTTATATCTATACATTCTCTCAAAAGCCGTTAAGAATGAACTTTTATCTCCTTATAAGATTATTATTTTGGGTGTTGATGAAGAGGAAGTAAGTCAATCCATTCAACATCTGATAACAGATGAGAATTATGGACTTATTCTTGACGATAAAACCAAGATCATAGGCTGTTATCAAGCCCTTGCTAAAATAGATCTGAAGGTTGACTTGAGTGATAACCCAAATCTCATGCGTCGGGCTTTGGCTTTTTGTAAAGATATCAATAGGTCTAAACGTATCCGTGATACATTCAATTCTAAAGAAATACAGAAAGAATTATATGATCTTCATAAGGTCCATAAAGAGACTCCGCCGTTTGACTGTAAATTTGCTCATATTGATGGAACACAAAGTGCCAAAGAACGTAATAAAGCCCTTGATTGGCTTAAGGAAGATGCGGGGGAGAGTCTGCCCGTGTGCTCACCAATATAAGATGTCTGTCTGAAGGGGGGATGTCCTTGCTTTTGATGCGGTTATGTTTTTACATCCCCATAAAAGTCATGTGGATGTGATACAGGTGGTGTGGCGTGTCATGCGTTGTGCAAGGAAAAAAGAGAAGCTATATCATTTTACCCGTTGGGGTATCTGCCGGTGTTTTTGCTCGTGAGATGCGTCCGTTCGGTTCTCTGATACATCCTTTAATCCGAGGACGTCTATGTTTTGTACGTTTTTTCTTTTTGTTATATTTTTTTCAATCAGAATGGGATAGCATCATTAAGAGACGTGCTATGATAAGCAGCACCTGAAGCGATAGCATAACTTTGAGTAGTGATGGGTGAGGAGGATGCGGATTGTTCTTTCTTAGCATCAAGCAGATACAATTCACCTTTGAATTGTGGTAAGACAGTCTCTGTTGCAAGATGTTCACCACCGTTTTTATCTTGCCATTTGCATGTTTGTAATTTTTCTTCTATATAAACCTTTGAACCTTTGTTTAGATATTGAAGTGCAATTTTTGCCAAATGTGGATTAAAAATCACAACTGAATACCATTCTGTTTTCTCTACTTTTTGATTGGTCCTTTTATCTATACAGCTCTCAGAAGTCGCTATACTAAAATTGACTATTTCTGTACCAGAATTCATTGTTTTGCTTTTGGGATTAGCACCTAAATAGCCAATTAACATCACTTTATTTAGCATGTTGCCACTTACTTTTTTAATAGTTTTTTCAATTATTTCAAAATGATATTATTATTTTTCAAC
Source organism: Bartonella sp. TS82HLJMH (assembly GCF_042193495.1). Classification (NCBI taxonomy): domain Bacteria; kingdom Pseudomonadati; phylum Pseudomonadota; class Alphaproteobacteria; order Hyphomicrobiales; family Bartonellaceae; genus Bartonella; species Bartonella sp. TS82HLJMH. The sequence continues at coordinate 103,353 of NZ_JBHILU010000005.1, read as the reverse complement.
ATATAAAATTATGTTTTTTATCTTTTGATAAACATAAAGCCACATCATGCAAATGACATGGCTTTCTTTTTACTGTTTAAAAGCATAGTGTCACAAATGCTAGCATTGACCACAAACCTGAGCATCATCAAAAATATAGGAATCATCATAAATCCATGCATTACCACCAACCCAGCAATTCCCTTCGTGACTTAAATTGCCTTCATGCTCTATAAAACCACCCAAGTCATCCGCCTTTACATTACCAAAGTCTCTTAATGCACGTATGCGATAAATGGTTCGAACTCGATCACTTAAAAGATCTTTCACTGTTTTCATTTCATTTGTTAATTCATATTTTTTTTGCAAGAGCTTGCTTTTGAAAGGAGGGGGGTATCATTTGCAACAGTAGCAATAATGGAGGTCATTTGATTTTTAACTATAGCGTTCATTCTAGTAATCCTTAACGTAATGGAGTTTTCAATTGACACCTTATAAAGGCACTGGGCGTTGAAAACACGGCGTTAAGTTTGTCGCTATACTTTCCCCTAAAAAGGGTTTTGTATGACATAACTACACCCGACAAAATCATTATATGTCCTCACAAGCACAAAAGATAGTCAGTATTTTAAAGACATGGGAGAGGCTGTTTCGTAACCTATCCGCTTAACTCTAAGTATTTCTACACACTTGATACTTTTTTAACAGCATGACTTTGCAATTTTTTCTTTTTTATACTTACCGAATTGAATATAAATCGCTTTTTCTAGCTTTCTGTCTATAAGGTCATAAGAATGAATTCTTTGTAAAAAATTATAAAATCGGAAATTTTACTATGGCTTTTTAACTGAGCACTGTAGTGCGTAAATGGACATGTTTATTAAATTGCGTGTGCTTAACATAAGAAACAATACACAGACTAAAAAGAGTACTAAAGAGCAATATCTAAGTATCAGTATCCAATGGAAAAGAAAACTTGTGCTCCATGTACTTAGAAATGATAGGCAAAGAGACCGTTTCTTTATAACTACTTGGGAAACTTAAAACGACAAGCGCTAAATTTATTAGCTTTAAGAGGTTGTGCATATACTGTTGTAAATCACGTGTTAATGTCTTCCAACCTATTGTATTGCCGTGTTTGTATTTTGGGTTGCTCTGCAATTCAGAAGGAATATTAGAATTGTATAAAATTGCAAAAACAGTTGTGATTATTACCAAAGAAACAGACGCGAATGTCAAAATACTCTGAATAAAGTCAATTTTTATTCCTAAAAAACATAAAAATATAAAAGTTATAATACCAAACAGGCCCTATAGGTTCACATATTGATATAGAAGCTTGTAGAGACTTAGGAATTGAAATATTAGACGGCGGTGGAGATCCAACTTCTGCTGCTGAATTTGCCTGGCTCTTAATTATGTCTGCGCGTAGAAAACTCTGTAAATCTGTGTCTGATATGAAAAAAGGACGATGGCAAACAACATTTGGCAACCAAATGAAAGGGGCTACTCTTGGAATATTCGGATTTGTGCGTATTGGCAAAATGGTTGCTCAATATGCTCAAGCTTTTGGCATGTCCATTTTGGTTCATGGGAGCGAGCGTTCAACGCAAGAAGCAAAAAATTTAGGTTATCATTTTACGCATTCAAAAGATGAACTTTTTACACGTCCTGACATTATATCCATACATTTACGCTTAAGCGATAAAACCAGAGAAATCATTCAATTAGATGATCTATTGAGCATGAAACCTCATGCTATTTTTGTCAACACAGCGCGTTCAGCTTTGGTTGAAAAAGGAGCGATAGAAAAAATACTAAGTTTGGAAAATTCAACTTACTTTGCACTGGATGTTTATGACAGCGAACCAGTATATAAGAGCAAATTATTGCAATCAGATAGAGTTCTTTGCACACCGCATCTGGGCTATGTGACTGAAGAAAGCTTTGAGAATTATATTGAAAAAGCTTGCAAAAATATAGCGTCTTTTATGAAAAGCGCTTAATGCTGGCTGAGCCAATGTTTGTAAAATTTAACTTATATCGCTAGCGTATCAAATTTGCACGACACATAATAGCTTATTTCCTTAAATGAAGCATATTCCTTAGCTTTCATATTAATACCAATCGTATTGACAGATTTTTATGTAATCAGCATAAAATACCTAATTTATTGTTGCAAGCATTATTAAAAAAAGGCTACTTTATTGGAATACACTTTAATTGGAGGGGGCATAGTGAGCAATAATAAATTTATAGAAAAAAATCATTATAGATGGATTATATTGCTTGTTGCCACTATCGCTCAAGCATCAGCTTGCTTCTTTGTTCAAGGGATTGGTCCTTTAGCTGAATTTTTTAAGAAGGATTTCTCGCTTAGTGACTCTCAGATAGGTTTGCTGTCTTCAGCAGCGCAATTCCTACCTATTATTGGGTTACTTGTAGCTGGCGAATTACTAGACAAGTTTAACGAGCGCTATATTGTTGGAGTTGGAGCGGTCGGCGTTTCTGTCGCTCTTTTGTTGGGAGCAATCGCAGATAACTATATTTCTCTTTTGGTCTGTTTGCTAATTTTAGGGGGATTTTATAGTTCTGCTCAACCCGGTGGCGCTAAATCTGTTTCTTCATGGTTTCCACAATCGCAGCGCGGATTTGCAATGGGAATAAGGCAGGCGGGGCTACCATTAGGTGGGGCATTAGCTGGGATAGTTCTTCCTGCTAGTGCATTTATCTATGGCATACAAGGTGCGTTTTTGGTCGGTGCCATCGTTTCTTTTTTAGGGGGATGTATATTTATTATTTTTTATCACTCACCAGCAAAAGTTGTAGCTATCGTTCCAAAAAGCAAGGCAAAAGTTTCGTTCTATGCAAATGTAAGGTCACGTCTTGCGATGTTAGCTGCGCCGCATATGAAGAATATTATTTTTTCAGGCGTTTCACTTGTGATCGTTCAATATGTTTTAACCATTTTTATAACGATTTATTTTTATAGAATCTATCACCTGTCTCTAGATAAAAGTGCTTATTTGTTTTTTGTTTCACAGGCTTCTGGTGCCTTAGGAAGAATTATTTTAGCAGCGTGGAGTGATCATTGTAGAAAAGGACGATTTTTTCCTGTCTTGTTTTGCATGATTGCAGTCGTTTTTGGATTTTTAATATTAATTTTGGGCATTAGTGGATCGATAATTTATTTAACTATTTTATCTGCTTGGTTAGGTTTTTTTGGATTAGGATGGTATGGCCCTTGGGTTGCTTATATTGTAGACTCTTCGCCGAAAGAAAGCGTTGGATTTTCTCTGGGTTTAGCAATGTCTGTAAATCAAATCGCAATTATTACTGCTCCACCATTATTTGGATTAATCCAAGATTTTACAGACACTTATGTACTAACATGGCTGATTTTAATTTTAATTATTGTTTTTTCACTTTTCTTAATAAAAAAGTAGGGAAATATATATTGGGGAGGAAATTATAGTGATAAATGAAAATACTTTTGAGTTGAGCAATGGCGAAAGAGACAAACTTTGGGAGGCTTTGGACCATGTTATTTATGATCCATACGGTGGTATTGAGTATTCGGTTAAGCTAAAAAAAAATAGCATTTTCGCTGCTACCCCATAGAATATTGACAATTCTTATGAATCAAAAGATGTCTATTACCCCTAGAGCATATTTAATCTTTGAAAACCTTCCTATTGATAGAAAAATTAATACGTCACCTAATCCTTATAATTTAGATGCGTCTTGTAAAAGTGGCTATATTAGCGAAAATTTAATTATGATGTTTTCTTTATTAATCGGAGAGCCTTCTTCAATTAAGTTTGAAGGCGAACATATAGTAAATAACCTAGTTCCTTTAGAGGATAATAAAAAAGATTATACAGGATTAGGATCTGAAGTTGAGTTAGATTTTCATATAGAAAATGCTGCACTAAAATTTATAAGAGGTTTAAATTTATCTCCTAAAGGGATACTTTTAACCGGTGTTCGCAATGATGTTGATGGCCCGTTAACGAGAATATCTGATGCATGTCTAGCTTTAAAACTTTTAAATGAAGAGGATTTGAGGAGCTTAAGGGATAATTTATATATAATTAATGTTCCCTATAGATGGAGAAAAAATGGGGTAACCTCTACAAGTAAAGTACCCCTAGTTCAAGGGGACGGTGAATTCCCAGATATCAGCGCTGTTTTTTATCCAGGCATGTTAGAACCACAGTCAAAAAAAGCCAAGGAAGCTTTAGATCATTTTTATGAAGCTATTAAGGCTGTATCTTTTGGAATTGATGTACAACCAGGAAGATTATTATACATTGATAACAGAATGGCTCTACACTCTAGAGATAAATTTTCTGGATCATTTGATAGTTATGAAAATCCAATGCGGTGGATTCAAAGAGTGTTTGTGTCTGCAGATTTATGGAATCATAGATATGTAGAACAAATAAAAGAAAGAGTATTTGATTTTCAATGCTAATGTCCTGATAATGATATAATGGTGAGTATTATTCTGATTTATATATATATTGACTACACATCTCATATATATATAAATTTCTCCCGCATAATAAGGTGAGGTTACTACCTGATTATAAGCTATGGTGACCTATTAATTTTCTATGGCTGCATTTGATTTTTGTTATTTTTGCCCTTCCTTTCAAGCCGCTAGGGGAATTCTCCTATCAAGTCCTTGAAAGAGCGATTTGGAGTAATTTCATAATGCGAAACCAAAACATAGTGACAAACTTTTCTATTGTTTTCATAGACATGACGGTTTGCATGGTTGCACCCTTCAAGCATGGTGGCTTCTTTTCTTGCACGATGAAATCTTTCATATATGAGACAACATAATTAATTTATAAAAGATAATTCAATGTATTATCTAAAAAATGCAACGAAATAGCTATTAATGTGAACATATGAATTAAAAAAACAAACATCGCGTACAAATAAATTCAAACATAATTGGGCATACGACTTATAACATTTTTTAGATGAACAAATAATAATACACCCCATATCTTTAAACAAAGAATGAAAATCATAAAATGAGCTCTAAGGATAATAGGAACTCTCCACAAAAAAGAAGAGCCAGAGATGAAGACTCCAAAGACTTCATCATCACCATCCTTCACTATTTTGTTAACATATTAATTTTATACAAGAATCTTTCCCTCGGAAGAAACAGCATTTGCAACAGCTTCCTCGCTTGCCTCATCGGGTAATAACATCTCATTATGGGCACATCCCGATGGAATCATAGGAAAACAATTTTCTAAATGATAAACACGACAATCAAAAAGAACAGGCTTATTACAGTCAATCATCTGCTGAATTTTATCATCAAGTTCATCGGGTTTTGAACAATAAATTCCCACGGCTCCATAAGCTTGTGCCAATTTCACAAAGTCAGGCATAGATTCCGTATAAGAATGAGAAAGACGATTACCATGCAGCAATTGCTGCCACTGGCGAACCATCCCCATATACTGATTATTTAAAATGAAAATTTTTACAGGTGTGTCATGCTGAATAGCTGTTGCAAGTTCTTGAATATTCATCTGAATAGAGGCATCACCAGAAATACACACAACAAGCGCATCAGGATAGGCAATTTGAACACCGATAGCCGCAGGAAGACCATAACCCATAGTTCCAAGTCCACCAGAAGTCATCCAATGTTTTGGTTCATCAAAATGATAATACTGTGCTGCCCACATCTGATGCTGTCCGACATCTGTTGTGATATAAGCACAAGCATCTTTGGTCAGTGCATAAAGCCGTTCAAGAGCATATTGTGGCATGATAACATCTTTTTTTTCCATATATGCCAATGAATTACGTGATCTCCAGCGATTAATTTGCGTCCACCACGCCTCACGGACTTCACTGTTAAACGCTGGTTTCTGTATCTTCAAGAGTTGCGTCATCTCTCCCAAAACACAAGCCACATCACCAATAAGTGGCACTTTCACTTTTACGATCTTATTAATAGAAGAAGGGTCAATATCAATATGGATAATACGCGCATGAGGTGCAAATGCATCCAATCGCCCTGTGATACGATCATCAAATCGTGCTCCAACAGCTAACATAACATCACAATCATGCATGGCCATATTAGCTTCATAGGTTCCATGCATCCCAAGCATTCCAAGCCAATTTTTGTCAGAAGCGGGATAAGCACCAAGCCCCATGAGTGTTGACGTAATCGGAAAATCACCCAGTTGAACTAAATCGCGCAAAAGCTTTACAGCTTCCATCCCCGATGAAATAACACCACCACCAGAATAAATAACAGGACGCTTTGCTTCTACTAAGAGAGAAACAGCCTCTTCAATAGCCTGCGCATTCCCTTTCGACTTTGAATAAGAACGCATAAATGTCGGCGTTTGAGGTGCTCTATAAAATCCTGAAGCAAATTGAACATCCTTAGGAATATCAATCAAAACCGGTCCAGGACGACCTGATTGAGCAAGAGAAAAAGCTTCATGAATAATAGCCGCAAGATCATTGACGTTTTTAACCAGCCAATTACGCTTCGTACAGGACTTGGTAATTCCAACCGTATCAGCTTCTTGAAAGCCATTTGTTCCAATGATCGTTGTCGCTACCTGACCAGAAAAACAAACAAGAGGTATAGAATCCATAAGAGCATCTTGCAAAGGTGTAACAGCATTCGTTGCGCCTGGACCAGAAGTCACAAGCATAACACCTACCTTTCCAGTACTGCGTGCATAACCTTCAGCAGCATGCCCTGCAGCTTGTTCATGGCGCACCAAAATATGCTGGAGTGTATCTTGGTGATAGAGCACATCAAAAATAGGCAGAACAGCCCCACCAGGATAACCAAAAATATGTTTAACCCCTTGATCTATAAGAGCCTGAATCACTATTTCAGCCCCCGACATTATTTTTCCATCTGCACTCTCTTGCTTTCTTGGATCATTTCTCATTTTTCCCACTCACCTACTTGATAGGACAATAAAAAAAGCCCCTAACGGAGCCCATAAAAAAAGACCCCAAAGGAGCCTATTACACAACACATACTGTATGATCACCCCCATTATTCCAACGTATAAAATATATAAAAATTTCCTTGTAGAAAGATTTCTAATTCCATTGATACCATTCGTCAATAAAAAATTATATTTTCTAAAAAAAATCTTTTTCACGAATTATCTTTTATCTTTCGATAAGTTTCTTTGCAAAGCTCTAGCTCTTTTATCAAAAAGTAAGCATCCATTCTTCATCAAATTGATTACGAAACCATGTCATTTGTCTTTTTGCATATCTCCTCGTTTGTGTTTTCACCGCTTCAAGAGCATTCTCAAAGCTTCTATATCCATCCAAATAATCCATAAATTCAGGTATACCAATAGCCTTCATTGCTGGTAATGAAGGGGAAAGCATAAGATTCTTCATGATCATCACCTCTTCTAAAGCTCCTCTTTCAATCATAAAATCCAAGCGTTTATGAATACGTTCATAAAGCAAAGGACGTGGTGGCATAAGAAGAATTTTTTCGGTGAAATTCGGCGCAATGAGAGGTATTGTTTTTTGTTTCTGCCACCAACTAAGCGTCTTACCGGTTGCATCATAAACTTCCAAAGCACGGACAATACGCTGTCTATCATGCGAAGAAATTTTTTCAGCAACAACAGCATCAACCTGCAACAACTGGCAATAAAGACTTTCAGGTCCCTCTTTATCAAGCCGAAGTCGCCACTTCTGCCGCACAACATCTGGAACATGGGGGATTTCCGAAATCCCCTCTAAAAGAGCACGAAAATAAAGTCCTGTTCCACCAACAAAAATAACTGATCTTAAAGAAAAAGTAGCCAATAGCTTCTCGACATCACACAACCATTGCCCTACTGAATAATTCACAGTAGGACTCACATGACCATAAAGATAATGTGGAACAATCGCAGTATCAGCCTCCCTCGGCCGTGCCGTTAAAATATTTAAAACATCATAAACCTGCATTGAATCAGTGTTAATAATGAGAGCATTTTTTTCTTGAGCCATTTGCAAGGCAAGTTCTGACTTCCCACTTGCCGTTGGTCCCGCTATTAATGTAACTGTTCTCTGTGTCATGAATGGCAATTTCTCCCAATCAGTAACTTATTGCAACATACAGCCCCCAAAGCCCCTTATGAAACTTATAAAAAAGAAAAAATGGAATTAATAACAACACCAAAGGAATTTCGAAGCATTTTTGCTATCATAATTCAATAATAAACTACAGCCATAATCATTCTGTCCGTTAGTCCATTAAAAATAAACATATTCTTTGTCATCATTTATGAAAATAATACTGAGCTTAACCTATACAATCAAAAAGCTTTATTTTTTCCTATAAAAACAGCATGCTACTCTGATTTATAATAAGAGATTCAGAAATTGTCTTCTTCACGCTCTCTTTATTTATAACTATTTTTTCATCCGTCACCAAAAAAGGTATAAATATATATAACTAATTTAGTCTAATATGATTTTTCTCTAGGATAACTTTTTTCAAACTGAAGTGAAAAAAATGTTCTTTATAGCACACAAAGTACAATCATAAAGTGCTAAAAGTCTCACTAGATAAAAAAACATTATTTATAATAATAATTGCACCCTTTATCTATAATAGTTGAGCGTTTTGCAATCTGAATAAGAGCTCCCAATATCATAAGATTTTCTCATTTTTATCCTTCTCATAAAGTGCCATATCAATACCATTCACTTGTGCATCAAAAGCAGAGATAAAAATTGACTTAAACACAAGACATAGATCTCTTATGCAGCACTTCAAAGCCTAGGCTGTTGCAATATTGGGAACTAGCAAATCTATTATGGTACCAACTTGTACTTTTATTTAATGCAAAAATAGAGCTGCCCAACGGATTTTATGTTATACAATTCATGCTCTTTGTCATGAAATGAGCTTGAGAAATATTGGACATCACATGGCTGAGCTACAAAGTAGCTCATATACTAAAAGCTGATAAAAAACAAAAAATTAATTTTTAAGCCTCAATCTATTGGGGTATCAATCCATTAGAAGCGCTACGAACCGTAACTCTCCATCTGGACGCGCTACGATGAATAGAGCATTTTTGCGTCCAGCTTCACGTAATTTATGAATACGTTTTTTAGCCTCATCGATTGTTGTGATAGCACTCTGATTGATATCAATAATGACTTCACCAACGCGAATACGCTTTTTATCCGCTGCGCTATTTCGTGCAACAGATGTTACCACTAATCCTCGAAGTTTATCTGAAATTGAATAACGATGACGCAAATCCTCTGTCAATTCAGCTAGCGTCATTCCCATAAATTGCATTGTCACGCTTTTTGACAGATCATTGTCTTTTTTATCATCAACTTCTTCTTCTATATCTTCATTTGCATCTGTTTCAATCAAACGTCCAAGCTTAACTTTTACTGTTTTTTCTTGCCCATTCCGTAAAACAGTAACATCCACCACTTTTCCTTCTGAACTTTCTGCAACTAAACGCGGCAAATCACGTGCATGCTTAATTTTGAAATTACCAAAGGAAAGAATAACATCTCCAGTTTGTAACTGACTATTATCTACATTATTTTCTTCTGTCTGTTCTATTTTACCAGCCACCAATGCTCCTACAGCATTGTCCAATTTTAAACTTTTTGCAATATCCTCTGTTACCGGCTGAATACGAATAGCCAACCAACCACGCCTTATTTCTCCAAAATCACGCAATTGATTAATAACAGAAAGGGCCATATCCGATGGAATAGCAAACCCAATACCGATAGATCCTCCAGAAGGTGAAACAATTGCTGTATTAATGCCAATGACTTCACCATTTCTATCAAATAACGGACCACCAGAATTGCCCCGATTAATTGCTGCATCTGTTTGAATAAAATTATCATAGGGACCAGCATTAAGATCACGGTTACGTGCAGAAATAATACCAACCGTTACACTTCCACCAAAACCATAAGGATTACCAATAGCCATAACCCAGTCACCAATACGTGCTTTTTCTGAGTCACCAAAACGCACAGCTTTTAATTTTTTACGTCCCGCATCCACTTGAAGTAGTGCCAAATCAGTTTTGCTATCCTTGCCAAGAAGCTTCGCCTTGAGTTTTGTACCATCTGTAAAATTAACTTCAATATCATCAGCATCAACAATAACATGATAATTTGTAACAATAATCCCTTTTTGCGCATCAATCACAAAACCAGACCCCAAAGAACGCACCTTTTGAAATTGACTATTTTTTTGACCATCTTTGGGTGTAAAAAAATCATTAAAATATTCCTCCAGCAATGAATCTTTGGGAATAACGGGTACTGAAGTATTTTCATCCTGTTCGGTTCCTTCAACCGTCTGTGCCGTAGAAATATTCACAACCGTCTCCAAAAGCTCAGAAGCTAAATCAGGAACAGAAAGCAATGTCTTGTTTGTCTCTGCGCCCCAAGACAAATTCACTGATCCTGATAAAAACAAAACCACACACAAAACAACTCTTGTGATAAAAGACTTCAAAAACGTATTTCTACTCACGATACTTCTATCCATGATATGCCTTTAACCAAAGCTGAAAAGAGCCCTACCCAATTTATTATACAAAATCAGTATGGCTTAATACTGTCTTACATTCATCATAAAAAAAGCAGCTATAGAGCATACTTCTCATATGAAATAGTATACTCTATACACTGTTTCATCTATTCTCCACCAGACTTTGAATCAGTTTTGCTCAAACTAGGACTCATTGTTGATGAAAGCTTTTTCTTTACTTGCAAGGGATTTTGAAAATAAAAAAAGAAATCCTCATTTGGTGAAATGACCATCGGAACTCTTTCTAAATTCTTATACTGTTCCATCGCTAACCAAAAATCGTAAAAAGATGGATTAGCTTCCCGCGCATTTAATAAAATGCGAATACTTTCGGCTTGTCCTTCACCGCGAGTAATTTCAGCATCACGCTTTGCGGCTGCCACTATTTCTTCATATTCACGATTTGCTTCTGCCACAATACGATCTCGTTCTTGTTGACCACGAGCTCGAATATTTTCCGCAGCAGCCTCCCGTTCAGCTGCCATTTGTCGATAAACATCTTCTGAAACAGCATCCGTTAAATCGGTTTTTCGAATACGCACATCAACAATCGTAATACCCAGCGAACCTGCATCTATAGAAAATTGCCGTTGCACCTCAGCCATCATTGCGCCTCGTTCATCCGATAAGGCTGCTTTAAATTCTCGCTTACCATAAACAGCACGCAAAGCGTCAATAAACCGTGGTGCAAGGTTTTCACGTGCCGCAATTTGTGGACGCCCCGAAGCAATACGCTGTAGAAACAACTTAGGATCTGTAATACGATAAATAAAGAACGCATCCACTTCGTAATAAGCACCCCCACGAACTTGTACCGATTGCGTAGGAACATCGTAACGCAACAAGCGATTATCCACCACAATCATCTTATCCACAAAGGGCATTTTCGAATAAATTCCAGGATTAGACTCGACCTTAACAATTTGACCAAAACGCTTAATTGCCACTTGTTGACGAGGATAGACAATAAAAAGTGACATCCATAAAATGATCAAAAGAAACATTATAGTACTAAAAATAAACAAAAAACGAGACTGCTGCATTATTAGCGTCCTCCAGAAATATGAGCATCCAAGAGCGATGTCGAACGTGCTGATTTCGCTTTTGCTTTTTCTGATAAATTGTTACGCAGCAATTCGTTCAAAGGAAGATAAGGCACCGCTGGAGAATTCATTTGATCAAGAACCAATTTATTTGGTGAAGAGAAAATACGCCCCATCGTCTCCATATAAAGACGATAACGCGCAGCCTCTGGTGATATTGCCGCCTCACGGGCTATGGCCTGAAAACGTTCAGCACGCCCGCGTGCCTCTTCAACCATTTGTGCTTTTTCACCTTTTGCGATTTCCCGTGTACGTGAAGCTTCACCATTTGCTAAACCAATCTTCGTAAAACGCACACGATTTCCTTCTTCAATCATTCGTCCACGTTCCTGCTCTGCCTGTTGAACAGAATTAAAAGCAGCAGCAACCTTTGTCGGAGGAGCAGCTTCACTAATCGATACACGGCTTATTTCGACACCGAGTTGATATTTATCGACAGTCAACTGGGTAATCTTTCGCACATCGTTAGCAACTTCCTCTTTTTTATCGCGTAAAACATCATCAACAGGTCTGGAACCAATAACCTCGCGCATTGCACTTTCAGCAACCTGACGAACTGTCCCTTCTTGATCATTCACATTGAATAAAAATTGTCCTGGATGTGAAATGCGATAGTAAACAGAAAAATTGACATTAACAATATTTTGATCACTAGACAGCATCAAACCTTCACTTTGTTGTCTCTGTCCAGTCTGCCCACCAATTGCAATCGTTTTTTCAGTTAAAGGCACTTTCATATAAGTCTCAATTGGCCAAAAGTGAAAATGCAATCCATCACCGATAATTCCCGCCTTAGGCACACCAAAACGCAATTCTACTGCTTGCTCATTTTGTTGGACAATATAAAGTGATTGATAGAGCAAAAAACACACAGCAATCAGAAGGAACAAAACAACAGTTCCTCCTCTACTAAATTGTTTAAACTGATCCTTCCCTTTACGCAAAATATCATCAAGATTGGGACCATTTTCGCCACCATTATTGCCACCAGAACCAAAAAGATTCTTAGCCGATGTTTTTTTGTCACCACTGTTCTTGTTTTTATCGCCACTCCACGGGCCACCACCATTTTGATTTGTCCAGGGCATTATCACCTCTTTAACTGACTACCATTCATTCAAATACCAACCATCCACTTGGATCTTATAGGGATTCTCTTATCTCATTACAATACAACTGACAGGTTCTTTTCACTTATAATTATTTTCGCTCATAAACCACAAAACGTGTCGGATGACTATCTTTTTCTCCTTTTGGAATATCTTGTGTTTCTACAATAGTCCATTTTTCTTTATCAAAAACAGGAAAAAAACTATCCCCTTCTATAGAAGCTAAAACTTCTGTAAGGAATATTTTATCAGCCATATGCAACCCTTGTTGAAAAATTTCACCACCCCCAATAATAAAAACTGCATCCGCACCATTTTGAGAAGCCACACTTTTTGCGATAGAACAGGCTTGCGACAAAGAATGAACAATAACAGCGCCTTCAGCCGTGAATGCACAATTACGGGTAATAACAATATTTGTACGCCCTGGTAAAGGACGCCCAAGAGAATCCCAAGTTTTTCGCCCCATAATAATGGGGCTACCAAAAGTCAAAGCCTTAAAGCGTTGCAAATCCGTAGATAAATGCCAAGGCATCGCACCTTCACGACCTATAACACCATTTTCTGCAACAGCTGCAATTAAACAAACTGGAAAAGTCATACTGCTACCGGTGCCTTAATATGGGGCTGCGCTTCATAATTAAGCAATTCAAAATCCTCAAATTTAAAAGAAAAAAGATCTGTTACCGCTGAATTTATAAGCATCAACGGCAAAGCATTTGGTATACGAGACAACTGGTATCTCGCCTGCTCAAAATGGTTAGAATAAAGATGAGCGTCGCCCAGAGTATGAATAAAGTCTCCTGCTTTAAGTCCGCTTACTTGGGCAATCATCATCGTCAACAACGCATAGGAAGCAATATTAAACGGAACACCTAAGAAAATATCTGCTGAACGCTGATAAAGCTGACAAGATAGCTTCCCATCAGCAACATAAAATTGAAAAAAACAATGACAAGGAGGCAAAGCCATCTCCTCTATCAGTGCGGGATTCCAAGCAGATACAATTAAGCGACGAGAATCAGGCGTTTCTTTAATCATCGTCAAAAGATGACTGATTTGATCAATATGCCGTCCATCGGGAGCAGGCCAAGAGCGCCACTGATAACCATAAATAGGACCAAGGTTCCCTTTCTCATCAGCCCATTCATCCCAAATTGACACACCATGTTCCTTCAACCATGCAATATTTGTATCACCTCTCAAAAACCACAAAAGCTCATAAATGATCGAGCGCAAATGCAATTTCTTCGTTGTTAACAGAGGAAAGCCAGCCTGCAAATCAAACCGCATTTGATACCCAAAAATTGATCGCGTCCCCACACCGGTTCGATCTGTACGATCAATGCCGTTATTTAAAACATGCGATAAAAGATCAAGATAGATTTTCATATAAATATTATGGTTGATTCTTAACGTTACAGGAAATAGAAACTTCAAAATTTATAAAAATACAATTCAAAAAAATCCTCTTCCCAAACATCTTTTATAGGAAATTATTATTATACGATTGCATTTTGATGAATCAAATCGTAAATAAATTTTAAAAGAAACAAGTTAGGTATGATCATAAAAGGGATAAATTTATGGAGAATGAACCAGCTTTAGCACCACATGATACAAGAAAACGTATCTGGGCTATCATGTCCAGTGCATCAGGTAATCTAGTAGAATGGTATGATTTTTATGTTTATTCCTTTACGTCCATTTACTTTGCATCACAATTCTTTCCCTCAGATGGCAATGTCGTTACACAACTTTTAAAAGCAGCTGGTGTCTTTGCTATTGGTTTTCTTATGCGCCCAATCGGCGGATGGCTTTTTGGCTTCATTGCCGATCGTTACGGACGTAAACGCTCAATGCTTATCTCTGTTTTTATGATGTGTGGTGGTTCGTTCTTAATCGCCCTACTTCCTACCTATGAAACCATTGGAGTAGCAGCAGGAATTCTTTTACTTTTACTCAGAATGCTTCAGGGGCTTTCTGTCGGTGGTGAATATGGTACAACAGCAACTTATATGAGCGAAATTGCCCTCAAAAATCGCCGAGGATTTTTTAGCTCTTTCCAATACACCACACTGATTGGTGGTCAGCTTCTAGCCAGTCTTGTTATATTCATTTTAGCGCTTTACCTCACCGAAGATCAGCTAAAAGCATGGGGTTGGCGTATTCCATTTGCCATTGGTGGACTAGGAGCAATTGTTGCGATTTATCTACGCCGCACGCTCCATGAGACAACGACCAAAGAAAGTCGTTCTAGTGCACAAGCTGGTAGTATTAGGGGACTTCTAACCAACCACCGAAAAGCTTTTTTTCTAGTTATCGGCTTTACCGCTGGAGGATCGCTCACATTCTACACCTATACGACTTACATGCAGAAATATCTGATTACAACCACCGGCTTTGATAAACATACAGCCACAACTGTGATGACTGCTGCACTCTTTGTTTTCATGTTACTTCAACCTGCATTTGGTTTTATGGCTGATAAAATTGGAACAAGAACTTCACTCCTTATTTGGAGTGTCTTATCTATTATCTTTACCATTCCTGGACTTAATGTGATTGGTAGTACTGATAGTACATGGATTGCTTTATCAGTTATTATTGGAATGCTCTGCATTATGAGCTTTTACACGTCCATCTCTGGCATTGTAAAATCAGAAATGTTTCCCGCTTCAGTACGAGCAATAGGAGTTGGGCTCTCTTATGCTATTGCCAACGCACTGTTTGGCGGTTCTGCTGAATATGTCGCGCTTGGATTAAAAGATCTTGGATATGAATCTGTCTTCTATTTTTATATAACCGGCATGATGATTATTGCATTCATTTCTGTTCTCTTAATGCCCGATGCTCGGAAAGAGGGCTATCTTCAAGGTGATAGTATCCATTAAATTTTCTAAACTAAATCAAGAATCCCGATTTTTCGGGCTTCTTGATTATGATAGTACTGTAAAATCAATATTTACAACCTATTACAGACACGCCTTTCATATCATAAACATCTCTCGTATCATAAAGGAGCGATATCCTCTTCTTTGATATGAACCATGGTAAATAAATTATCCCATGTCATGACCGTATATTTTTCATGATACCAATAAATCCAGTATACTTAGCTTTAAAAACATCAGATCTGTTTTAATTAAAATCCTCTTTTCTTTATCAAAAATAAGCAAAATATCGTTTCCTTATTTGTCTAATAATAGAAATTAAACCGCATCTATTATCACCAATCAATCCTCTCTCAACACCCCTTTCTGATCTGGATGATCAATGACACCGTTAAAGATACAATAAAAATCAAAACATACCTTCCTATAAATATGAGTACCGTTTTTGTTCTATGACAAAAATAAAAACTGCAAACATCATAAAAATAAGCCGCTTCCATCCCCCTTTTTTTAAGAAAAATCGCAATATAATTGAATTTTTATGGCTTAAACTGTAAACAACTTTAAAGAGAAGAAAAGTTATAAATCTAAAAGGGGAATACTTCATGAATAATCAAACAACTTTAGATCCACATGATACAAGGAAACGTATTTTTGCTATCATATCCAGTGCATCAGGAAATCTGGTAGAATGGTACGACTTTTATGCTTACTCCTTTGCATCGGTTTATTTTGCATCACAATTTTTTCCTGAAGATGAAGATATCGTTACACAACTGTTAAAAACTGCAGGAATCTTTTTTATTGGCTTTCTTATGCGTCCAATTGGAGCATGGCTCTTTGGATTCATTGCGGATCGTTATGGACGTAAACGCTCAATGCTGATTTCTGTTTTTATGATGTGTGGAGGCTCTTTTCTCATTGCCCTACTTCCTACCTATAAAACCTTGGGAATAACAGCAGCATTTCTCCTCCTTTTAGTCCGCATGTTCCAAGGACTTTCCGTTGGCGGTGAATATGGTACAGCAGCAACTTATATGAGCGAAGTTGCACCCAAAAATCGTCGTGGGCTCTTTGCTTCTTTTCAATATGCAACAACGATCACAGGTCAACTTCTTGCAAGTTTTATAATATTTATTTTATCTCTTTACCTTACTGAAGATCAGTTAAAAGCGTGGGGATGGCGTATTCCTTTTGTCATTGGTGGCTTTGGAGCAATTGTCGCAATTTATCTGCGTAGTTTGCTCCATGAAACAACAACCCACAAAAGCCGCTCTGAAAAACATGCTGGTAGTCTTAGAGAACTTTTTCGTAATCATAAAAAAGCTTTCTTTTTGGTTGTTGGCTTTACAGCTGGTGGATCACTCACATTTTATACATACACCACTTATATGCAAAAATATCTGATCACAACCACGGGCTTTGATAAACAAACTGCAACAACGATAATGACTGCCGCCCTCTTTATTTTTGTGCTACTCCAACCCCTTTTAGGTTTCATAGCCGATAAAATTGGAGCAAGAGCTTCACTCATTAGTTGGAGTACCTTATCCATTATCTGCACCATTCCTGTACTTAAAATGATTGGGAATGCCCATAATGCATGGGCAGCACTCTTAATCATCATTGGAATACTCTGTGTTATGAGTTTTTATACGTCCATTGCTGGTATCATAAAAGCAGAATTGTTCCCAGCCTCAATCCGCGCAATTGGTGTTGGATTTGCTTTTGCCATTGGAAATGCACTATTTGGCGGTTCTGCTGAATATGTAGCGCTTGGATTAAAAAATATGGGATACGAATCTGTTTTCTTTTTTTATATAGTTGGTATGATGGTCATTGCACTCATCTCTATTCTCCTTATGCCCGATATAGATAAAGGAGGATATCTCGATAAAGACGATAAACTTCATTAAACTTATTTTTTGGATAAAAAAGCCCAAGAAAATGGGCTTTTTTTTATAATTATTTACACAAAAACTTAATTTTATTTATGAAACCCACTTCATTATCTTACTCTCAACAATAGACAGTCATCGAATACTTTCTATGACCTATAGATATTACTTCCATAACATATTGATTTGTAATGATTGTTTATCATTTTTTATCTCAATTGAGAAACCCAAATACCATAAGATTTTTTTCTACCCTTTTTATATTACGTCCTCATAACTATACCTCTTGCAAATCAGGAACAGAGTTAATGCTATGAATAAAATTATTTAATAAAAGAATAAAACAGCCTTTTATAAAATACTTAAATTACCAAAAATTGTACAAATCTATTGATATAATTTAAATTTAACAAATTTTCATAAAATTAAATGTATCTTACTATAAGAAAAACTTAATCAAATCTTATCAAGAAAACAATTATATTTAAGTTATAAATTTATTAAAACGATTTTTATTATTTAAATTAATTAATAAAAATATTTATACTATATAATAAATAGTTTAAAATTGCAAAATTATTTTATTTTAAATAGTTATTCATAAAAATAATCATTACACAATTGAATTTTTCTGGAAATCATAAACAATTATGGTTAGAAAATATCAACTATAAATTTAAAAGGGGAGCACTTCATGAAAAATGAAACAACTTTAATACAACATGATACAAGAAAACGTATCTTCGCTATCATATCTAGCGCATCAGGGAATCTAGTAGAGTGGTATGATTTTTACGTTTACTCATTTGCCTCTATTTACTTTGCACCACAATTTTTCCCTTCAGATGGCGATGTTGTTACCCAATTTTTTAAAACTGCAGGGATTTTTTTTATTGGTTTTCTTATGCGCCCAATTGGAAGTTGGCTTTTTGGCTTTATTGCTGATCGTTATGGACGAAAAAACTCGATGCTCATATCTATTCTTATGATGTGTGGGGGCTCTTTTCTCATTGCCATACTTCCCACTTATGAAACTTTAGGGAGAACTGCAGCAATTCTTCTCCTCCTAATCCGTATGATGCAGGGACTTTCAGCAGGTGGTGAATATGGTACAGCTGCAACTTATATAAGCGAAGTTTCCCTTAAAAAACACCGCGGTCTCTTCGCTTCTTTCCAATCTGGTACGCTTATTACTGGTCAACTTTTAGCCAGTTTTATTATATTTATTCTGGCACTTTATCTAACGGAAGACCAATTAAGAACATGGGGCTGGCGTATTCCTTTTGCCATTGGTGGATTAGCAGCAATAGTTGCACTTTATCTACGTCGTTCGCTTCATGAAACGACCACTAAAAAAAGCCGCTCTCAAAAACATACTGGTAGTCTTAAAGAGCTTCTAAGCAAGCATACAAAAGCATTTTTTGTGATTGTTCTTTTCGCCTCTGGAGGATCTCTCACATTTTACACCTGTACGACTTATATGCAGAAATATCTGATCACAACCACGGGTTTTGATAAACATACCGCTACAACTGTAATGACCGCGGCACTCTTTATTTTCATATTACTCCAACCCATATTTGGTATCCTAGCTGATAAAATTGGGACAAGAAATTTACTTATCCTTTGGAGTGCACTCTCTACTCTCTTTACGATTCCTGGACTTCTCATAATCGGTCACACGCATAATCCATGGATTGCGCTATCAGTTATTATTGGAATACTCTGTATTATGAGCATGTATACATCCATCTCTGGTGTCGTAAAATCAGCAATGTTTCCCTCTTCAGTACGAGCACTGGGAGTTGGTCTCTCTCATGCTATTGGCAATGCATTATTTGGTGGTTCTGCCGAATACGTAGCACTTGGATTAAAAAATATAGGACATGAATCACTGTTTTATTTTTACGTAATCGGCGTAATGATCATTGCATTCATTGCCACCCTCTTTATACCGGATATGAGCAAAGGAGGATATCTTCAAGAAAACGATTAAACCTTCGATGCTAAACAAAAAAGCCCAAAGAATTTTGGGCTTTTTTTATTGAGCAAAATTGAATTTTAAAATTGTTTAAATTTTATCAAGTGCGTTTAATTGTTTAGCTACCAAATAATAGAAAGTCATACGACTTTTTCTGCGATCTCCAGACATCATTTCTGCAACTTTTGACACAGCCATTTTAGCCCTCTGCTCATCCGCGCCTAATACATCTTGAACCCATTTTTCAACGCGTTCTAACTCTTTTGGATCCGATGTAGCAACAAGCGCTGCATCCTGCTTTTTCATCACCAAAGCTAAACGACGGCTAAGTCGTTCTACTGCTGCTTCATCGGGGGTTGAATCATATAGTTTAATATCTGCTAGATTATTGGTCATTTTGCATCATCTCCTCTCCAAAAATGAGCGGTCTATACTTTACCGCCGCATCATATAGCTCCATAAATAATTAGAGGATTAAAAATATTAACAACCCCCCCTTTTCCTAAGACTGTTCTTCATCTATATTTAAGGAGCTGGTTTACCAGCTATGGTAATAAATGGACAATGAAATAAACTCATTGGACCCGGGGGCGGTACCCGGCGCCTCCACCAAAATATAAGAGACAAAAATTATATTTTGGTGGGGGCGAAATAGGATCGACAAGGGCGTAAAGATTGCTCTTTTACTCGGCATAGTACCACCGTTATCGGACTAAATGAGTAGTTGCAAATGACAACTATGCGGAAGCACGTCTCGCTGCTTAATGCAGTGCGAATGTTTCAATTTAAGTCTTAAACCGTCGCAGGTTTAAGCGGGGTTCGGAGGCACCTGGCAACAGAAGCCTTCACTTTTTTAAATGTTATTGATTGATCTTTCAGACATTATCAAACATTATTTACCATAGAGTTTCGTATTTATTCGATTTATTGAGGTGCATCGTAGACAAAATACTGCTAATTTTAAAATATATCTATCACACAATATCAATACGCTCCATTCTGCTACGTGAAATAAAAGGAATAAACTTCGATGGTTAAAGATCAAATCCGTTACGATATTCTCGTTCAGGATGCGCTTCGTGGAGTTATCCGTAAAGTTTTATCGGAAGTTAGCAAAGCAGGTCTTCCGGGAAATCATCATTTTTTTATAACTTTTTTGACGAATGCCCCGGGCGTTAAAATTTCTCCTCGACTAAAAAATCGCTATCCTGAGCAAATGACAATCGTCTTACAACATCAGTTTAGAGATCTCAGTGTTTCAGAAACAGCTTTCGAAGTAACCCTCTCCTTCAGGGAAATAACCGAAAAGCTCGTGATTCCTTTTGCTTCCATTCAGGTCTTTTACGATCCTGTAGCAGCATTTGAAGCAGCATTTGATCTGCCCTCAAATCTTACCTCTGGAGAAAGTGAAAATTCAGAAAATACCTCAACGACACCCATTACCTTATCAAACACACAAAAAAAAGAAAATACGCTTACAAAAGAACAAAATTTCAGTACAAATAAAGAATCTTCAAATAACGATACAAAACAAAGTGCTGATGTTGTCTCTTTAGATTCTTTTCGGAAAAAATAAATTTTCTCATGACTGAATTGATTAATCTTCGCCAATTTCGAAAACAAAAAAAACGTACAGAAAAATCTCTTCGTGCTGAGCAAAATCGTTATCGTTTTGGACGAACAAAAACTGAAAAAATTTTTGAGCAACAAAAATCTTTAAAAACGCAAAAATTTCTTGATCAAAATCGTTTACGAAACGACGAATAAAGGTGGAAAAATGCACGAAAATAATTCTATCGATTGGTCAAAAGTCATTCCACGGAAAATATCTGTTCGCGTTGATGGACACGCAACAAGCGTCTCTTTAGAACCACCATTTTTAGATATTCTAAAAGACATAGCCCGCAAAAAAGGACAATCTTTAGCCTTTATTATCACTGATATTGATAGCAAAAGACCACAACAAGTGAATCTTTCGGCTTCGTTACGCGTTTACGCCCTTCAAAGCGTTCTCAGCCAACGCCTTTAATGTTTGTGCTTGTTTTTTACGTTCTCTTTCTGTTTATTCAACTGAAGCTATTATGACTCTTTTAAGAGAAGTTTTTTTAATCTAGAACTTCAATGAAAAAAAGACTACAAAAAAGATATAATGAGTAATTTTTCTGATCACAACATACCTTTCTTTGAAGAAGATTCCCCTCCAGACCATGATAAGAAGAGCTTTGGTTTTTTCTCCCCTACTCTGAAAGAACAAAAATCATATAACACAGACTATCTAGAACAACTCAATCCAGAACAGCAACAAGCTGTTATGAATACTGAGGGACCTCTTTTAGTTCTTGCAGGTGCTGGTACAGGAAAAACGCGCGTTTTAACAACCCGTATTTCTCACATTTTGCGCTGTGGGCTTGCCTCTCCTCAGCAAATACTTGCTGTCACTTTCACCAACAAAGCAGCACGTGAAATGAAAATACGTATTGGTGAACTTATTGGAGAAGTTGTTGAAGGTATGCCTTGGCTTGGAACTTTTCATTCCACTGGTGCTAAAATTTTACGCCGTCACGCAGAGCTTGTTGGTTTAAAAAGAAACTTTACAATTCTCGATAGCGATGATGTTCTTCGACTTTTAAAACAGCTTATTCAAGCTGAGGGACTAGACGATAAGCGTTGGCCCGCACGAAACCTTGCCATGATGATTGATTCTTGGAAAAATCAAGGACTTTCACCAGAACATATCTCAAAAAGTGATGCTCATTCCTTTGGCAACGGCATGGGACGCGAACTTTATCACAGTTATCAAAATCGATTAAAAGACCTCAATGCTTGTGATTTTGGCGACCTTCTACTTCATTCTATCTCTATCTTCCAACATAATCCAGATATTCTTCGCGAATATCATTCTCAATTTCGCTATATTCTTGTCGATGAATACCAAGATACAAATACAGCACAATATCTTTGGCTTCGCCTTTTGGCACAACAGCCCAAAGGTCAACATATTAATCTTTGTTGTGTTGGCGATGATGATCAATCCATTTATGGATGGCGTGGTGCAAAAGTCGAGAATATATTACGTTTTGAAAAAGATTTTCCTTCTGCCAAAATTATTCGTCTAGAACGCAATTATCGCTCAACATCCCATATTCTTAAAACCGCCTCCCATCTCATTGCTCATAATCAAGAAAGACTGGGAAAAGTCCTTTTTTCTGCACAAATAAAGAGTGAGGAAGAAAAAGTAAAAATACATTCAGCATGGGATTCGCAAGAAGAGGCCCGTGCCATCGGAGAAGAAATTGAACAAGCACAACAAACAGGTCATGCATTAAATCATATGGCTATATTGGTGCGTGCATCATTCCAAATGCGTGAATTTGAAGATCGCTTTGTAACGCTTGGTCTTAACTATCGCGTCATTGGTGGTCCTCGTTTTTATGAACGAATGGAAATACGTGATGCTATGGCTTATTTACGCGTTGTTGTCCAACCTGCTGATGATTTAGCTTTTGAGCGTGTTATTAATACACCGAAACGCGGCATAGGCGATGCAACCCTGCGCATTCTTTATGAGAGTGCGCGAGCACGTGCTGTTCCTCTCTTTTCTGCGGCCACTGACATCATTGAAACAGATGAGTTAAAGCCTAAGGCACGCAGTGCGTTACGAAACCTTATTGAAAACTTCCGCCGCTGGCAAAATATGCTTCAAGACACGCCTCATAAAGAACTTGCCGAGATTATCCTTGATGATTCTGGTTATACAACCATGTGGTTAGAAGATCGCTCACCAGAAGCTCCTACACGACTAGAAAATCTTAAAGAAATGATCCGTTCCATGGAACAATTTGAAAATCTTCAAAGTTTTTTGGAACATGTTGCACTGGTTATGGATGCTGAAAACAATGAAAATACCGATGCAGTCAACATCATGACCCTTCATTCAGCCAAAGGGCTTGAATTTGAAACAGTTTTTCTTCCTGGCTGGGAAGAAGGACTTTTTCCCCATCAGCGCTCATTAGATGAAGGTGGACGTTCAGGATTAGAAGAAGAACGGCGTCTTGCTTATGTTGGACTCACAAGAGCAAAAAAACACCTGCATATATGGTTTGTATCTAATCGTAGAATTCATGGACTTTGGCAATCTACTCTTCCCTCCCGCTTTCTAGATGAATTACCAGCAGAACATATAGAAGTCATAGCAACGGAAACAGCTTATGGTGGTTATGGAAAATCTTCCTTTCAAAATCACGATTCCTGTTATACTGGCTATGCAACAGCAAGACAAAAGCGTGCACAAAAAAACAAGACGATTGAAGGGAAATTTATCGCTCAATCAATCTCTCATGAATCATCAGATTTTTCTATTAATGATCGGATTTTTCACATAAAATTTGGTTATGGTCATATTACAGCAATAGACGATCATAAATTGACAATAATGTTTGAAAAAGCCGGTGAAAAGCGTGTACTAGATAATTTTGTAAACAAAGCTTAACTAAAAGCAAACCACGATCAGTTTTTGCAAGAGAACGTTTTGTTTTATTCTGATTATCATTTCCATTTGCGAACAAAGACTTCAATGGGTAAATTTTGCATATCCGGCAATGCATCGTAAATTGTATCAAGCGACCAATCCCACCAAGCCATCTCCAAAAGGCATTCTATGACATGATTGGGAAAACGCATCCGCAAGCGTTTAGCAGGAACACCAGCGACAACCGCATAAGGCATAACATCTTTCGTTATAACAGCGTTAGCACCAATAATTGCTCCATGTCCAACTGTCACCCCAGGCATAATAACCGCGCCATATCCAATCCACACATCATGCCCAATAATAACACGTTTTGCACAACGCCTTTCGCGAAAAGAACGATCAAGAGCCATATAACGAAAATATTCGTTTGGACGATAGGTTATTTTATGCGTTGAAACGCGCTCCATAGGATGCTCCAACGCATTCATCCGTACATGAGATGCAATAGAACAAAAACGCCCAATATCGCTATAAATAGCCTCACTATTACGTTCTAAATAAGAAAAATCTCCAACGGTTACATCCCGTAAAATCACCCGCTCATTAATTTCCACATAGCGCCCTAATTTACAACCATGTAGCCGTGCTGTCGTATGGACACGAGGCTCACTTTCATGAAATCGAAGATCGTTCTCAATATTCATGCATCCCTCACCAATGTTTCATCAATAGATATGGAAAGACATACCAATCAAGCCAATAAAATCAACCATGAAACAGAGATTGCAAAACAAACCTGCCGATGTTACAATTTCGTGATCTATCTAAGAGAGTCAAACTATGAAAAATGTAATACGCATCTTGGGGCTGACAATCATATTTCTTGCAGGTGTTTTTATTTATGATGCGCTGACAAATAAGCCTTTAGGTGATAATTTTACACTCACTGATTCTAATGGAAAAAATATCACTGAGGCTGATATTCGAAGCAAGCCTTCAATAATTTTTTTCGGATTCACTATGTGTCCTGAAATCTGTCCTACGACATTGATGAATCTTGATCGATGGCTTACAGCCCTTGGACCCAAGGCCGATAAATTAGGCATATGGTTTGTTACTGTTGACCCTGAACGTGATACACCAGAAGTGCTCCATGAATATCTCAGTAATTTTAACAATAAAATCATTGGGATCAGTGGAGATCCTGATAAAGTTCATAAAATGGTCAATTCCTTTAACATCGTTGCTGAAAAAGTCCCTGGAACAGATGGAAACTATACATATAACCATACAGCAGCAATTTTTTTACTCAAAAAAGGTGGAAAATTAGCTGGCGTTATCCGTTATGACACGAAAGAAAGCGATAGCGAATTAAAAGATGAAATCGCCATTGAACGGTTAAAAAAACTCATCTTAAACTAAAAAAAGCCGATCAAAAGAAAGAACAGCATGTCGCAACAAATTCGCCTCTATTATACTGCTTCTAAAAATGAAGCAGAACGGTTCTATACCCTTATAGACACAGCCTTTGACGAAGAAGGTTATCCTCTTGCTCTTACAGAGATAGATGAACAAAATGCTGTATATGAACTTTCACTCTATGTAAACCAAGGAAACTACGAGCATATTTTGAAACGCTTTGCCCAAATCCTTTCTATAGATCCTGATAAAATTAATATGGAAGTTTTACCCAACATTGATTGGGTACAGAAAAGCCTAGAAGGACTAAAACCTGTGCAAGCCGGTCCTTTTTTTCTTCATGGAAGTCACAACCGAAACGCCATTCCAGCCAATGTTCTCCCTATTGAAATTGAAGCAAATCAAGCTTTTGGCACCGGACATCATGGAACAACAGCTGGTTGTTTAGAAATGATTGCCAAAGTGATGGAACATGAAAATCCCCAAAATGCACTTGATCTTGGTACCGGCAGTGGGATACTCGCCATCGGCATCGCAATGCTCAAACCTATTGCTATACTTGCATCTGATATTGATCCAATCGCTATTCAAGTTACACAACACAATATCCAACTCAATGGCGTAAAAAAATATATCAAAGCTGTCACAGCAACAGATTTTGCCCATGATGAAATTGCTTCACGTGCTCCCTTTGATCTCATTGTTGCCAATATCCTTGCCAATCCTCTTATCGCACTTGCACAAGAAATGGTAAAGGCACTCCAAAAAGGTGGATCACTGATACTCTCTGGAATTCTTGAAGAACAACATGCAGATGTTTTAAAGGCTTATGTAAAACAAGGGCTGAAACACATTGAAACATACCACCGTCAAGGATGGGTTACGATACATCTGAAATAAAGTAAAAGAAAAGGACGTCGTTATGTATCAATCTTTTGAGGCGACAACAAATCCTGCTTATGCAGTAGAACGCATTGCCTCTCTTCGTAAAGAACTAGACCGCCTTGGACTCGATGGTTTTCTTGTTCCACGTGCAGATGAACAT
This sequence comes from Bartonella sp. TS82HLJMH, assembly GCF_042193495.1. Lineage (NCBI taxonomy): Bacteria > Pseudomonadati > Pseudomonadota > Alphaproteobacteria > Hyphomicrobiales > Bartonellaceae > Bartonella > Bartonella sp. TS82HLJMH. The sequence goes on along the minus strand of NZ_JBHILU010000005.1, from coordinate 76,845 downwards.
CAAGGAGAGTATGTCCCTCCTCATGCTCAACGCCTTAGCTGGCTAACCGGCTTTACTGGATCAGCTGGGATTGCACTGATTTTAAAAAACAAAGCCATCATATTTACAGACGGGCGATATAAACTCCAAGTTCGCCAACAAACTGATCCTAATATTTTTGATTATGAAGATCTCATAACCTACCCCCCCTCACAATGGCTTGAAAAAAATGGTCAAAAACTTTCTATTGGCTTTGATCCATGGCTCCACACCATCACTGCCACCGATGCATTGAAAAACGCATTAGAAATGAAAGTAGGTGGAAAACTTGTAGCAACTCACTCCAATCCCATTGATCTGCTTTGGCATGATCAGCCATCATTGCCACAAGCTGCCCTATCAATTCACCCTCTCAAATATGCTGGGTGCAATACGGATGAAAAACTCGCTTTGATTTACAAAGATATACAGAAAACTCATGCAAATGCTTTTATTTTTACAGACCCCTCCTCCATTGCATGGACATTCAATATACGTGGCAATGATGTTTCCAACACACCTTTTTCCCTTTGTTTTGCTCTCATTCCAATCCAAGAAACACCAGCCTTATTCATTAACAACAAAAAACTTGGTGTAGAACAGAAACAATATCTGGAACATTATGCAAAATTATATGAACCAGAACAGCTTATTCCAAAGATCAAAGAGTATGTTCAAAAAGGGATAGTGTTTGCCTTAGATCCACAGCTAACATGCGAAAAATTACGAACTGTTATTGAAGAAAAAAATAGCTCTTTCATCACACTTACCGACCCTGCCGCTCTACCACGTGCCATTAAAAATGACACAGAACTCAATGGCGCACGCAAAGCGCATCTACGCGATGGTGTTGCCCTAACCCGTTTTTTTTCCTGGTTAGATAAACAAATACCAGGGTCAATAAGTGAAATTTCTGCCGCTCAAAAATTAGAAGAATTTCGCATAAATACAGCAAAAGAAATGGGAGAAGAACTTAAAGATCTTTCTTTTGATACAATTTCAGCAGCAGGAGAAAATGGCGCCATTATTCATTATCGTGTAACGACACAAACAAATAAACAACTCAATGCGGGTGAACTTTATCTTGTTGATTCAGGTGGACAATATCGTGATGGAACGACAGATGTCACACGTACAGTAGCAATTGGGAATATTGGAGAAGAAGAAAAACGCTGTTTCACGCTTGTCCTCAAAGGTATGATTGCTCTTTCAACTGCAAGATTTCCAAAAGGAACCCGCGGACAAGACATTGATATTCTAGCGCGCATTGCATTGTGGAAAGCTGGTTTTGATTATGCTCATGGCACCGGTCATGGTGTTGGGTCTTATCTTTCTGTTCATGAAGGACCACAAAATATTTCCCGCAAAGGATGCCAAGAACTCATCTCCGGTATGATTCTTTCAAATGAACCAGGATATTATCGCGAAGGTGCTTTTGGTATCCGTCTTGAAAATTTGATAATTGTAAAGCCAGCACAAAAAATTGATGGCGGGGATATAGAAATGCTTTCGTTTGAGACGCTTACACTTTGCCCTATTGATCGAAAACTCATTCTCCCAGAGCTTTTGACACAAGAAGAACGGCAATGGCTCAATGATTACCATGCGCGCGTTTATCAGATGAATGCACCTTACTTAAATGAAGAAGATAAAAAATGGACAAAAAAGGCAACACTGCCCCTTTAAATGAGGCAACACAAATATCTTCTAATGCTTCTTATAAAAACACCACACCCTTCTCTTTTAAAGAGAGAAATGCGTATTTACCATCAGCAATCACAAAAAACGCTTCTATAAAATACTTCAAGTTTTTTTGCCGATAGGATAAAAGCTCTTCCCAAACTGAAACAGAACGGGATATACTTGTAACAGATAATGCTTATAAACTATCCTCCACCATCTTCACATGAAGTTGTAGCCTTATTCTGCTATATAGAAATTTTCATTATATTTTGTAATCCTACGCGTCACATTTCTAAAAAGCCTATTATAACCAGCTTATTACGCCGTTTAAACTCAAAAATTCTGCATATTTAGTTACAATTTTACCTTGATTCACAGTGATAACGTATATCTTTTACTAATAATAACCTTGTATATTCTTAATCATAAGAGTTTAAGTTTAATATTTAAATTCAACGTTTTTTAATCACTTAATAAATATCAAAATATATGGCGCTCTATTTTTGCAAAAAAACAACCCCTATTATTCCCTTTTTGCTTCCAGCCCCCAAAAATGTAAGAGAGATAACCATACAACCAGCATACGCATCTTCTAGAAAACGCCCTCTAAACATTATGTTTCTCAATCAACTGTAGCCAAGTCTCTTCATCGATAACCTCAACACCTAATTCTTCAGCTTTAGCTAATTTAGAGCCTGCTCCAGGTCCTGCAACAAGAAGATCTGTTTTTTTAGAAAGTGAACCAGATGTTTTGGCTCCTAATCGCTCTGCCAATGCTTTTGCTTCATCGCGTGACATATGCGTCAAAGTTCCTGTAAAAACAATAGTCTTTTCCGCTATTGGAGAAGAAGCTGTCGTGATAGGCACCTCATCAAGAGGGGTTACTTCTTCAAGTAAAACAGACAAAACCTCACGATTATGCGCTTCTTGATAAAAATCAACAATTGCGCTCCCTACCTGTGGCCCAATGCCTTCGATATTGGTAAGCTCCATCCAAGCTTCATTGCCTTTTTCATTTTCCTTATCACACGGCATAAGTGCTCCCATAGCCGCAGTTTCAAAAGCTGTATAATTTTTATAAGTACGCGCAAGGCGGCGTGCATTCACCTCTCCAACATGGCGAATCCCCAATGCAAACAAAAAACGGCTTAAAGGAATTTCGCGACGTGCATTAATGGCATCATACAATTTGCGAACTGAAACAGTACCAAAACCTTCTATATTTTCTAAACGTATCAAAGATTTTTCTTGGCGACGTTCTAAAGTAAAAATATCGGCTGGTGTATGAATACAAAGCGCTTCATCTTGAGCATAGAAAAAAAACTCTACCTGTTTTTTACCCAAGCCCTCAATATCAAAAGCATTGCGCGCAACAAAATGACGAATACGCTCAATCGCCTGTGCAGGACAAATAAGCCCCCCTGTACAGCGACGCACGGCTTCTCCCACTTCACGAACAGCATGACTCCCACAAGCTGGACACAAATGAGGAAAAATAAAGACAGCAGCATCTTTCGGGCGTTTTTCAATAATAACATCAATAACTTGAGGGATCACATCACCAGCACGTTGTACAATAACGCTATCGCCTATACGAATATCACGTCCTTCACGAATAGGCTCTCCTTTATGACCAATTCCCTTAATATAATCCTCATTATGCAAACTAGCATTGGTCACCACCACTCCACCAACAGTAATAGGCGTAAGACGTGCCACAGGTGTCAAAGCTCCCGTGCGACCAACTTGAATGTCAATATCTCTCAAAAGCGCTATCGCTTTTTCTGCTGGAAATTTATGCGCGATTGCCCAACGCGGCGAACGAGAAACAAATCCCAAGCGCTTTTGGAGCATCAAATCATTAACCTTATAAACAATACCATCAATATCATAGCTTAAAGAATAACGGCATTCTTCGATATCGTGATAATAAGAAATAATCTCTTCTAACGTCTTAAAGACTTTTGTTAATGGATTGATAACAAAGCCATATTCTTTTAGCTTTTTCATCATCTCCATTTGACTTTCTGCCAATATTTCACTCACCTCACCACAAGCATAAGCAAAAAATTGAAGCTTTCTGCTAGCGGTTATCCGTGAATCAAGCTGACGGAGTGAACCAGCTGCCGCATTTCGAGGATTGGCAAAGGTTAACTTGCCCTTCTCTTGTTGGCTGATATTAAGTGCTTGGAAATCCTCCCGCCCCATATAAACTTCACCACGCACCTCAATTATATCAGGAAAATCACCTTGCAAAACTTGTGGAATATCAGCAATGGTTCGGGCATTTGCCGTCACATTTTCACCGACAGCTCCATCCCCACGCGTTGCCGCACCCACAAGCCGCCCCTTTTCGTAGCGCAAAGACAAAGATAAACCATCAATTTTTGGCTCCGCTGTTATTTCCAACACTTGTGTTTCTGGAAGCCGTAAAAAACGACGAATACGCTCAACAAATTCAGTAACATCTTCAGAGCTAAACGCATTATCAAGTGAAAGCATTGGCTGTGCATGAACAGATTTTTCAAACTTTTCAGAAATTGGTGCCCCAATTTTATGTGAAGGAGAATCAACACGAATAAGCTCTGGAAAAATGGCTTCAATTTCTGCATTACGGCGGCGCAAAGCATCATATTCTGCATCAGAAATTTCAGGCTGATCATCACGATTATAAAGCACATCATGACGTGCAATCTCTTTTGCCAACCACTCTAATTCACTTTCTGCTTCAAAAGCTGTGAGATTTTTATCTGCATCTTTGTTCATAAAATCTATTCCAAATTACGAGCACTGCCACAAGGATCTCCACGCCTCCTCATAAAGTGAATCTCAATAAATACAAGCTTTCCAGTATTTTTTCGCTGACTAATTACCTTTATGCTAGAAGCTTTTGAGCCGCTGCACGCGCTTCTTCAGTAATCTGTTCTCCTGCCAACATACGAGCAATTTCTTCTGCACGCTCATGCTCTTCCATTTTATGAATAGCAGTAAAAAAGCGTCCTTTATCATGACTCTCAATTTTTGAAATAAGAAAATGACCATGCGCTTTCGATGCGACCTGTGGAGCATGCGTAATAGCGAAAACCTGGACATGTTCTGATAAGCGTTGCAACCTTTGCCCAATAGCAGCTGCAACAGCACCCCCAACGCCTGTATCAATTTCATCAAAGATCAGCGTCGGTGCTGATCCCCGATCAGATAAAACAACTTTTAATGCCAACAAAAAACGAGACAATTCACCGCCAGAAGCCACACTAAGCATCGGTCCAGCACGTGTTCCAGGATTTGTTCGCACCCAATATTCAATACGATCACATCCCTCTGCACTCCGCTTTTCGATATCACTTTGCATTTCAACAATAAATTCAGCCCTCTCTAATTTCAATGCCGGTAACTCAGTCATCACGCTTTCAGATAAGTGCTTTGCAACCTCTTGACGTTTTATTGACAACGCTTGTGCTAACATATCATAATTTTTTTGTGCTTGTTTTGCCTCATCTTCAAAACGTGTCAATATAGTCTGAGCCTCTTCAAATTCAGCTAGTTCAGCATCCATCTTATCGCGTAACTGAACCAATTCATCCGCAGAAACTTGATATTTACGAGCAAAACCCCGAAGAGAAAAAAGACGCTCTTCTATCCGTTCCAATTCATCAGGTTCAAAATCTAATGCTCGTATTGCCGTCTCAATACCTTCTTGTGCTGTTGCAAGTGCATGCAATGCCTCATCAATAGATTTCACCACAGGTACAATAAGCTCTTGTGCCTCAGGAATTTTCCGCTCCAAACGCCTCACCAAATTAGAAAGCACTGGGATTGGTGATTTTTGACCCGTTAAAAGATCATCCGCTTCTTTAATATCCGTCGCTATTTTTTCTAATTTAAGCATATCGGCACGACGAAGAGAAAGAGTATCCTCTTCACCAACTTTAAAATCAAGCTTTTCAAGCTCTTCTACACACGCACGAAGATAATCAACCTCACGTACCGCGCTCTCCACTTTAAGACGCTGCCGTTGCAAACGCTCCTCAAATTCACGCCATGTGTAATAACACTGACGCAAATTTTCCACTTCATCCTCAAGACCACCAAAGGCATCTAATAATTGGCGATGTGTAGCAACATCAACAAGTGCACGATCATCATGTTGTCCATGGATTTCAACCAGCAAACGGCCAACACTTCTCATCAATGCAACACTAGACACCTGATCATTGATAAAAACACGGCTACGTCCATCACTTGATTGCACACGTCGTAAAATAATATCACCTTCATCATCAAGACCATTCTCACGAATAAGTTGACGTGCAGGATGTGAAACAGACACATCAAAAACAGCTGTGACCTGCCCGCGGTCAGCACCATGACGCACAAGCGAAGCATCACCCCGCCCCCCTAGAGCAAGTGATAAAGCATCAAGGAGAATAGACTTCCCCGCACCTGTTTCTCCAGTTAAAACCGTCAACCCCGCCGTAAAATGAATATCGAGCGTTTCGATCAAAACAATATTATGAATCGAAAGCTGTACCAGCATAGAGAATCAACGTACCCTCTTCTTATCACCACCTAAAGCATTTGAGATCCAAGAAGATTTATGCTCGCGTGGCGATATTTTATTCTTCTGCAAGAGATTATAAGAAAATTTATACCACTCACTTTTGGGATAGTTACGTCCTAAAATAGCTGCTGCCGTCTGTGCTTCCGCCGTTAAGCCGAGAGCAAGATTAACCTCAGTCAAACGGAAAAGTGCTTCTTCAATTTGATTTGTATCGGAATACTCTTCAACCACGGTACGAAACCGTCTACTTGCCGCAAGGTAGCGCCGCCCCTCTTCATAATAACGGCCAATCTGCATTTCTTTGCCAGCCAGCTGTTCGCGCCCAAAACGTATTTTATCTTTAGCATCCTTGACATATTCAGAATTAGGATAACGCTCTATAAGGAGCTGCATAGCAGCAATAGCGCGTTTCGTATCACGTTGATCACGCGTAACATCAGGAATCCGACGGAAAGAAGAAAGACCAATAATATAATACGCATAAGCCGAGTCAGTCGACCCTGGATAAAGAGTAATATAGCGTTGAGCCATACTAATTGAATCATCATACTTTCCGAGTCGATAATTAGTAAAAGCCCCCATGACTAAAGATTTACGCCCCCAGTCTGTATAAGCATACTGCTTTTCAATCTTCAAAAACTTCTTTGATGCATCCCCAAGCTTCCCACTCTCAAGGCTAGCAAGCGCCTGATTATATAAAACATCTGGTGGCTCTATTTTCAAAACATAAGCAGATGGATCAAGGGTATTTTTCTCTTTAAAGAGGCATCCCGCCAACATACAGGTGCTTCCCAAAAGCACCACCCCCAATATCTTGCGTACAATGTTAGATTTTCTATATGTCATATTTCCAATGCACACATGAGATTTTTTCATAGTTTTTCCGGCCTCCACAGAATATCACCTTGTAGCAAAAACAAGTTATAAAAGGTCTTATACCATATCACTTTAAAATCCACATAACCAATTTAGCAGTTTAGGTCAATCATCCCCTTAAAAATCAAATAAACGATAAAAAAATCTTGTCAATTTTTTTACTCTTTCTCTAAAAAGCTTTTTTCGTAATGTGATTCGTCTGCCAAAACAGCCTTCACCAATTGCGCATTAATTCTATGTCCACTACAATAAGAACGAAATAATCCAATAAAAGGCGCCCCAAGCAAAGCAGTATCACCAATCGCATCAAGCATCTTGTGCCGAACACATTCATTCTCCCAATAAGGACCACCGGGATTTAAAATTTTATCATTAAGATCGATAACAAGAGAATTTTCCAAAGAAGCGCCTCTCGCCTTTCCAGAAAGCCTTAATTTTTCCACGTCTTTGATAAAACCAAAAGTGCGCGCACGTGACAAATCATCTCTGAACCCTCGTGTGGTAAGATCAAAACTGAAATGTTGCTTACCAATAGCAGGAGAAGGAAAAGAGATCATTATATCAAAACGACGTCCATCGAATGGCAAAAGCTCTGCAACACCATGAGCTCCTTCAACCCGCAACGGTTTTTTTATAATGAAATAAGAACGCAACGCATCTTGCTGTACAATGCCAACGTCTTCAAAAGCTTGGCAATATAGCCACGCTGAACCATCCAAAATAGGAACCTCATTATGTGACACTTCAATAATAAGATTATCCAAATTATAAGCAGTAATTGCTGCCATCAAATGTTCAATTGTTTCAACCCTTACATCTCCATCTCCAAGTACCGTTGATAATTCAGTTTCTCCTGTTTGGGATGCATGGGCTTGAAATATTTTCTCTGTTCCATCTAATCCACAACGCTTAAAAATAATACCACACCCAACATCCGCTGGACAAACCTTTACCACTGACAAACAGCCACTGTGAACGCCAATCCCCTTAAATATTACTGCTTTTTTAAGAGTAGACTGATATTTTGGCACCAAATTTATCATATTATTTTATTGAATTGCTTTTACATCTTTTAACAAAAGTTATAAAACTATAAAAAGTATTCATAGTAAATAATAAAAAAACCGCTTACTATAAGCGGTTTTTTTAAAAACAAAGTATTTTATCCCAAAAATAGCAATATATTTTACTGTATAATTTTTGACTGATCATCAAAGAGGTAATAATTTTTCTTACTTTGCCTCATTTTTCATCAATTAATTTGCCTGACGACGTAAAAATGCTGGTATTTCCAACTGATCTTCTTCACTTATAAAAGTACGCTGATCTTGTGGTACCTGAGGGTGCAACTCACCAGAACGACGTGGAACATAAACAGAAGAATCTTGAGAAAGCGCCTGAGAATTTTTATTGTAAACATAAGACTCTTGCTGCTGAGACGATCTAACAGCAGGCTCCAGCCTCGCTTCTGGCTCTTCTTCTTCACGATGCGTTAAGCTCTGTTTCAAACGCTGCCAAAGATTACGAGGACCTTGATCAGTCACAGATGTTCTTTGACTTTGTCCATGAGCAACAGGAGGAAAATCCTTTAACTCAGGCATACGCATTGGAGAGCGCGCTTGCATTTGTTGTATTTGTTTTGGTTGCACTAGCTTTTCTTTTTGCTTCACAACCTCTGTCATCTCATCAAGAACATGCGCTGTTGCCTCCATACTCACAGGAGCCGTCATAGCCTGTTGAGAACCACGACTTACTTGCATACGAGGCACATTTGATCTCTGTTCCTGAACAGCATTTGAACCATACGCAACAGCATTCGTCGCACTTCGTGTCGTCATTGCTTCTGTAGGATGTGCAAAAATTTGACTTTTGGGACGGAACTGTTCTCCGGTTGATTTAGCCTTCTCTATTTCAAGTGATTCGATTACTTCTACCATTGACTCAGAACGCAGTGGCGATGACTGAACATGAAAAGAACTGTGTGACGTTCCAGGATCACTCTTGCGCATTGAAGAAGCAGGCCTTTGAAGCTGAGGATGAGAGGACTGAACCACATCACTAACTTCACGATCAATACCGGTGGCAACCACAGAAACACGAATAACACCTTCCAATGACTCATCATCAATAGCGCCAAAGATCACATTCGCATCAGCATCCACTTCTTCACGAATACGATTAGCAGCTTCATCAACCTCAAAAAGAGTCATATCACGACCACCCGTAATAGAAATCAGTAAACCACGCGCCCCACGCATAGAGGTATCATCCAACAATGGGTTTGCAATAGCAGCTTCAGCCGCAGCCAAAGCACGTCCATCACCAGATGCCTCACCCGTTCCCATCATGGCTCGACCCATTTCGTGCATAACAGAGCGAACATCAGCAAAATCAAGGTTAATCAAACCCTCTTTAATCATCAAATCCGTAATGGAAGCAACACCCGAATAAAGCACTTGGTCAGCCATAGCAAAAGCATCAGCAAACGTTGTCTTATCATTTGCAATACGGAAAAGATTTTGATTGGGAATAACAATCAATGTATCGACAGATTTTTGTAATTCTTCAATACCAGCCTCTGCCGTTTTCATACGACGTGCGCCTTCAAATTGAAACGGTTTTGTCACAACACCAACAGTCAAAATACCTTTTTCACGCGCTGCTCGAGCAACAACGGGAGCAGCCCCTGTTCCAGTCCCTCCCCCCATACCAGCAGTAATGAAAACCATATGAGAGTCTGCAAGATGATCGATAATTTCATCAATACATTCCTCTGCCGCCGCTTGTCCAACTTCCGGTAAAGCTCCAGCACCCAAACCTTCTGTCACAGCTGCCCCAAGTTGGATAACACGTTCAGCCTTTGACATAGCCAAAGCCTGTGCATCCGTATTTGCAACAACAAAGTCAACTCCCTGAAGACCAGCATTTATCATATTATTCACGGCATTCCCGCCACCACCTCCAACACCAAAAACGGTAATGCGTGGCTTCAATTCCGCGATATCTGGCCGATGCAGATTAATCGTCATTTTCTTTTCCTTCTCATAAGACACCGCAAGCCAAAGCGATGAAATTTATCCAACTAGACTTAACTAAAAACTCTCACGCAACCACTGACCGACACGCTGAAAATACCCACGCGTGCCCATCGATAAATGATTTCCTGCCGCCTGCATTGTTTTTTCTTCAAAACCCACCAATTGCGGATAAATTAACAACCCAACAGCAGATGTAAACGCCGCCCCTTTTGCAAGAGAAGGAAGCCTCGAAATACCTAAAGGCCGCCCGATACGAACATTTCTTCCCAATATAGTACGTGCCATTTCTGGCAATCCTGTTAACTGGCTTGCTCCCCCAGTCAAAATAACACGTTTACCAATGATATGACCAAAACCAGAACGATTTAAACAATCACGAACCATTTCTAAAATTTCTTCAACACGCGCACGAATGATACGCCCAAGAACCGCACGAGGATATTGAATTTCACGCTGTTCACTCCCAATTTCTGCTACATTAATCATTTGCCGCTCATCAGCACTTGTTAAAAGTGCTGAACCATAAATAACTTTTAAACGTTCCGCCTCTGTTAGAGACATAGAAAATCCGCGCGCAACATCAAGAGTGACATGATGCCCCCCAACAGCAAGAGCATCCGCATGAATAAATTTTCCCTCAAAAAACACTGAAAATGTTGTTGTTCCACCACCAAAATCAATACATGCAGCCCCTAAATGCGCCTCATCATTCATCAAGACAGCAAGACCACTTGCAAAGGGAGTAGCAACCATTGCTTCAACACTCAAATGTGCACGATTAATACAAGTTTCTAAATTACGCAAAGACGCTGTTTCAGCTGTTACCACATGCACGTCAACCCCAAATGTTTCCCCTGCCATTCCGACAGGATCAGAAATTCCTTTATCTCCATCCAATACATAAGAAACTGGAACTGAGTGCATAACATGACGTTCAGCATCAAAAGCTTTACGTGAAACATCTGAAAAGGCCATACGCATATCACGCTTGGTGACTTCACGGCCATTCAAATGGACTTTTCCATTAATCAAAGCACTTTGTAATCGACTTGAGGAAAAATTCACAATCACTGAATCCACCACCAAACCAGCCATTTTTTCTGCCGCATCAACAGCCAACCTTATTGATTGTTCTGCTGCAAACATATCCATGACAACACCAGATTTAATACCGCGTGAACGCTGCACTCCAAAGCCTAGAATTTCCGTAGAATGTGTACGACCATGTAAATAGTGCGCATGCTTCAAAGGACGCAAACAGGCAATAAGACAAACAATCTTACTTGAACCGACATCAAGAACCGTTAAAAAACGTGTTTTACGCCCTCCCAGATGATGTGATCTAAGCAACATCATGGGTTTCCTGCCTTTCGTGCCTTTAAAATACGTTCTTCTTCTTCTACAGTAGCATGATAACGCTCCAACGTTTCATCTGATAAAGAAACAGTAATTCGATCAGCAAGACGTAAATCAACACTGAGAATATCGCGAGATAAAAGATCTTGCATTGTACCGGACGAAACAAGAGAAGAAAGCCTTTCAAGGGCACCATTTTCAGGCAACATAACGCGCATTCCATTATCCAAAACAAGATCCCAACGTCGATCACCTACCCGCACAAAAGCACGAATACGATCATATACTTCCGGATAGACTGACAGCGCTTGAATAAACACTTTAGCAGCATTTTGTGCACCCTGCCCAACCACAAGAGGTAAATCCCGAACAATTTCCCCTTTAAAGGGCACAATGACACGACCTGTATTATCAACAATATCCACTATGCTATCATGTTGCCAAATAGCATAGGGTTCACGCTCCACGATGGAAATGCGCATTCTATTAGGATAAATTTTCTGAACATTAGCCGATTGCACCCAAGCCTGTTTTTCCAAAAGAGAACGTGCTCTTTCAACATCAAAAGTGAATATAGAAGGCGCAACATCAAGTTTTAAAATTTTAAAAATATCCTGCTTTGTCAAACGCTTATTGCCGCTTATATCGACATGAGTGACCACAAAACTACTATCTAATATGATCGTGTTTACGATCACAGCCATCTGACCACTTGATGAAAGTCCATAAAAAGCCGTAACAAAGAAAAACCATACCACCGCAAAAGAACCGAAATGGCGTGGAATATGAATATTGACAAAAACAAACTCAAACATAAACCGGAGGAAACGACGATAAAGACGTGGCAAAGCCGGCACTGAAAGCACCTCCATCGGAACATTTGTTTTATTAACATTCAACGCATACATGATGCGTCCTCCACCATCCATTGAACAATATCGCCGTAAGTACGGCCGCTCGCTTTTGCAATATCAGGAAGAAGAGACGTCGATGTCATACCGGGTTGCGTATTAATTTCAAGCCAAACCAATTCTCCCGTTTTCTCATCAAAACGAAAATCAGAACGGCTAACACCTCGACACCCTATCGCCTGATGGGCTGCTAAAGACATTCTTTGCACACTTTGGTAAATATTTAGTGAAAGTTGTGCAGGACAAATGTGAAGAGAACCACCCATTTTATATTTCGAGTCATAATCGTAGAATGGAAAGTGTTTATCGGGAAGAATTTCACACACATCCAGCACTTCATTCCCCAAAACAGCACAAGTCAATTCACGACCAGGAATATATTTTTCAATCATCACCTCATCGGCATACCCCCACTCAGCTCCCCCAATACTATGCGGCGGTGCTGCTTCATTTTCCTGGACAAGGACAACACCAAAACTTGATCCTTCACACACAGGTTTAATTACATAAGGAGGCTCCATGGGATGCGTTTGTCCCAAAGCAAAGCGGCTCATGATACGAGAAGGAGCAACACAAACCCCAACATTTGCAACGATAATTTTTGCACGTCCCTTATCCATTGCCAAAGCGGATGCCATCACACCAGAATGGGTGTAAGGAATTTTTAAATATTCAAGAATCCCCTGGATCCGGCCATCTTCACCAAATGGACCATGCAATGCATTGAAGGCAATATCGGGCTGTAACTGTTCAAGAACAGAAGCAATATGCGCGTCAACATCCACGCGGCTCACGCGATACCCCTGCAGCTCTAGAACATCAGCACAAGCCGCCCCTGAAGATAAACTTACAGACCGTTCAGAAGAAAAACCTCCCATTAACACAGCTATATGTTTATCTCTCATAATAAATCACCCTCTTTCGCATACTATATGTAGTCTATATAAAATACATCAGCACCACATACAGAAAAAACAAGGTTTATCCTTGCGAATCAATAACCTAGCATTTTGCATAATGAATCAGACTCAAAAGCCTGATGCAAGAGATTCTTTGTTAATTTATTGATTCTTAATAGAAATTTTTTATTATCTCTTTGAAATGACTCAATTTTTTATTTGCACTTTTTTAGTGAACAATAAATCAATGAAATGGATCAAAAGGAGAAACACTTCGACCACGCTCAAATTGACCAATACGCTCTATTTCCCATTGTAAAAGGTGGGCTGAATTTGCAAAAACACGCGCACGCACTGTTTCTCCCAATGCTTCAAGATCATATCCTGTTGCTTTCCCTGTATTAATCATAAAATTACAGTGCATTTCACTCATTTGAGCGCCACCAATCCGTAAACCACGACACCCTGCTTCATCAATCACGCGCCACGCAGATCCATTCTCAGGATTTTTGAAAGTTGATCCTCCTGTCTTTTCACGAATAGGTTGTACTGTTTCTCTGTGGAGGGAAACTTCATCCATAGCAGCACGAATATCATCTTTATTACCGAGTTTTCCTTCCAATAAAGCAGCTGTAAAAATAAAATCTTTAGGAATATCACAATGGCGATAAGAATAATGCATATCTTTCAAACTCAAGATATGACGTTGCCCTTTACGATCCAGCGCATAGACCTCAACAACACGCGCTGCGGTTTCAATACCATTCGCACCCGCGTTCATTTTGAGAGCTCCTCCAAGAGCACCAGGAATACCATGATAAAAATGAAAACCTGCAATTTCTGCCTTTAAAGCAGCAGCAGCTAAATGTTTATCCGCCGTACCAGCACCAACTAAAAAGCCTTTTGGAGAAACTTGCTGCACTTGCCCAAAATTTTTTGGAGAAAGACGAATCACAACACCAGGAACGCCCCCATCACGCACCAAAAGATTAGAACCGATACCGACAATTGTTACAGGAACAAATTCAGGCAAATTTTGAAGAAAGAGAGCCAAATCTTCTTCATCAACAGGCTGATAAAAAAGCTCTGCCAACCCGCCCGTGCGAAACCACGTTACCTTACGCATTTCAACATTAGGTGTAAGCTTGCCTCTCACGCCGCCCAACAGCGGTTGCAGTTGCGCCAATAGCGCCTCACCATCAATGTGCTGAAAATTTACCATGACCATCCAATACCGCTAACTGATGAGGCAACGCGCAAGCCCATTGTGTGATATTACCAGCACCAAGAAAAATAACATAATCCTCTGCCTGAGCAAATTTTGAGACAAGAGACACGACATCTTCCAGACTATGTATCAAGCGCACATCACGATGACCCGCCATTTTAATATGCTCTACCAATTCTTGAGAACCAAATCCAATAATAGGCTCTTCACCAGCCGCATAAACGGGCGTAATCAACACTGTATCTGCATCATTAAAACAAGCAGAAAAATCATCAAATAAATGATACAAACGTGAATACCGATGGGGTTGTGCAATCGCAATAACACGCCCTTTTGCACTCTCACGTGCTGCACGCAAAACAGCCTTTATTTCAACAGGGTGATGTCCATAATCATCAAATATTTCAATACCTCGCCAACTTCCTGTTCGCGTAAAACGCCGTTTTACTCCGCCAAATTCTGCTAAACCCCTTTTTATAGCTTCATTTGAAATGCCTAGTTCATGCGCAATAGCAATCGCCGCCGTTGCATTAGCAACATTATGCTGTCCTGCCATGGGTAAAAGCAAATTTTTCAACTCAATCTTTCTTCCTGTTTTGCGTGAGCGAATAAGAACATCAAAATGCGTTTTTTGACCATGCATCGAAAGATTAAGAAAACGAACATCCGCTTGTGGATTTGCACCATAAGTGATCACCCACCGATCATCAATACGGCCCGCCAATGACTGAACCTCTGGATGATCAAGGCACAAAACAGCAAAACCATAAAAAGGAACATTTTCTACGAATTGCCGAAAAGCCTCACGCACAGCATCAAAACTTCCATAATGATCTAAATGCTCAGCGTCAATATTAGTAATAACAGCAATATCAGCAGGCAGCTTTAAAAATGTACCATCACTTTCATCAGCTTCAACAATCATCCAATCGCCATCTCCTGTACGAGAATTCGTACCATAAGCATTAATAATACCGCCATTAATCACCACTGGATCAAAATGACCAGCATCAAGAAGAGCTGCGACCATTGATGTGGTCGTTGTTTTACCATGTGTACCACCCACCGCAATTGCACGCCGAAACCGCATCAGCTCCGCCAGCATTTCTGCACGTCTGACAAGCGGTAAATGTCTTTCCTTTGCAGCAATATACTCAGGATTTGTTTTTTTAACGGCAGTAGAAAAAACAACAACCTCTGCATTTCCTAAATTTTCAGCACAATGACCTATATAAACATTAATTCCTTTTCTCCGCAAACGTTCAACATTTGCACTCTCAACTTGATCTGACCCTTGAACTTTATAGCCAAGATTATAAAAAACCTCCGCAATTCCACTCATACCGATCCCCCCGATTCCGATAAAATGGATAACACCTATATCAAGTGGCATTTTCATTAAAAAGCTCCTCTTTTATATCTGACAACAATCGCCCTGCAATTAAGGATTCAGCCATATCAGCAAGGCAAAGGGTTGCATGAGGTTGCCCAACTTTTTTTGCAGCAAGCGCTTGTTTTTCTAATAAATGGGGCGCACAACAAGCGTGCATTAAAAGAGAAGAAAGCTTTTGTGCATTTAAATCTTTTTCTGATACAATTTGTGCACCACCTACACGAGCAAGCAAAGCTGCATTAGCGGCCTGATCATGATCTAAAGCATGGGGATAGGGAACAAGCAAAGCAGGTCTACCAATCACCGCTATCTCACAAACAGATGAAGCCCCAGCGCGCGACAAAATAAAATGGGCATGTGCCATACGTTCAGCCATATCATCAAAAAAAGGAGCTACCTCTGCTTGTACACCCATATCACGATAGATTTTGATCAACCCTTCTGCTTCACCTCGGACTTGCTGCACAATTCGTAAACGTTTACGATTCTTATCATCGAATAAAGCAATAGCTTCTGGAACAATATGTGAAAAAGCAGAAGCCCCTTGGCTACCTCCAAAAATTAAAAAATGAAATGGCTCTTCACCAGTTGAGGAATGATAAGGAATTTTAGCCGCCTTCAACACAGCCTCACGGACAGGATTCCCCGTCAAAAGTATTTTATGAGCATAAGCGCCATTTGGCGACAACAAACCACCAGCGATTGCACGCACAAAAATTGCCAACACCCGATTGGCACGCCCCATAACAGCATTTTGTTCATGAATAAATGTTACACGCCTCGTTAAGGCCGCAATAAAAAGAGGAGGAAAGCTCGGATACCCCCCAAATCCTCCAACAAGAACAGGACGTAATTTATAAAACAACGCCAACGATTGCCCCATACCCCTTAGCAAAGACCAAAACGTCTTTATCAGAGCAAAAGGATGGCGTCGTATAAATGTTGCCGATGAAACGATATGAATATGCTCTTCATCAAAGCACCGAACAAAAGGTCGTGCTCTTTCATCTGTTATTAAATGAACATCATATCCACGCCGCCTTAATTCAACAGCAACTGCTTCAGCAGGAAAAAGATGTCCACCTGTACCACCAGCCACTAAAACAATAACTTTTTTATCATTCATAAGGGGTATCCAAGACAGAAGAGGAAGAAAAAGCTGAAAGGCGTGCTTCTGGCCAACGACGTGTTAAACTGAGCAAAATGCCCATTGAAAAAGCAATCGCCACCATTGAAGAACCACCATAAGAAATAAAAGGCAATGTCATGCCTTTTGGAGGAATTAAGTGAAGATTAACGGCCATATTAATAGCTGATTGAAAGCCAATCATCATTGCTATGCCAGTAATACCAAGACGTATAAAGGAATCACGTGTATTCATGGCTATATACAATGAACGCATAACGATAAAGCCAAAAAGCATCATAATTAACAAACAAAGAATAATACCATATTCTTCAGCAGCAACGGAAAATACGAAATCTGTATGGCTATCAGGAATGATACGTTTTACTGTTCCCTCCCCAGGACCTTGCCCAAACCAACCACCATTCAAAATAGCCTCACGTCCTACATCCACTTGAAAAGTATCCCCTTCACCTGTCAAAAAACCATTGATACGCTCACGCACATGATGCAGAAAAAGATAAGCTAAAATAATTCCTACAACGCCTAAAATGAGAAAGAGAAAAATAATGGTAAGAGGTACACCAGCAATAAAAAACAGCCCCCCCCATGTTGCACTTATTAAAACTGTTTGTCCAATATCAGGCTGCAAAACCAAAAGCACACAACAAATGGCATAAAGTAGAATCGCTAACGTATAACCCAGAATTCCCCTCCTGCGTATCTGTTCTGAAAAAAGCCAAGCGGACATAACCACAAAAGCTGGCTTCATAAACTCTGAAGCCTGTACAGAAAAACCAAATAGTAGAATCCACCTCCGAGCTCCCTTTAATTCTGGACCAAAAAATAAGGTTGCAACCATAAGAGCAAGCGTTACTACGAGCAAAAGAGCACATAAACGACGAATATTAGAAAGCGAAAAAAAAGAAATGGTAACCATCGTAAAAAATGCTGAAATGCTAAAAATGATATGCCACCGAACAAAATAAAAACTATCAGCAATTCCGATTTTTTTTGCAATAATAGGGCTGGCAGCAAAAGACAGCATAATGCCAATTCCCATTAAAATTAAACAAGCTGCAAAGATAGAGCGATCAATCGTCCACCACCAATTAGCAATTGGATCTCTATCTGCACGCGTAACCATGGTATCCACCTTATCCATTTTATAAATTATCTCAAAGTGATATGGTTCCCCAGCCTATTTAACAAACACTTTAAAAACTAAATTACACAACAAAAGATTCTGGAGTCTTAACGCAAAAATATTTTTTTATAACTGATGCTTTTTTTATTGTAACTGCATCACAAAAGAGACAAATTCTTCGCCTCGCATTTCATAATTTTTAAATTGGTCATAACTTGCACAAGCAGGTGACAAAAGAACCGTCACCTCTTTTTCCTTACAACCCATTGCGTCAACAGCTGCTTCACGCACCGCATTTTTCAAAGTTAAGCTCATAGAAAAGGGAAAAGCAGATCCAATAGTGCGAGCAAATTCTTCCGCCGCGCTCCCAATCAAATAGGCTTTACGAATTTTAGGAAAAAATTCTCTAAGAGACTCTATTCCTCCCTTTTTTGCCTGTCCCCCAACAATCCAAAAAATATCATTAAAGGTGGAAAGCGCAGGAGCTGTTGCATCTGCATTAGTCGCCTTGCTGTCATTGATAAACAAAACCGCCCCCATTTTACGCACCTGCTGCATACGATGATCCAGCCCTTTATAACTTGCTAAATGCTTGTTTATAGAGGAATCGGTTATTTTTAAAGCCTGCAACGTTGCTAATGCCATAAGGGCATTTTGCGCATTATGACGTCCGCGCAAAGCAGTCATAGACGCCAAATCTGCAAGCATATGACGCTGTCCTTGACAAACAGAAAAGAGCTTAGTCCCATCTGCATAAAAACCATTTTCAACAAAATGATCCTTGGAAATTGCCCCAATTTTCTTCCCTTCATGAAGTAACTGTTGATATAAAACCCTACAAGCTGCATCATCAACTGAAATAAAAGCATGAGAAGCCTGAGCAATCAGATGCCTTTTGGTTTGCACATAACAGGCAAAACTCCCATGTCGATCAATATGATCAGGTGTTAAATTCAATAAAAGTCCAATGGTCGGCTGAAGAGAGGGAGTAAGATCAATTTGAAATGATGAACATTCAATCACATAGATACGTTTTTTAACAAATGGCTTAAGCGTCAATATTGACTTTCCGATATTTCCCCCCATCTGCACATCATAGCCCATTTTTTCCAACAAATGCGCAAGTAAAGCCGTTGTGGTTGACTTCCCATTCGTCCCCGTAATCGCAATGAACGGAACATCTTGGTCACAAAAACCATAATGCTGTAAAAAATGATGGCGCGCACGAACAAATAATTCAATATCACCGATAATTTCTATATTTTTTTTTCGTGCTTTTTCAACAACCCAATGGGGTTGAGGATAATTTAAAGGAACTCCAGGAGCTACAATCAATGCAACAAATTCTGACCAATCTTCATAACGGAAATTTCGCGTTGGAATATTGTGCCGAAAAGCCATTTGCACGCTTGAAGGACTATCATCCCACGCCACCACTTCTGCACCGCCACGCATCAATGCTTGTGCCGTTGCTAGTCCAGACTTCCCTAATCCAAATAAAGCAACTTTTTGCCCTTTATAACACGCAACAGAAATCAAAATCTCACCGCAATTTAAGTGTTGAAAGACCAATAAGAGCAAGAACAATTGAAATAATCCAAAAGCGTATCACGACTTGGCTTTCAGTCCAGCCTTTTTTCTCAAAATGATGATGTATCGGTGCCATAAGAAACACTCGTTTTCTTGTTAATTTGAAATAACCAACCTGAATAACGACCGAAAAAGCTTCCACAACAAAAAGCCCACCAATAAGAGCCAAAACAATTTCGTGCTTCGTAGCGACCGCAACAGTCCCTAATAATCCTCCAAGAGCCAATGAACCAGTATCTCCCATAAAAATAGCTGCAGGGGGTGCATTAAACCATAAAAAACCAAGCCCTGCCCCAACAACAGCTCCCAATAAAACAGCCAATTCACCTGCTCCCGATACATAATGGATTTGGAGATAATCAGCAAAATTCATATTACCAGAAAGATAAGCAATCAGAGCAAAAGACAAGGCTGCAACCATCACAGGAACAATAGCAAGCCCATCAAGTCCATCCGTCAAATTAACCGCATTACCCGTCGCGACAATGACAAAAGCAGAAAAAGGAATAAAAAACCAGCCCAAATTGATAAGATAATCTTTCAAAAAAGGCAAAGCGAATCCAGATGAACCAATTTTCAGGATGACAAAAGCAGCAATTGCGGCAACACAAAACTCCAAACTTAACCGTGCTGTCCCAGAAAATCCTTTGTCTGTTTGTTTTGTGACCTTAAGATAATCGTCATAAAATCCAATTGCCCCAAAAGAAAGCATAACCAATAGCGATACCCAAAAATAAATATTCGATAAATTACACCACAAAAATGCCGATACTACAATGCCGGTTAAAATCATCAATCCACCCATTGTAGGTGTTCCAGCCTTTTTAAAATGTGTTTGAGGACCATCAGCACGAATCGGTTGCCCCTTACCCTGCCGCAATTTAAGAGAAGCAATGATGCTAGGTCCAAACAAAAAGACGATGAGCCCCGAAGTAAGCATAGCTGCTATCGTGCGAAAAGTAATATAACGAAATACATTCACACCTGGAAGCCAATCACTAAACGAAGAAAAAAACAGCATCATGGTACAAAAAACCTCTTAAAACTATGAAGAAACTGCTTTATAGCGATCAAGCAATGCAGTCACAATATTTGATGAACAAAGGCTATTGGATGATTTAACCATAAGCAGATCCCCAGAAGAAATTTCTGCTAAAAGAAGAGATAAAATTTTCTCAATATTTTCAGCATAATGAACCTTAACATCAGCAGACAAATCACTGACTAAAGATTTCATCGCCTCACCAAATAGAAAAACCGGATTAGCACCGGAAAGACGTATTGGCTTTATTAAATCACGATGAAGCTTTTCACTATACTCCCCTAACTCTAGCATATCTCCTAAAATAGCAATTCGCCGCCCCTCTTTACCGATTGGTCCTGTAGCAAGAAGCTCAAGCGCAGCACGCATAGAAGCAGGATTTGCATTATAGCTTTCATCAATGAGATAAAATTCACCCCCATTTGATAAAGACAGTCGATAACAAACACCTCGCCCCTTTTGAGAAGAAAAATGGCGAAAAGAAAGAAGAACAGGCTCTAACTCAACTCCCATAACATCACAAGCAGCAATAACCCCTAAACTATTTTGCACAATATGGCGTCCGGGAGCACCAATTTGAACCTCCCTATCCCGTTCCCTAATACTTACAATCATAGAAGAACGATCGGTTAGAAGACGTATATTTCGCGCTTGATAATCAGCATTTTTACTCTCACCAAAGCTTAAGATCTTCTTTACACCGCATTTCTTTGCTTTTTGAACGAGATAAGAAAAAAAATCACTATCCGCATTTAAAATGGCAATGCCTTTCTCATCTAATCCTTCAAAAATTTCAGCTTTTGCCTTTGCTATTTCTTCAAGATTTTTGAAAAAACCCATATGTCCTGCACAAATATGCGTAATGAGAGCAACATGCGGACAAACCAGTTTGACCAGAGGGCGAATTTCATCTTTATGATTCATACCAATTTCAAAGATACCATAATCACTCTCCATAGGCATCCGCGCTAAAGTGAGTGGAACCCCCCAGCAATTGTTTAAAGAAGCGAGATTCGCATGAACGTTCCCAGTCGTTGCAAGTGCTTGTTTCAAAGCTTCTTTTGTCGTTGTTTTTCCCACCGATCCTGTTATCGCGATAATCTTAGCTCTTGAACGTTTGCGTGCAGCTTGTGCAAGTTTTTCTAGGGCTTGCAAAACATCAGGAACAACAATAAGTGGAGCCGATATTTTTTTCATATCCCTCAAACGGTGTTCCGCAACAATAAGAACGCCTGCACCCCGTTCATAAGCTTGCGCAGCAAAATCATGACCATCAAGATGATGCCCCTTAATGCAGAAAAAAATATCACCTTCCGCAAGAGTACGGCTATCAATGGAAACCCCAGAAAAAGTTTCTGGCATACTTCCCATTACAACACCATTAATTGCAGCAACAAGTGCTTTCTTATCCCATAAAGCTGTCATTTCTTTCGGTCCTCGAGAGCTTCTATCGCTTTCAGACGATCTGAAAAAGGATAAGTTGTCTGCCCTATAATTTGGCCATCCTCATGACCTTTTCCAGCAATGATTAATGTATCACCAACTTTCAAAAGCCCCACCGCGTAAGAAATAGCCTCACCACGATCTGCTATCTCTATTGCTTTTGGCACTGCCTGTAAAATATCCTTGCGTATTTTTTCTGGCATTTCTGTACGAGGATTATCATCCGTTACAATAACAATATCCGCTTTATCCGCCGCAATTTTTCCCATCAAAGGTCTTTTTCCTTGATCACGATCTCCTCCACAACCAAAAACAACGATCAAACGCCCTTGCGTAAAGGGACGAACAGAAAGCAAAACCTGCTCCAAAGCTTCTGGTTTATGGGCATAATCAATATAAACAGGCGCATTATTTTCTGTCTTTCCGACAAATTCTAACCGCCCAGGTGCCCCCTGCAAAGTTTCAAGCGCAGAAAAAACCTTACGAGGTGAAACACCCGTTGCAATTGCTAACCCCGCTGCCATAAGCGCATTGGCTACCTGAAAATCTCCAGCCAAAGGCAAATCAAATGTATAAATATTATTTTCCACACGACACTCAATACACTGTTTTGAGCGTTGATGTTCAACACGATTAATCGTGATAAATTGCCCCTTACGACCAATTGTCAAGACACGACGGCGCGCTTGTGTAACAACATCGATAACCTTTTGTGAATAAACATCATCAGCAAAAATCAAAGCAGGAGCAGATACAGGCAAAAGTGTATCAAACAACTTCATTTTAGCCCGCAAATAATCCTCTACCCCCGTGTGATAATCCATGTGATCTCGCCCTAAATTGGTAAAGGCACCAGCCGTTAAACAAACTCCATCAAGTCGTCCTTGATCAAGCCCATGCGAAGAAGCTTCAAGAGCTGCATGAGTCACACCTTCATGAGAAATTTCACAAAGAAGACGATGCAAGGCAACCGGATCAGGTGTTGTGAGAGAACCATAAACATTCCGTTTAGGAGAAACAACCCCAACCGTTCCTATACTCGCAGCACAAAATCCAACATGAGTCCAAATTTGCCGAATAAAAGAGACAACAGATGTTTTACCACTTGTACCAGTCACAGCAACGACCATTTCAGGCTGAGAACCGTAAAAACGTGCAGCTGCCAACGCTAAACTATGACGAACATTGGAAACACGTAAAATGGGAACAGATAAATCTTCAAGAACAGCATGACAATCTGTAACAATTGCTCGTGCGCCACGCTTTATCGCAGCATCTATATAGTGTCTTCCATCACTTTTTTTTCCTTGAACAGCAACAAAAACATAGCCTGGCAAGACTTGTCGAGAATCTGCACTGATTCCTGTTATTTCCATTGAAGAAAGATTCTGATCTTCAAGACATTCTGTAAAAACTGTTCCAAACAACATAACGATGCACCTTTTATTACCGTTGTTTAACGAAACTTGAATTGTTCTTTTTACTTAAAAGAGGCTCATATTCTTTTTTAAAATCGGGTTTTACACCAAGAAAACTAGCTGTGCGACGAACAATATTAGCAAGCATTGGTCCAGCATTCATCCCCGCTGTTGCTGAACGCTGTCCCTCTGCAGGCTTTGGTTCATCAATAATTGTTAAAACAACATAAACAGGATCATCAATAGGAAAAGCAGCAAGAAAACTATTGAAGTTTTTTGTTTTAGAATATTTTCCATTTTCAACTTTTTCAGCTGTTCCTGTCTTACCACCTATACGATAACCTTCGACTTTTGCATTACGTCCAGAACCAATATCACTATTTAATTTATAAAGGTAACGCATATTTTGACTTGTTTTAGCCTGCAAAACCCGTTTTGCATGGTGCAAAGTTTGTCCTTTTGTACGTTTTAAAAATGTCGGAGCAATTAACCAACCACCATTCATTAAAGCAGCTGCCCCGACAGCTGTTTGCAAAGGTGTTGTTGCCATACCATGCCCAAAAGAAATCGTCATAGAATGGATATCCTTCCAATGATGTGGCACAATAGGATGAGCAACTTCAGGCAACTCTGTTGTAAGACGATCCAGTAACCCAAGTTTTTGCAAAAAACCACGATGTTTATCAATCCCTATCGCCAATGCCTCTTTAGCAGAACCAATATTGGAAGAATAAATAAAAACCTCCCATA
This sequence comes from Bartonella sp. TS82HLJMH, assembly GCF_042193495.1. Classification (NCBI taxonomy): domain Bacteria; kingdom Pseudomonadati; phylum Pseudomonadota; class Alphaproteobacteria; order Hyphomicrobiales; family Bartonellaceae; genus Bartonella; species Bartonella sp. TS82HLJMH. The sequence goes on along the minus strand of NZ_JBHILU010000005.1, from coordinate 52,366 downwards.
ACGTTAAGGGACGATTTTTCCCATGAAAATCATGAATAGTATACCCACTACTTGCTTTTATTGGCTTTGAAGCATCAATAATACTGTTTAAATGAAAAATATCAGAATCAAGAGCCATGGCGGTTGTAAAACTTTTAATGATCGATCCCATTTCAAAAGCTCCTGCCGTCATCCGATTGAGACGATCACTTTTTAAAGCTTCAATAGGATTTCCAGGATCAAAATCTGGTAGTGATGCCAAAGCCAAAATTTCCCCCGTATGTATATTTAAAATAATAGCTCCTGCAGCAATTGCCCTATAACGCTTCATAGCCTGAATAAGTTCATCATGAACAATTGCCTGAACACGCACATCAATCGAAAGCTGAACTTGTTTTAATGATTCTTCCATGGCAAGACCAGCGGCACGCAAAGCACTCAACCCCGCATCATCAATATATTTTTCCATACCTGCAATCCCCTGATTATCAACATTCACCATACCGAGAATATGGGAAGTTACAGGTCCATCAGGATAAAAACGACGAATTTCAGTCCGAAAACCAATTCCTGGTATACCAAGAGCCATAATTTTCGTCTTTTGCATTGGTGTTAACCCACGCTGTATCCAAGAAAAACCAGATTTTCTTTTTAAGCGCTTATAGGTTTCCTGCCAATTAAGATCAGGCAAAACTGTTGAGAGCAATTCAATTGTTTCATCCACATCAATAATACGTCGTGGCTCAGCAAAAAGTGAATACGTTTTAATATCTGTTGCCAATAAACGACCATTACGATCAACAATATCAGGCCGTGCCATCAATTGAAGAACTCCTGGCCCCTTTGCTTCTTCAATCTGTCCACCTTCCAACCCATAAGAAATAAGGCAAGCCCCCATGATGCCATATAAAATTAAAAAGCAGAACAACGAAAAAAGCAAACGTGGACGACTAGAATAGGGACGACGAACAGAAACATTATGATTATTCAACGAATTCTTTAAGCGCTTTTTCTTCTGTGAGAATAAAAAAGTCGATTTCATTACTGCGCGCCTTTTTGGACAACACCATTTATCTGAGAAGCCCGATTATTTGTCAAAATATCCTGATTATCTTCCAAAATATTTTGTTTAATCACTTCTTCAATTTGATCACGTATCCGTACCGGAATATCTTTAAACGCCACGATTTGACGCGGCTGTATAACCTCTAACTCAAGTTCTTTTTGATAACGTTTTGCAAGTTTTTGCATGCGTGAAGGCCTTATCATCACAGCCCACTCAGCACGAAGCAAACTTACCGTATTTTTTGCTGCAGCAATTTCATGCTCAAGATGACGAACTTCGTTCATTCGTTTTTGAACATCATATTTTACTTTATAAGTAAGACCTGCCATACAAATCATAATCATCACTAAGATCATATCAAATGTACGAAAAACTGTCATTTCTTGCCGCCTTCAAAACTGGCAATCTCTGCTAAACCAAATAATTTCATATCTGCTGTAAGAGCCTCTGCTTCAGTTCGTACACCAATACGCAACCGCGCAGAACGTGAACGAGGATTTTGCTGTAACTCCTCTTCACTTGCAGTTATCCCCCCTTTAAACAAAGGAAAAAATGTTGCTGGAGCCGTTTTTATTTCAGGAAGATAACGTGATCTCATACATTCTCCAGAACGAACTGAAAAAAATCTTTTGACCATACGATCTTCAAGAGAATGAAAACTGACAACGCCCAAACGACCTCCCGCTTTTAAAACGCGTTCAGCAGCAAATAAACCACATGCCAATTCACCAATTTCATCATTAACATATATACGAAGAGCCTGAAACACACGTGTTGCCGGATGAATACGATCTCCCGGCTTACGTCCTATCAACGCTTCGATAGCATACGCCAAATCACCTGTACGCAAAAAAGGCTGAACAACACGACGCTTTTCAATCATCCGTGCAATTCGCCCCGCATAACGCTCTTCTCCTAATATCTTAAAGATACGTGCCAAATCCCTTGCTTTTAAGTGATTTACAACATCGCTGGCTGTAAAACCAGTCTGAGCCATTCGCATATCCAATGGACCATCTTTTTGAAAAGAAAATCCCCTTTCAGCTTCATCAAGCTGCATTGAAGAAACACCAATATCCAAAATAACTGCATCCACCTTCTCTTCAACGACACAATCGAGCTGTGAAAATGCCATATGGACCAAACGAAGGCGTGGAAAAAATTCTTCAACAAGCGATTGTCCTGCACTAATCGCATGAGGATCACGATCAAGAGCAATCACCTCCGCTCCTGCCTTTAACAAAGCGCGCGTGTAACCACCAGCACCAAAGGTGCCATCAATCACTTTTGCTCCAACCAATGGCATAAGCCCAGCCAAAACTGGCTGCAACAACACTGGAATATGGCGCTCAGCTCTTTGATCCTGCTTTATCAAAATAATCCGTCTTGAAGTTATGCTGTCTCAAATCAACAGCTCTCTCATAGCAACTGATTTTAGAATAACCTAGCCTTCAACTTTCATATTAATCACAATGAACGAAAAAACTAAAGTTATCCCAAGACAGATCCTAACGCATTATACTTAAAGAAATGTTATAATTTTTTAAAACACTCTTTGCTCAAGTGTCCATTTCAAACACATAGACTCCATAAAAGACCATATATAATCGATCTTATAAAATATCGCGTATCATCATGAAATATCAGTCGGCCTATAAGCCGGGTTCTGTAGAGTAAAGCTTACACTTTACATGGCAACCATTCATCTGGGACGGATGTTACCATCCGCCTCGTGCAACCTACCCGAATGACTCGCCCGGAAATCGGCTGCAAATTAAATTTTGCACGTCATTTCTATTTGGTCTTGCTCCCGGTGGGGTTTACCTTGCCACATTCATTACTGAATGCGCGGTGGGCTCTTACTCCACCCTTTCACCCTTACCTATAAAAATAGGCGGTTTACTTTCTGTGGCACTTTCCCTAGGGTCACCCCCGCCGGGTGTTACCCGGCACCGTCTTTCCATGGAGCCCGGACTTTCCTCACCTGCCGCATTTCAGCATTAGACAAGCGCGGCTGCCCAGCCGACTGACGCATTAATTTATAAAACATTTTCTGCTCCATGAAAATAGCATCTTAAAATATTTTATAGCAAACCTGTCTAAAAAGATGTTTTTATTTTAATGAAGCTAGATAAGTTTTTACTTTTGCGCAATATTTCGCCGAAATGGAATTCATTTTTTTTGCAGCATGACCTGCGTTATATTTAAGGATTGTACCACACGTACTTCCGCCACTGAGTTTATACGCCCGTGCCAAATAACGCATACCATATTCAAGATTGGTCGCAGGATCGTACAAATCCTGTACAGAACCACTAAAGCCCAACCCTCGTGCCGTAGAGGGTTTAATTTGCATCAAACCTATTTCGCCAGCAGCCCCCTTTATACCTGCCTTATAATTACTTTCAACTTTTACAACAGCATGTGCTAAATTAACGGGAACATTATATTTATTCGCAAGTTTCTGAATAAGAAACTCATAAGGACGATCAGGAATCTTAGAAGCAACAATCACTGAGACTTCTCCTGATTCCGCAACATTTAAGACACTATGAGTCCAACTTATATCAAATACAAAAAATACAGCACACGCTGTATTTAACAAGATTTTCAAAAATTGCATTTTCTTTCTCTTCACTCAAACATTCTCAAATTCTAGCCGCAAATAATTTGCAAACGTATTGTACAAAAAAAGAAAGCAAAAGAACGGCTTGAAAAAGGAAAGAGTAAGACAATTTCAAGATAAAATTCTGCAATAAAAGAAAATCTCTTTATGCACAAATTATAGATTTATCTATATCATAAAATAAAAAAAATAAAGAGACTATAATTAATCTTATAGCGTATTAAATAAAATGATATAATCTGTAAATTTCTGCTATCACTATTGTATCACTCAATTTTTATATTAAAAAAATAGCATCTTAAAGAGAGACAAGAACATCTTTTTACCGAAGATCCTCAATATCAAAAAAGTTTCACAAAAAATATAAACTGTTATCAACACTTCTCTTTGGTTAATAAACACCCACAGCACTCTTTATGTCCGATAAAACCCCAACAAATCATAAAACAAATCCCGCCACCATCATTGCGCATAAAAAATTCATAAATATACTAAAACCATCATACTCTTTACCAATTCAAAATATTGCAACAGACTTTTAGCTCTCAAGATGCCTCAAAGAAGCTTTTATCCACACAAGCCTCCCACTTGTCGTCCACAAGAAACTGATTTTGATTTTTTCACCATGAATAAATTTAAAACGAGAGAATTTTACAATTCTTAAGATTCTCACTCAATATGAAAGTGACAAATTATTATTATAAAACAATATGCTAAAAAAGTTATATCCGTCTTTGTCTCTACAACAAAGCTTAACAATTACTTTTATCTGTTTTTTGAAAAATGTTAGAAAACTTAATACCCTCAAAGCCTTTTTAAATGAAAATAGACCTCTCATCTTCATTCAAATATTTTTTCTTTGTCACAGACTATCATCTTATCAGCCTTGCACCTCATTTTCAGAAATCATACAAGTGAATAAATATCCTAAAACCCGTAGAACAAAGAAATCTTAAATCCTTTAAAATTTTCTATTTGCCTATATCAAATAAAAAAAATAACTGGCATATAAAATACGATTAACGCGTTTTATTATAGTCAATACTGCTTTTGCCATTGTAGCGATTGATAATGCAATTAACTTGACCAACACCCTTAGTAGACTTGCTATCACTCCTGTAATGATTACAACATTATCCTTATACTCCGATTGCTTACCTTTTGAGTAAGATAAACTTTGCTAATTATCCTACAAATTGATTATCTCCTCGCACTTTTCAAAAATTCATGAAAAGCTCTTGCTGCTTAAAATAAAACCCGAAAGCGCGATTAAAAAAACAGCTAAAAATAAGCATTAGCAATGGAAGGACGAGAAATCGCTTTTGAAAGAGCCATAGCAACAGTTTCACCAGATTTGTGAGCCTGCTCACGACTCTGACCACTTTTAAAAGCAAGCGCAATTACATCACGACGCAGCTGCGCAATAAACAACTCTTGCTGTTGAGGACTCATCTTAGAAAGATGCTTGATAATATCTGGAAAAGATACAGACAATCTCTCTAACAACTCCTCCTCTGTTACATCAAGCTTCTGAGAAGAAAAAGAAGAGCGGCCGGAAAAAAACTGATAAACAGCACCGCTTCGAGAAGCAAAAAAGACAGCGCCAAAAATAAAAAATACAAATAAAATAAAAACAATACGACGCGAAAAAGATTCCATTATCTCTTACCTAAAGATCACAGAACACAAACATAGATTCCTTTTATGATTCTCCTTATAGCATTCAACGATGCCTCAATAAAGAAAAATCAAATTATTGAAAATGAATACGCTAACACGATCCGCCCAACAAGACCTGCCCCTCTATGTATTTAGGTAGTATAGGCGAAACAATAACAGATCTTACACTTCCCCCCTAATAACACACTACAACATCCCCAAAACAATTATAAAAAGCCTGACTGAGGAAATCCTCAGTCAGGCCAGACAATCTAGGGGATCCACGCGGGGGGGGGGGAGGAGGTTCCCCGATCGTCCTCTCACATCAACCACTAAGATAGCCGATGCAATATTCTTGCTATGGAATAAAATTCTTTAAACAACAAGAAATTCTTATCATCTTCTACGCAAAAAAACATAAAAGAGTTATAAATTGTTTAAAAATGTTTAAATTTAGGCAAAAAAAGTTTAAAATGACCCAATTTGAAGCAATTTTATTTCAAGAAGCATCAATTGGAATCTACGATCATTATAACTTTTAAATAGTTTCTTTCATAACTCTGATGATCATAATTAAAAAAACGTAATTTCTACGTATCCACCCTATAAAAATCAAACTATGTAAAAGTAGAATCACTTTTCCAACAGCAATCACCACAAAAAGAAAAATGTAGATTTTTAAAATCTTACACAAATAACCGTAAAAAATGAAAAACATCTTCTTGCAAGAAAACAATAAATTAGAGAAATAAAATCTTATCTATCTTCATAAAAAATTCTGTAAATGATTATTAAAATATTGTCGCATCTCTCATGTAACAATCAATGAAGAATTTAAACAGCTTAATTTTATGAAAAAATAAGAACTCTAAAGGTATTTGTTTCGAATCACGTCCTATAATCGTTCCAAATAACGATAAACTATTTTACAATAACCAACAGTCTCTAACGCATTTTAACATAACAAACCGAGATCAATACAGACAGTTTCTCTTAATCTCTATCATTTAAATGATCCCGTAAAATAATACACAAAGCAGTTTCTATGCTCAAAAATTGTGATAGTCTGTTCTTCTAACGTAAACAATTCATTGATTTACAATCATAACTCATCATTTTCAACTTACATGAAAGATCTCAAGAACGTAAGATTCCCTTATTTTCAATCTTCGTCTATTGAATAAATGAATAGCCATACTATGGCACATCACAAACAAGAAGAAACATAAAACGATGATGCCCTATCAATTTTACGCTATCCTCACGGGCTGCATCATAAGATGAGCAGCAAGCATAAAAAGAAAGAAAATCACTTTTGGCAAGAAAAATGAACTTATTTAATAGCCCTTTTAATAACCTTCATACTTCTCATGATAAAGAGATACAAAACTTTAGTGTAATATCACGCTTTTCTTTCCTACTTTCAGCCACGGACTATTCATAGATCATCATCAATCTTATTTTTATGAATATAATGCAAAACACATAAACGAACGCCATATATGAATGCTTGTAGGAATAAATAAACGTAAAGCCAGGTACGCTATTATAACCATTGTTGTACAAAATGTTTTTAAAATTCAGAATATCACTCCAATCCATTACTAATTTATGAGTAATTTTATGACGTCATCTACCAAGCTTTTACTTTTGCTATTACTTGTAGATCAACACCTTCTCCTAACATGGTAATATGTTTGAGATAAAGATTAGAGCAAATGAGAACCATGTAAACAGTTCCAGCTTTTATATGCCCAATTAGAGCAAAAATATTTACGTCTGTTTGAGTAATCTTAAAAAAGCCATCATTTATTTTAAACGAAATATAAAAGCCCAAAGATAAAAACCTATTGCCATCTTTACTGTCCCTTTCATTTGCCTTTACGACTTTCAAACACACTCATAACGCTGTGTTTTAAATAATGAAAATCATGCATTGTCTTACCCTTTTACTTTTTCGTCTTTTTAGAGCATCTTTTTGCATCCCTCACTAAAAATTCCAAGGTACTTCTTATCTAAGCACCTGTTTTAAAGAGACATCTTAAGATCTATTGGGCACCACCATTTTTGACATTTATGAAGGTATGAGCCATAACTATATTATATTATATTATATTATATTGTACGGTATTATATCATAGTGCAGCTGCTCTCATATTTAGAAATATGTATGAACGATGTATTTCCTTTTACAAACGGTATTATTTAGATAAATATCTTCTCTTGTAACAGACAAACAGACTCTTTTAGATTCTGGAACAGGAAATTTGAAATGAAAAAATATTTCTATATTCAAGACTCTCATTGAAGTCTAAGAAGTCTAAAAAAATCAATATATTGGCTAATAAAACAAATATGATATCAACACACCTTAAAAAACGATCCTCATAGGCTTAACTCTATAGAAGGTGCTTTCATTACAAAGCGCACAGCCGCCAAGCCCCTATGAAATACCAATACTCTCATATAAAACATAATACAAATGTAAAAAACAATAGATTATCAATGATTGAATAAAGTTTTATCTCTACGCTATTTCTTGAGAAAAATCAGAGAATAAAGCACGTTAACAAACGCGATTTATGCAAAATCGACTTGTTTATCTTTGATATCATCAACTAATAAACGCGGATCACGAGCAAGCCAAAGCGTAACCATACCCTCCTCACTGTTTTCATTTTGTATAGGAGTAAGACAAACCGTTTGTTCTAGAACAAGTCCCGTATTTTTAAGCCATTGTTCTATTTGTAAAACCGAAAATCCAAAACGCATATGTGCTTGATCAGAATATGAAGACTCAATTTCATGATAACCAAAATCCACAATCAATAAACGTCCATGAGGACGCAAAACACTTGATATCTCATGAAAAAATATTTCAGGATTTTCAAGAAAATGTAAAACCCTATGAAGAATAACTAAATCAAAAGTTGTATCCCCAACAGACAAGTGAAAAACATTGCTATCAAGCACGACTTCAACCGCATGCGTATAAAGATTAGAAAACAATTTTAAGACAGAGTCTCCACCTATTCCAATATTCAGCATCGTCTGAAATGGTTTATCGCCAATGATTTCAAGTAAAGCGTTTTCCACACCATGATCTGCCATATAGGATGACCGTAATACATCCCATTGCAACGTATTTTGTAAGAAATGCTTCTTCCTCGTTTTTTGACGCTGCTTTTTAACATCCTTCAAACGTTCTAAATCATACGCTAACAACATATCATGCTTTGGCAAAACCGAAAGAACACCCATCACAATGTCTTTACCCCAAAAATCATGACAAAGCTTAAAATAAAGGCTATCTCCCTTCTGATAACGCTCAATCAATCGTGCTTCGTACAATAAACATAAATATCGTGATATACACGCTTGCGACTGATCAAGAATAAACATAAAATCAGGAATTGTTAAATCTTCATGGCGCAAGAGCGTAAGAACACGTAAATGGCTTACTTCTGCGACCGCTTTCAGCAGCACAATCATTGCATCTAAACTTGCACTTTTTTTCATAATTATCCCTTAAATATTCCTATAAACATTTGTTTATAGAAAAAAAAGTAAAGCATAAAAAGCATATTCTCATCTATTTTGTTCTCTCTATTTTATTATACTATGAAAAAAATAGACTACTGTAAAAAACGAACAGATCTTATCCCCCTGCTTCTTGTTATAATGAGAATACATTGATTTATAATAACAATTCATCATTTTCAACTTGAATAAAAAACCGGAATACCGTAAATTTTTCTCATTTCAAACCTATTCATGATAAATCAATCCAAATTATTCTCTTACAGCTCATAAACGGAGAGAACATATGGATAAAAATACCTTTTATGGTCATCTCAAAACAAGAGCTGCACACTATTGAGAGAAAATAAATAACATGACGGTGCCAGCTTGCATTTTTATTAAGTAAAGATGATAATGCTCAATGACCAGAGCATTTGTAGAAATAGTGCTATACTCTTCATCCCCTCCTTTTCATTGCAATTTTACAAGCAATAATCGGTTATATATCATGAGTAGAATAACCCTATTTAGGTCATAATTTCATAAAGTACCTCTTACTATTTTCAATGAATAAAAACTTCCACAGAGTACACATACACTTTATTTATGAAATAACAAATGCAATAAAATACACCATTTTTTCAAAAACGTTGAGATAAGATAAAAAATTCTAGCGTGTAAGAGGTTTATAATTTGCATGCTTAGGATTAAGAGATTCCGCCCCAAGACGACGAACTTTATCAGCCTCATATTCAGCAAAATTACCTTCAAACCATTCTACATGGCCATCACCTTCAAAGGCTAAAATATGTGTTGCCAATCGATCAAGAAACATACGATCATGCGATATGATAACTGCACAACCAGCGAAATTTTCCAATGCATCTTCCAATGCACCCAATGTTTCAGTATCAAGATCATTTGTCGGTTCATCAAGAAGAAGCACATTCCCCCCCTCTTTTAGAAGTTTCGCCAAATGTACGCGATTGCGCTGCCCTCCTGATAAATTTGCCACCTTCTGCTGTTGATCTGCCCCCTTGAAATTAAAAGCCCCGCAATAAGCACGACTATTCATCTCATATTTGCCTAATTTAATAATGTCATTTCCACCAGAAATCTCCTCCCAAACAGTTTTATTCCCCACCAAGGAATCGCGACTCTGATCCACATAACTCATGTGAACTGTTTCACCGATACGTATTTGACCTGAATCGGGCTGTTCCTGTCCCGTCAACATTTTAAACAAGGTCGACTTTCCCATACCATTGGCCCCAATAACGCCGACAATACCACCAGCAGGAAGTTTAAAAGAAAGAGAATCAATCAATACACGCTCACCATAAGCTTTAAAGAGATTATCAACTTCAATAACAACCTGTCCTAATCTTTCTCCAATAGGGATAATGATTTGCGCCTCTCCAGGACGGCGCTCACGTGCTGCTTGAACCAACTCATCATAAGCCTTAATCCGAGCTTTTGACTTTGCTTGTCGCCCTTTTGGACTAGAAGCGATCCATTCTTGCTCACGTGATAAAGCACGTTGACGTGCTGCCTCTTCACGGCCTTCTTGAGCCAAACGCTTAGCTTTAGCCCCCAAATAAGCAGAATAGTTCCCCTCATAAGGAATACCTCTCCCGCGATCTAACTCTAAAATCCAACCCGTCACATTGTCGAGAAAATAACGATCATGGGTTATCAAAAGCACAGCCCCAGGATATTCACGTAGATGCCTTTCAAGCCAAGCCGTCGTTTCAGCATCTAAATGGTTTGTCGGTTCATCCAAAAGTAATAAATCAGGTTTTGACAAAAGCAATTTACAAAGTGCAACACGCCGCTTCTCACCACCCGAAAGTTTTGTTACATCCCCATCGGCTGGCGGACAACCAAGAGCAGCCATAGCCATTTCCACTTGACTTTCTAAATCCCAAAGATTCTGACTGTCAATAATGTCCTGAAGTCGTGCACTTTCATCAGCCGTTTCCTCGCTATAATTCATCATCAATTCGTTATAACGCTCAAGAATTTCTTGTTTATCTGCAACACCTTCCATCACATTGCCACGCACATCTTTGCTCGCATCAAGCAAAGGTTCTTGTGGTAGATAGCCACAGCGTGCTCCTTCAGAAATCCATGCTTCTCCCGTATATTCCTTATCTAGCCCAGCCATAATACGTAAAATAGTTGACTTCCCTGCACCATTCGGCCCTAAAATACCGATCTTCGCATCTGGATAAAAAGACAAATGAATATTTTCTAGAACTTTTTTATTGCCGTAAGACTTGTTAAGCCCAGCCATATGATAGATAAATTGACGTGCCATAAATTTCTCTTTATATTGTGCGATATTAAAGATTAGGATTTTGAAAAACTGCTTTTGCTTTTTGAAACTGTACAGTAAATAGCACTTACATCGTATCAAAAGCTTTTCGCTTTATATTGGTACATTTTTTCTAATCTCACAAGCCCCAGTATGGTCCTGAATGCAAAAAAACATCCCCCCAAAAAGAAAAAAGCAAATCTTTTTAGCTGTACCTGAAACCTGTTATCAAACATTGCCTCTCTTTTCCATACCAGATACAACATTGTATTTTTATCGTATTAAACCAACTTATCAATGTAATATGGTACCAAAAAGAAAAGCAATTCTCTATGCACCTTCTTTCTTCGCTTTATGGGCTTTATATTACGCAGTAAAAAATCCTTCCCTTTTTTCATCGATTTTTTGCTACGGGAAACAATGGTCTTCCCCCCTTGCCTTGATATGGCTTAAATTACGTTTACAAAACGATCGCCGCCTTATGGGATCTGATGTTCCAAGCCCAATGATCATGAAAGCTTTGCATCAACACGTAGCAACAAATGACTACAGTGCACTTCCCATTGGTACGTGGTTACAATTCGTAAAAAACTATAAAACCAATTGTAAAAACTTATCCATCCCCCTCTTTTGGCTTGATAATTATAAAAATAATATCAATATTCAGCAAATTATTTCAAAACTTCAAGACGAAATATAGCTTTTTAAAAATACGATAAAAGATCATCTCATATAGGAATATATTTATGGAAAAAAAAGCCTTAATCGTCATTGATGTTCAAAATGACTTCTTACTGGGTGGAGCACTTGCCGTACCACAAGGTGATGCTATTTTACCCGCCGTCAATAATCTTATAAATCATTTTGACCACGTTATCTTAACCCAAGACTGGCACCCAAAAAACCATTGCAGCTTTGCTTCCTGCTATCCTGAAAAAAAGCCCTATGATACCATCATTCTTGACTATGGTCCTCAAATACTTTGGCCTGATCATTGCATACGAGGAACACAAGGAGCAGAATTTCATACATCTCTTAGAGTAGAAAAAGCACAACTTATCCTTAGAAAAGGCTATAATCAAAAAATGGATAGCTATTCTGCTTTTCTTGAAAATGATCAAAAAACACCAACAGGTTTACAAGTTTATCTCAAAGAACGTGGTTTTACCAAGCTCATTATATGTGGCTTAGCAACTGATTTTTGTGTCGGATTTTCTGCTCTTCACGCTATACAATGCGGTTTTAAAGTCAGTGTTTCATTAAATGCCTGTGCTGGTATTGATGTAAACGGATCACTAAACACTATGCTTAAAACTATGAACGAAGCTGGTATAGAACTTTTAATGGTCTCTTAAAATGTTCTTCTCTAATCTACTACCATAATATACTGATTTATAAAGGATAAATTATTTTTCACATATTTAAGTGAGAGTTCAGAATATCGTAAATTCTCTGATTTCAAACCTGTTTCAAAACCATTCTCTTACACGTTACAAAGAGAATCAATGTATGAATAAAAATCATTCAAAAAAACAATAAAAATGCTTCTTATGAACCATTAAATGCAAGAACTTGTCATAATATTGAAAGCTGGTAAAAAGTATAGCATCAGCTTTCTATCTTATATTTAGGTCAAAAAGCACCCTAGAGATTGTACACTATTCCCTTCATGGGTAGTATCATGCAATGGACTCAACTTTAAAACAAAAACGCAAATAAGCAATAAAATAAAATAGTATTTTATTTTGCATAAAAGACCTCTTTCTATTCAAAGATATGCGATAAATAAAAGCCTGAGAAAAGAAGAAATCTCCATTACTTAGACACAACATATTTATCCAATTGACGATGCTTAAAACGAATCGAAGAATATAATGCCATTCCAATAATACAGACTCCCACAAGTCCTGTTAAAACTTCAGGAACCGATATAATCGTTTGCAGATACATAATCACTGCAAGAACCAAAATTGCATAAAAAGCACCATGCTCCAAATAACGATAATGCAATAATGTTCCTGATTCAACCAACATAATTGTCATAGAACGAACGTAAAATGCACCGATACCAAGACCTATCGCAATAATAAAAAGGTTGTGTGAAAAGGCAAAAGCACCAACCACGCCATCGAAAGAAAAACTAGCATCAAGAACTTCTAAATAAAGAAACGCCCCTACTCCCCCGTGAGTTACTGTTGTTAAAGTCTTTTGAGGGGTATCCAAGAGATGACCGACAACTTCAACACCGATAAAGGTCAAAAGTCCATAAAGGGCTGCCAATAAAAAAGTTATTTTATCTTCTGTGTCAATCTGCCCTGAAACAAATAAGATCAAAATCAAAACAATTGCAATATCAATCCCAACAAGCGCCCCAAACTTTTGAGCAGGTCTCTCTATAACATTAAGCCAATGTACCTCTTTTTCAGAATCAAAAAAATATTTTAAGCCAACCATCATAAGGAAAGTTCCTCCAAAAGCAGCAATCCCCATATGCGCATCGGTTAAAACTTCAGCATATCGATGTGGTTCCCATATCGCTAATTTGACTGCCGCAATTGGATTAATCCCAACAGCAACGACAACCACCAATAATGGAAAAATAATTCGCATCCCAAATACAGCTATCAAAATGCCCCATATAAGAAAACGACGACGCCACAAGGGATCCATTCTACCAAGAACACGCGCATTGATAATAGAATTATCAAAAGATAAAGAAATTTCCAAAACTCCTAAAACAAAGCAAATAAAAAAATATTTAAGAAAACCAGTAATACTGTCCGTTTCAAACCAACCAATAACCCCTCCTAAAAAGACACCAATAATCGTGAAAAAAAAAGCAAACCCAAAATAGCGTAATAGGGCCATTATCATTCCTCAAAGTCTATTTTCTAATTCATCTAAAGCACACCCAGAAATCCAAACTTTGCATCTCTTTAAAGTTGCATCTATTGATGCAGAGGTGTATAGAATGTATATATATGGTAAAGTTACATGAAAATTCTCTCAAAAAAAGCAAGAGACAAATGTAGCAAACAAAGAATTTTGTTTTGAAATGAATATCAATTGTCAATATAATAAGTGAAAGATTTCTTTCTATCCACGAAAATAAAAAATAAAGAGAAATTAAAGCTGTAAATATTGACATTATATCATATAATATTAATACATAGTGTGCTTTTATTATTTAATGATTTATACCATGATGATTTACTGAGGGAGATAATTCGTGGCACGTCCTGAAACTGAATCAAAAACCATATTTGGAAAACGTTTACGTTATGTACGTCTTGCTTTAGGTGATCCATCGCGTGAAACCTTAGCTAAAAATTTTAGCATGACAAAAAACTCCATTGCTTTTTATGAGCGTGGAGAGAGAGAACCCAATCTTAGTGTCTTACAAACATACCGCACGTTATATGGTGTCAATATTAATTGGCTTTTAACTGGTCAAGGAAAAATGTTTGACACCGAATATACAAAAGGTGATTTTGACTGGAATTATTTTATTAAAAAAATCGAAGGACTGGAAGAAACACTTGCCAATAGTGATCGTAATGAAAAACTAAATCAAGAAAAAATCAACAGTTCTTATGAAAAATTGCAGCAATATTTGTCAAGACAAGGTTTATCAAATGGCCTTAACCCTAAAACTACAACCTCTCTGATCGATATGAAAGCTAAAATGGTCAATTCTTATACCCTTAGCTTATTCATTGATTTACTCATTCGAAGCGTATCCCAAAAAGAGGTTATAGCTAATCAATAAACGTCTGTTTCAAAAGAAAAAGCAAGAAATGATAAAACTCTACCAGTATGGAGAAGAATGTTTTTTACTTTATCCATGCTGGTGAAATTTTGTAATGACAATAAAAATATTCGCATTGTAAATGAAAGTATAGTGTCTTTAAATTAAAAAAAATAATTTTATAGTATAAAATTCTCATTCATATCTTATTGACAAGAATTTTTTTCTTGTTAAAAGAATAATAGCTCTCATAGAAATTATTTTTTAAGGTCAGAAAATTTAAGGGGAATATATTGACGACTTCCTATAGAGGCATACATTAGTATTCACAAACGGATTAGTTAAATATTTATCCTGAAAATTATCAGCTATTTTATGAGGTGGGAAGCATGTATTTTGAGGTGTTTCAAGGAGTTCATAATCAATGGTACTGGCGTTTAATCTCAGGAGATGCACAAAAAATTGCTTTTTCTAGTAAAGGTTATCCAACAAAACAAGATATCCTAATCAATATTGAACAAATCAAAGAAATTACACATAAGGCTCTTATTAGAGAACTACAGTCCTGACGTTCTTTACCATTAAAACAAACGTTTATTTTGTGTAATGGTGGATTTTGAGTTGCTTTTGTGACAAATAAAAAGTTATCGTTTTTCCCTCAATGGGAGGAGGTTTTGTATTATTTCTAATACTCACAAATAACAATCACATTCTTGCAGATTATTATGCTGGTTTTCAATCATACTTAAGTCTCTATAGCATTTATCAAAAAGAAAGTCTCTTAAGTCTTGTATTTTTCATAAAAATAAACACACATAAAGATAATTTATCAATGAGAATATTAATATCTTTTATGTTCATATTCCTCTTCTGCATTTGATAATCATAACTAACTTACCCATTTCATCTTCATAAAAAGAAAATATCTCTTTCTTTCTATTATTATGCAATTTTTTAGACATATTAGCTGAAACTATCGTAGCATTTATACCTTATATCTAAAAGGAACGTGCAAAATTGTTTCCAGAATACTGGATTGTATAGACGCGCCTTTTAATAACCAGCATACCTATAAACTGGTTTATCATCATAAACTCTTATTTTATAATCCAAGACGCTCTGTCTTATAAACTTAAATGTTTTCATAAAATCAGAGTAAACTTGAATATTCTCTTTCAATACAATCTCTCCATCAGCACCATAATTGGCTTCATTAAAGTTTATCTCTCTCGTCATTCCAATCTTCCTAACACATTTCCAAGCCCTTTAATGCAAAATATAAATACAATCATTCTTTATCATCTTCAGATTTAAGCATTTTTTGATATTTCTTTTCATTTTTTTCATATTGTTTAATTTGTTTTTTCAGTTTTTCAATTGCTTGGTCACGTCTTTTAATCACCATACTTTGCTCTCTAATAGCTCTATCTCGTTCTTCAGTCATCTTCATAGAATCTCTTAAAAACTCATGCTTTATTCTTCTAGATTCCTCTTTTAAAACTTTCACTTGACGGCGATAATATAAAAAAAACCGAAATATAACCCCACTGCACAACAAAACAACAACCATTGCTCCCAATAAAATTTCGTTTATACTCATTTGGATCTCCCTTAATTGTCGCTCAAGTGATCATCTTGACTAATTTGTTTCATCCTCAATCAAAAAAAGAATGCAATAAACTGCATGTTCCAAGTGTGAACAATCACTCTTGGCATTCTTATTTTCTCTATTAAAGCCATTGATAAATGACGCAAAAAAAATCTCTGAAAACGGCTAAATCTACACGCTTACACCAAATTATTTGCGACACATTTATTGACACAAAAAACAAAAAATAAGGAACGTCAAATAAAACTAACGACGCAACGCAATCGTACAAGCCTTGCCCAAATCGTTCCTATCTTCCTTTTTACACCATGGGGAATGCGGCTATATATGAAAGTTCTTCATTATTACAAAAATCATCAGTGTCACAAAGCACAGCATTTCTGTAAAATTTTGCCTTCCCAAAAATCTTTACATCACAATAAATTAAAGCATCACTATAAACTCGAGCCTTTCTATAATCACGAGTATCACCATAAAATTCAATACATTGAGCATTCAAAACTTGATCAAAAAAGACCGCATTAGCGTAAACATATGCATCTCCACTCATATTCAAATAACTATAAAGTTCTTATCTTTCATAAACATGTAAACTCTTAGGAACGACTACACAACCATATGTTAATACATTGTTATAAATAACAATATCATTGTAAACACAGACTTCATTATAAACTGCAGCTGCCTTAAAATACACTCATCCCCGTAAGGGCATTGATCGAATGTATACACCCTACCAAACAACCACCTATGTGACTCAGATTACCTTCCTATTTAATAAAATATCCAAGATCACTTTTTTGATATTTCCCAAATTTTTTAACGCATATATACGATATACCATCTGATAGTGATCTAATTTATTACAATAAAGGAGAAATCAGTATTCTTTGCCTATGAATTTACATTTTTTCTACAGCCATTATCCTATCTCTTAAGGCTCTAAAGCTTCGTTATACTCACACACCGCCTCAAAGCAGAATTCTTTTTACAAATTCTGATGTTGGGGTATATCTTGATTTATAATGCTGCTACGTATACTATCACAGTGAAGTCTCATAAACATACGAGTGTGTATTGCCGTTTCTGGTATACACATTTATTTTTTCACAACCGTGGAACTAAGCAACCATTTTTTATTGATTCGAATCTGAAAGTGTATGGGGACATTTTGTTATTAGTTAAAAACAACTCTATATGCTTCATTAGCGAAGAGCTACACATGGATATTTTCACGCTCCTTGTATCATATATTCTGGATTCGCAACGCAATATTAACGCTATAGCGTAAATATGTAAAGGTCTAAAAATGACAAAGACTGAAAAAGATTGGTTCCAACGCTTAGTTGAATTGATTAAAAGTGACGGACGAACAATGATTGAAATAAGCAGAGCTGCAGGCTGTGGACAAAATTACGTCCAACAAATGATAAATGGAGGAAAGAGGCCTTCAGTAGATAAACTCATGGCTATTTTGAACACACTGGGAAATGCTAGTGCCATATATGTAATAACTGGTTTCAACATCTCCGATGAAGACTTAAAACTCATAACTTTGATTTCGTCTGGAGATAAAAAGAAGATTGAAGCTTTAAATGTTCTGTTGAACGAGCAGAATCTGTAGAATTTTCTACTCTATCCAATATCGCTTGCTTTTGAGACGTCGATAAAGACTCCCATTTCACAATAATATCAGATAAAGTTGTTTCAAATTTTTTATCATTCTTCATAGTTATACTCCATGTAGTCAAACTATATAACGCTAAAGCGTTTAAATATATCTCATACCCTAGAAAAAAATATTTGCAATAGGCAGTATGGAAGCAATTGTGTACAAACTTATTTTACAAAATCAGATGAAGTTTTATTAGTCATGTACCATAGTGAAACAGAAAGCATCACACGATCCAGATCTTCTTATGAAAATTGGTATGATCTATCAAAAATGCGAATAATGTTACGCATATCTTGTGATTCGGACCAATAACAAACTAATGTGAAAATATCCCTGAAGACACTCCTGAACTCTATATAAGAGAACACGAAAAAGCTTTTTTGAAAAAAATATATCACAATTTTATTCTACATAGCACCATCTATGTTTTTTAAACAATATTGCAAAGCAAGAATATAACAATGTTATAGGAATAAATTCTTATAAACAGAGCTATACTACCTAGAACTCTGTAACACGTTTATAGGTAACCTCCCCTCTAAACGCACCTTGTGAATACTAATATAAGTTTCTATCATAAACAAAAATGATACTATTAAAAAATAAAACGAATCACCACGCATAATCTTTGTACGTAAATTGTATTGCAAATTTACAACAAGAGGGAAATTCCCTTATGTAAATGAAGAATTATATTTTCAAAGTATGATTTTGAAGAAACGTATACTTTTCCAAAAAAATTTACCCTCTCTGCTAATAATTTTTCATAAGAGAGAAAACTCATAACAAAGATAAAACTCTACACAATCAATAGGAGAAAAATGTTAGCAATACCAAAAAGTGCTAGGTTTACGGAAATATTGCCAGTCCCTTATGAGAGTAAAATCAAAAAAGACTTCTGCTCTTCAATAATAATTTGGATCACATGAAAACTCTATAATTTGAGCATTAAGCGAAAAATACACAAAAACAGAAAATGGCATTGTAACGAATTTTCCAATATCATAGAAAACATTTTACAGAATAATAAAACGCTTATTACAATAAAATCTGGATGATGCAAAGCAATAGAAACAATCACTCAATTGACTTTTCAAAGAACAATTGATGAAATTCTTTTCAGAGAACACGCCACCGTCACTGTAAACAATATTTCTCAAAAATCAAATAGAACTCCTCTCTTGGGAAAAAGAAAATATCAACAAATGTTATCATCGTTGACCCCACAAAACATACGATCGCCTATGGACCACATTCTTTTATATACAACCCTTCATCATGATAATGCTATTCGAACATCTGAAAGACATTAACATCACTCAGAAAAAAGTAAATTTACACTAAATGTTTTTTGAGCCATTTGTTCTAAACAGGTATAATCTTTAAAATTTGTTTTATTGGGATCTGTTTATTTGCAGAATAAGCATAAATAAACTTATCCAATGAAGCTTTTAGCCTTCTATTTTATGAAGAACATCATACAGAAAAAGTACAAAACAGTATATGAATTAAGAGAGTAAATAGTGCCACATATCAGTTAATCCAAATGCTACAATGTTTCTAAATGAGAGCACTTCAAAAAACATACCATCACTTTATATTAAAGCGACTGATAGAAAAAAACAGCAACAAACAATGACAAAGAATTTTAGAACAAACAGGAAAATAAATAAAAAACGAAAAAGGTAGAATCTTAAAATTTTTATATAAGCTATCCATTTTTCTATTGGCCATTTCCCTATTGGTGGGCCCGGAGGGACTCGAACCCCCAACCAAGCGGTTATGAGCCGCTGGCTCTAACCAATTGAGCTACAGGCCCCATATAGGTTGTTTCTCTCTAAACTAAAATGCCCTATGATACAAGAGCTGACAAGAATTATAATCCATCTTTTTCTCTTTTCTATTGGTTTTTTTTTCTGCGCCCTAATTTCTTTACAAGAACTCTTAAAAATGAGAGAATAGTTAACTGACAAATATAAAGGTATAGATATGATAGAAAAGAAAATTCAACCACTGAAGGGTTCTCTGGTTAAAGCAGTTATATTAGCATTTACACTCTTAGCCACATCATTGACTGTACGTGCTTACGCTGAAGAAAATAAAATGAAAAATGCAACGATTACAGTGACTGCAATCGGAGAAAGTCAAGCAGCACCGGATATGGCAATTATTAATCTAGCCGTTGTTACCTATGACAAAACTGCCCAAAAGGCATTAGCTGCCAATAATCAATCCATCAATGATATTATAAAAGCTTTTCAAAACAATGGCATCCAAGCAAATGATTTGCAAACATCAGGTTTATCCATTTATCAGTCGACTTCTGATAAACACCACGAAAAAAAGAATAATGAAAAACTCTATCATGTTTCAAATTCTTTAACCGTGCGCATTCGTGATCTTACCAATGCTGGTAAAATCTTTGATCAAGCGATGACACTAGGTGTTAATTCAGTTAACGGCATTACTTTTACCAACGCAGATACAAAACCATTTTATCAAGAAGCACGTAAAAAAGCCATTACTGAAGCCATTGAAAAAGCGCAAACGATAGCGCAAGCAGCCGATTTAAAATTAGGAAAAATTATTGAAATCAATGAAAAGGATGATTATTACCACCCAACACCACGTCTCATGAGTAGAGCAGCAGATGCAAGCTACGCAAATACAAATTTTGCAGGTGGTGAATTAAATTATAATGTGAGCGTCACTGTCGTCTTTGCGATCGATTAAGTCACCAACTGTTGTATAAAAAATCATATTACTGGCCTTTACATAGAAGACCAGTAATATGATGAAGATAATCTTCCTCAGATAATAATTCGTCTTCGTAAACCTCTATCTGTCCGCGTGCAGAAATATGCGCTGTATGTACCGTCTGACAATCTCCTGATACCAATGGATGCCACCAATGGAGATCTTTTCCCTCATAAATTAATCTATAAGCACAACTTTCTGGAAGCCAACGCGCTGTTTTAACTGTCGTAATGTCTAACGATATACAGTCTGGTACAATTGATTTACGATGAGCATAATCTCGACACCTACAAGTTTCCCCATCTAAAAGACGACAAGCAATACTGGTTGCATAAAGGTCACCCGTATCATCGTCCTCAACTTTATGGAGACAGCAACGGCCACAGCCATCACAAAGGCTCTCCCACTCAGAAATGGAAATCTCTTCTAATTTCTTTACTTTCCAAAAGGGAAGTTCTCCACTCATAAACTCAGACACACCTTTTTTAATTAAGACGATCTATAAAAAATGAAACGTTTAATTTCTATGATTTCATCTATTTCTGTCTCTTAAAAAGATTCAACTCAATGTATGCTTTAAACCGTTGTCTTAAAATCTATCTGAATAAAAAGAGAATATTCAAAAAATAGCGCATATAAATGAACATAATCTATTGAAACATCCCTTTATAAACTGACAAAGAATAAAATGCGTCACCTAAAATGATAGAAAAATTCCGCAACGAATACACATTTCTCATCAAAAAGTCCGTATGTTGCAATATAAGTTTATTCTTAATAGATCCTATTTCTTAAGAAACGAGCCACTACACGCAAAATAATGTTTTTCGTTCATTTTTTCAAATGACTATCACACCAGTATTTGCCCTACATTTGCTATTTCAGAAAGAAAAATACAAAATTCAAAAGCTAAGAAAAACATTAAACATCGTAAAATTTCTGGATTATTCCAATTCTTCCCATATTTTTCTCAAAAAAGCATCCAAGTACAATGGCGACACGCCTTCCCCTTCATTAAGAAGAAAGAGGGATTTATTAAAATGCACAAGAATTCCTTTATTTAAGAATCGAGAAAACTGCGCAATTTTCGCGAACGACTAGGATGTTTTAATTTACGAAGTGCCTTTGCTTCAATCTGACGAATACGCTCTCTTGTAACTGAAAATTGTTGTCCTACTTCTTCCAACGTGTGATCTGTATTCATCCCTATTCCAAAACGCATCCGCAACACACGTTCTTCCCGCGGTGTTAATGAAGCAAGAACGCGTGTTGTCGTATCTCGCAGATTAGCTTGGATAGCTGCATCAATTGGTAATAACGCATTCCTATCCTCAATAAAATCACCCAAATGGGAATCATCTTCATCACCAACAGGCGTTTCGAGTGAAATGGGTTCTTTTGCAATTTTAAGAACTTTTCGTACTTTTTCTAACGGCATAGAAAGCTTGCTAGATAATTCTTCTGGTGTTGGTTCTCGTCCAATTTCATGGAGAATCTGACGCGAAGTACGAACGATTTTATTAATTGTTTCAATCATATGAACAGGGATACGAATAGTACGCGCCTGATCAGCAATTGAACGTGTAATAGCCTGACGAATCCACCATGTTGCATAAGTTGAAAACTTGTAGCCGCGCCGATATTCAAACTTATCCACAGCCTTCATCAAACCGATATTGCCCTCTTGAATAAGATCAAGAAACTGCAAACCACGATTAGTGTATTTTTTTGCAATTGAAATGACAAGACGCAAATTAGATTCTACCATCTCTTTTTTCGCAATTGTTGATTCGCGTTCACCTTTTTGCACCTGCATAACAATCCGACGAAACTCACCAATCGAAATAGCCGTTTCTTGCGCAAGATTTTGTATCTCACTTCGCAGTTTTTGGATTTCTTTTGCTTCACGCGTCGAAAATTCTTTCCAACCAGGTGTAGGCAAAGCAGCAATATAATTCATCCAATCTGCATCCAATTCACGCCCTTGGTATTCTTTTAAAAAATCCTCATGGCCAATACCATAGCTGTTGGCAATCCGTTTCAGCTTACCTTCATTATGAATCAATCTCTTATTGATGTCATAAAGCTGTTCAACCAAAGCTTCGATACGATTTTGGTTTAAAGAAAGAGATTTTACTGCTTGAATCAACTCACCCTTTAATTGAATATACTTCTTCTTCTGAGAAGATGTAAGGGCCCCCTCTTTACGCTCTGCCAAACTGCTTTCAACATGCTGATCTTGTAATTTTCGTAATTTCACATAGGTTTGAGCAATAAAATCCAATGTTTCCATAACTTGAGGACAAAGTTCATTTTCCATTGCAGCAAGCGATAAGTTAACATCGTCATCATCTTCTTCATCATCTTCTTCAATGTTTCTCTCTCCTGCGCTCTCCCCCATATTACGTATACCAGAAGACATTTTTTCTTCTTCTGTCTTATTAACTTCACTTCGCTCAATAACAGGAGCCTGCTTTGCTTCTGGACCAGCATACGTCGTTTCAAGATCAATAATTTCACGAAGAAGAATACGCTGTTCTTTTAACTCGTCACGCCAGATAATAAGAGCCTGAAAAGTTAAAGGGCTCTCACAAAGTCCCGCAATCATTGTCTCACGCCCTGCTTCAATACGCTTAGCAATGGCAATTTCGCCTTCCCGCGAAAGAAGCTCAACAGCTCCCATTTCACGCAAATACATACGCACCGGATCATCCGTACGATCTGTTACTTCGCGTTTATTCGTTGTCGTTGCAATTGCGTGGCTAGAGGCTTCTACTAAATCACCACCCTCTACCGTAACTTCTTCTTCATAATTTTCAGACTCAACTTCATCCTCATCATCCACAACATTAACCCCCATCTCAGAGAACATCGCCAAGATATCTTCAATTTGTTCGGATGTAACCTCGTCAGAAGGAAGAACAGCATTGAGTTCATCCATTGTTACGTAACCATTTTTTTTGGCAAGTTTAATCATTTTCTTGATGGCATCATCAGAAAAATCAAGAAGAGGACCATCCAAACTCGCTTGGCTTGTTACTTCTGCATTATCTTTCTGTTTAACCTTTGTTGCCATACCATAACTCCACTCGATCACTTCACAGTTTCCATGTAACCACAGTTTCCATGTGACCAGTTTTTTTGTTCTCACTAAAATCTACCAATAGTTTCTCATATATACTTCCTTTTAAGAGATTACTATTGGAAAGAATACATTTTGTATATGCCCTGACATCCAGACAAACTTTATATCCAGACAAAAACACGGGAAAACCCCAGAAGTTTCCCCGACACCTCTCAGCCCTTCTGAGATAATCTCTGTACCCTATCGTAAGAACCAATTTCCCGCTTTTCCTAAAATTTACCCGCTTTTCCTAAAATTTAATTGCCATCTTTATGAAAATGTCACTCCCATAAACTTCCTCATCTAAAATTTAAGTGACTGATTCGCATTAAAAAAGCGAATCATTTTACCGTATCTTGTGTATTCCCGTCTATTTTTTCATCCAACCAACTTCCAAACCCTTCAATTAACGCTTCTGTTGCCTGCATCTGCTCCAGCTCATTTTTTACCTCACGAAGCAGATCAAAAACCTCACTCTTAGGATTTTCTACAAGTTGCTCTTTAATATCCTGTAATCTCTTATGTAGGTGGTGTTCTTGAAGATGCAAGTAGACAGCTTGTTTTAATATCGCACGTGCATCCTCTATAGGGGCTCTACCAAAGATAATACGCATACCAATATTTTGCACAAGATGTTTCATACGCTCTAACAAAGCCTTTTGCCCTCTTTTTTCTAAGAGCGCAACCATCGTCTCTTTATCATGAAGCTGTTGATTCCCAAGAATTTCCAACATAGCTTGATGAAAGCACATCAATTGAGTATTTTTTAATTCTAACTCAGAAAGAATTTCAAAATTTTCATACCACAACTCAGGATAGTAAGCTAAAGTGAGTAAAATCACTGCTTCTCGCAAAGGAATAGATTGCGAAGAATTTCGTACTATTTCAGAATTTGCTAACAGAGAAAAGGATTGATCTTTAAAGATCCTATTTGGTGAAGATTGATCATATCGCCCTTCTCCCTTTTTTTTCGAAAAAGAGGGACGAAAAAAATCAAAAAGGCGTTTTTTTACATCTTGCAAATAATAACGACGGACATCTTCATCCTTAATCGTAAAAATTTGTTGTTTTAGTTGTTTTTCTAGCGTTGCTCGTGTCTCTGGAGTTTCAAAATGCTTTCCATAGGTAGCTCGCCACCATAAAAGCTCACTCAAAGGAATTGCTTTTTGCAAAAAAGAAGAAAAAAGTTGTGCTCCACCTGCACAAACAATTTCATCAGGATCTTTTCCTTGTGGCAACAAAACAAAGCGTACACAAACCCCAGCCTTTAAAAGAGGCAACACACGATCAGCAACACGAAAAGCAGCGTTTAAACCAGCATCATCACCATCAAAACACAAAATGGGCTCCTTCCCCATCTGCCATAAAAGCTCAATTTGCGCTTCCGTTAATGCTGTCCCTAAAGGCGCTACGACTCCTTCAAAACCAGCTTTAGTCAATGCAATGACATCCATATACCCCTCAACAACAAGGAGTGAATGATTTTTTTCATCGCCAACAAAGCGACTATTTTTGCGAGCCGCTATCGCGTTATAAAGTATATTTCCTTTATGAAACAGCACTGTTTCAGGGCTATTAAGATATTTTGCTCGTGTCTCTTTCTCTAATGCACGCCCTCCGAAAGCCACCACACGTCCGCGCAAATCTTCGATAGGAAACATAATGCGATTTCTAAATCGGTCATAAGAATCCGCACTCCCCTCATGCACTGTGAGAAGTCCACATTCTTCCATTTGCTTTATTGAAATGCCCCGTGCACTCAAAGCTTCTTTCAAAGCTGTACGCCTTACCGGTGCAAAACCAATGCGGAAACGCTCTACGAGCTCTGGTGTCACACCACGTGCATCCAGGTAACGACGTGCTTGCGCACCTCCTTTATCGCGTAAATTATATTGAAAAAAATCTGTAGCAATTTTCATCACATCATAAAGCTCAGCTTTTTCCAGTTGACGTTTATGACTTTGTGAATCCAAAATAGGGAGTTTTATTCCCGCAAAATCAGCCAAACGCTCTACACTTTCTGAAAAGTGCAATCCATCAAGCTCACACAAAAAGGTAAAAATATCTCCACTTACACCACAACCAAAACAATAATAGCGCCCTTTATGATCATCACAATGAAAACTTGGCGTTTTTTCACCATGAAATGGACAACAACACCAAAAGTCTCCCCGTGAAGGCTTACTTTTTCGAGGATCAAAATCCACCCGTTGACCAATCACTGTTGAAATTGGGAGTCTAGTACGCAGTTCATTAAGGAAATCGGGCGGAAAACGCATTATCTCTCACAGAGTTTGAAAATTCTTTTTTGCATATTTAACGACTTTAGAGCATAATTCCAATACTTCCTCTTAAGCAGTTGTAAAATTTTAAACTCTTAACTGCATATAATTTTAGAAATGGAGAGTGGAAAAGTGATCGAATTTATTGTTCAATATCCGTGGTTAGAGGCTATTTCTTGGCTTATTATTCTTACTATATTTTCCCTTTTAGTCAACTTTCTAGGACGAAAATTACTTATTCACGGAGCAAAAAAACTCTCTTCTTTTCTCCCCAAAAATACAACGATCGATATTAATAATGCTATTCAATACATAGCGAATATCATTTCAGCCTTTATTATTTCGGTTGGTGTTAATTTTATACCAACATTGCCCAATGCATTCAGTACTGTCATCGGTAATGTTGCTAACGCCTTCATTATCTTTTTTGTTGTTCTGACAATTTCTGCCTGTCTGAATGTCATTAACATCCTCTACGAACAACGACCAACAGCACGGTTAAAACCAATAAAAGGTTATATTCAAATTGCTAAAATTGCACTTTTTGCTGTTGCGACAGTTTTAATGGTCGCTACATTGATTGACCGCTCCCCTCTTATTCTTTTCTCCGGTCTTGGTGCAATGGCCGCGGTTCTCATGTTAATTTTTCAAGATACGCTTCTTTCTCTTGTTGCCGGTATTCAAATTTCATCCACTGACATGGTTCGCGTTGGTGATTGGATTGAAATTCCCAATCTCGGTGCCGATGGTGATGTTATTGAAATTGCCCTGCATACTGTTAAAGTTCAAAATTTCGACAACACCATCACCTCAGTTCCTATCCGTAAACTTGTGACCGACCCTTTTAAAAATTGGCGTGGAATGCAAGAATCGGGTGGAAGACGCATCAAACGCTCCCTTTTTATTGATCAATCAAGTATCCATTTTCTCACAGAAGAAGAACAAAAATATCTTTCCCGATTTAATTTATTAGAAAATTATTTCACGCAAAAAGTAGCAGAAATTGACCAATGGAACGCTCAATTAGATAAAAATCATGATGTCTTAGCCAATACGCGCCGTCTAACCAACATTGGAACTTTTCGTGCTTATGTTTTTGCTTATCTACAACAACATATAAACATCAACCCTAATATGACCTTTATGGCACGGCAATTACCTCCTACAGAAAATGGTTTACCCTTGGAAATTTATTGCTTTACGAACACCACCGTTTGGATAGACTACGAACAAATTCAAGGTGATATTTTTGATCACCTTTATTCCATTCTTCCCTGTTTTGGTCTAAAGGTTTTTCAAAATCCAAGCGGTTATGATTTTAATCAAGTATTAAAAGCAAAAACGAAATAAAAACGATAAACTTTAATTTATCAATTTTGAGGCAAACATACTCATAATAACAGAGAAAGAATAAAGTATCATGAATGGTTCATTGGTACTCCTTCATCTTGCCGGCGCTATTTCTTTGCTTCTCTGGGCCACACGCATGGTGCGCACAGGAATTGAACGCGCCTATGGTGACAGACTTAAATATAAAATGTGCCACGTCATTTCAAAACCATTGTTTGCGGTAAGTTTTGGGCTTTTTACAGCAATGATTTTACAAAGCTCTACAGCAATAACGCTCCTTGTTGGTTCTTTCGTTGAATCTGGTTTTGTCTCTGGAGTAGCGGGACTTATGGCTGTACGCGGAGGAGAATTAGGATCAGCAATCGTTGTTAAAATTCTCACCTATGATCTCACACTTGTTGTACCCCTTTGTCTTTTAATTGGCACTTGTATCTTCATGACAACAGAAAAACGTGAGTGGCGTCAAATAGGACGTATTGTCATCGGTATTGGTCTGTTAATTTTATCTTTAGAGATGATAAGTACAGCGACAGAACCTTTACGTGAAAGCGAAATTTTGCCTAGCATCATTCGTTATCTTTCAACCGATCCTGTTTCCACTTTTTTGTTGGCTGCTGGCTTAACCTACCTATTACATTCATCTATTGCAGGAATCATTTTGCTGGTCAATTTTGCCAACTACGATCTTATCCATACGCAACTCTGTGTTGTCATGGTTCTTGGTGTCAACTTTGGCTCTTCTCTTATAGCACCACTTTTAACGCGCAACGCCTCTCCTAATACCCGCCTCGTTCCCTTAGGAAATTTACTCATGCGTGGGGCCGGTTCAATCCTTGTACTTATCTTATTTCTCTCCTTTCGCCCTCCCATCACATGGCTTGGCAATAACGCCCCTACTCAAGTGATCAACGCCCACATTATTTTTAATGTTTTTATTCTCCTTGCTGGAATACCGCTTTCAAAATGGGTTTTAAAATTAACCACTCAAATTGTTCATATAAGTGCAAAAAAAACGCAAGCCGACAAAACGCTCAATTTATCGGATCAAACAGCTCTTGATGACAGTGTGCTTGAACGCCCCTCTCTCGCTCTCTCGAATGTCATGCGTGAAGTCATTCATATTTGTGATCTTGTAGACATCATGCTAGAAAAAATCATGGGACTTTATGAAAATCCTGATCCCAATATTATTCGTGAACTCAACCAACTCAACACCATATTGGACAAAAAACATATCGCCATCAAACTTTATCTTGCACGATTAGCGGGACAAAAATTATCTGACGAAGAAGCTCTTCAAACGCAAGAACTTCTAGGCGCCTGTATAAAATTAGACCAAGCAGGCGATATCATTATTCATAATATGCTGATGCTGGTTAAAAAGAAACAACAAAAAGGTTTACAGTTCAGCAGTGAGGGCTGGAATGATCTCCTTCGTTTCCACGCCATTGTACTAGCCAACGCGCACATAGCATTTAACGTTCTCGTCTCACGTGATACACACACTGCACACCTATTGGTACAAAAAAAAGATCAACTACGAAACTTAGAAAAGGAGATGAGTTTAAAACATTTTAAACGTTTGCGTGAAGGGGGTCTCAAAAATATAGAATCATCCAGTCTTCATCTCGACACTGTCCGCGACCTCAAACAAATCAACTCTCTTTTGACCTCAATGATCTACCCCATTTTAGAAGAACAGGGGCTTCTTAAAAGTTCTCGCCTACGCAACCCTGCTGAAGAACAAACAGAAAAACCTTAAACTTTTAAATAACTTGAATAAGAAAGACATCATATCGATTACTCGATTTTGAATATGGTCAAGATATTGATTTAATCAAAATATTTTATTATTTGACAATTTAAATGAGCTTTCTTCATCGTAAATTTCTTTCATTTAAAATCTATTCATGATGAATTACTCAAAGTCATTTGCTTGCACATTATAAACAAAGCAGCATGTAGAATAGAACTCTTGAAGAAAGACGTAAAAATGCCTCATCATCTCAAAACCAAGACTGTTAAACACACAAAGAGAAAGTCAAGAGTATAATGGTTCCAACCTAAAATCGCCTTGTAAAAAGGAATTGCCCCACAGTAGCAGCAAAAACAGAAATACTCTATAAGGAATGCAAAGCCCCACAAAAATGCAACATTTATATCAAGAGAATTGCGTTTTGGTGTGCCTAATTGGTAGAAGCTCAACCTATACAGCCATTCTATAACGTGTCAACAAAACAGTTTTAATTTCATTTCAAACATCATTGATATCAATTGGCAAGCTCCAAACTTTTAAATATCCATCTTATTTATTGCTTTAATCACAATTGTTTTTTTTAACTTAAGAGAGAGATTAAAAAAGCTTATAAATAAACTTTATGCCTTCTTAAAGCATTTTCACTAATATTTTCTTCTTTTATTCATATTTCTCAATTAATTAATTTATTTATAAATTAAAATGTGTTATATATTTACGCTTGTTAAGTATTATTATGATATAAATGTAAATATTATTTTAATATAAAGAAAAATAATAAGTAAAATTTCTAACAGAAATATCCTTTCCACTGGATAAAAAAGGGATAAATCTTGATTTTTATAAAGTTTACTCTAGTTACAATTTAAATTCAGGCAAAGGAGAGTATCATGGAAGATGCAAACATCGGTTGGATTGCAGCTATTATTATCGGCGGGATCGCAGGTTGGGCTGCACAGTATATTATGAAAAGCCAAACAGGAATATTGTTAAATATCATCTTAGGGATTATTGGCGCTGCGCTAGCAAGCTTTCTTTTTAGTCTTTTAGGTGTAAGTTTTGCTGGTTGGCTTGGCTATCTTATTTCAGGTTTTATAGGAGCCTGTATTCTTATATGGATAGGACAAAAAATTCGATCATAGAGCATTTATTTTTTTACACCTTTTTAGGGATTCAATAAAAAACTGGGAAACAACTAGAAAAGTTTGAAATATTTCCCTGTAACTCGTTGTTACCAGTTTTGATATGATGGTGAGATGCTTAAGCTGCAATTTTGGGCATACACCATCACCGTATTTTAAAACGAAATGCAGTAAAAACCTTTATAACGCACCATTTCATACCTATATAAACTTACGCATATCAGGAGAGATATGTTGCGTTATTTTAACGAAATACGAACTTATTTTTGTACCGTGTGCGCAAATCTAGCTCATCTCACTGTAATAACAATCCATAAGGTTACAAAAATCACTAACGATGATTAAAGATTCTACCGCACAGC
Organism: Bartonella sp. TS82HLJMH; assembly: GCF_042193495.1. NCBI lineage: Bacteria > Pseudomonadati > Pseudomonadota > Alphaproteobacteria > Hyphomicrobiales > Bartonellaceae > Bartonella > Bartonella sp. TS82HLJMH. The sequence goes on along the minus strand of NZ_JBHILU010000005.1, from coordinate 21,392 downwards.
ACTTAAATCCTATACACTTTATCAATAATACCTTTTTTACCGAAAAAATCGAAGAGCTCTTTTGCATTCTTAAGAAGTAAAGAGAGAAGGTAAGCAAAAAATGATAAAGAAATTCTCTCTAACCTGTGAAATAAAAGAATATCTAAAGTAGATATACTATAAATACATATGAATATAAATTTATTATAAAATGACTACACATTCTGTAATATGAAGTAATTTATTACAATTTCAATAATATAATCTATTTTAAAGTTTTCAAAAATATATGCTTACTATAAAATTCTTGATTATAAAGAATACGATCTCCTTTACATCTCAATTCAAAAGGTTTGAATATCTCTTCACTTTCTAAAGTATAAAATAAAGTTTTGTGTCTCTTAAAGTTTCCTCTTTATATCATCTGACATAGATGATTTTTTATATGCATTACAAACGAATTTTAAAGCACAAAACACTTTTCCCATTGCTCTCATGCAATAAAGAAATTTCCGTAATGCATTGTGTGAAAGCGCCTTGGATAAAACATAATACCTTATTTTGCTTTTTTAATGAAAATGATCCTATAATATGTATTTCCCGCATATCTTCCTGTTAAAATCTTGCTGCTTTTATACTCCTTGTATTAGAATAGAGCTATCTATTTAGTTCGCCCAACATAACATATGGAGTAAGACTTTAAATGTGGAGTAAAATGATGTTTGATCTCGAAGATTTCATCTTACCACCTCTAAAGTGGCTCTCTGATCAAAATCCTCTAATACCAGAAAACATTCGCGATTGGCTCATGGAATCGGGCTCAATGACGCTTCGATTAAAGAAATATTGTACCTGCCTCCAAGTTCAACCACAACGCGAATGTTTTATTACGCGAGATAAATTAACAGACGAAGCAGAACATCTCCCCGAAAGTGCGCGTTATTGGCTACGCGAAATCATATTGATGGGAGATAATAAACCTTGGCTCCTTGGACGCACTGTAATTCCGCAAGAAACCCTCCTACACAATCAGACCTTGATGCATTTGGGAACTGTACCTCTAGGACATTATTTATTTAACCATGACAAATTAACCCGCGATTACATTCATATTGGTCAACAAGGTGTGCTATGGGGACGCCGTTCCCGTTTGCGGTTAACGGGTAAGCCATTGTTGCTAACTGAACTATTTTTAACAGATTCACCACTGTATCCCCACAAATAAAGGGTACTCATCTTATTCTGCATAATTTATAGATTTTATATAGCTTATAAGGGATTTAATCAGAGAAAAGAATTTCAAAATCAGCTCAAAACACATTACAAACAAAGACTTATTTTAAAAATATCTTTTCATTTCATCCCTCAGTTTAAAAATATCTTCTATAGAAAAAACATTTTAAAGTTCTGATTTTCTTATCATTAAAACCAGCGCTTGAATTAAGAAGATACACACCATATTGATAAATATCATCTACATTTAAATTTCTTGCCGAATAATCACCACTCTAAAAAATACGGCAACTCTTTATCAAAAAAATGCTTTGAAACAGCAAAAAAGACAACAACACACTCCCAAAATTGGAAATCTGTATCAATTAGCTAATCGTCCTATTTTAAAATTTTTAACAGTGCAGACAATAGATCTTTTTTAAAAAGTAGAGACTCTATAATTTTTTTTTGTTAATGATCTAACAGCTTTGAAGAACAGGAAAAATATAATACATAAAAGATGTTTTTATTGCTCTATGGACTCTAAAAAAGATTCGTTTATTTCAAAAAAATATTTTTTAATAATAGTATGTATGTACAAGATAAATGAGATTTATCAACATCCTACTGACTTACAAAGGCGACGCACAATAAAAAATATTTTCTAATCCCCTTGAATTAATAAAATCTATTGCAATTTTTTACGAAGACTATTGTACACTTTAGAAAAATTCATTTGCCCCGCATACCGTTCCTTAAGCCATGCCATCACCTTGCCGATATCGCGTAATTTTTCAGCTTTTGTTTGTGCCAAAGCTTCACAAAGAACCTGTTCTACTTCCATCTCCTTAAGTTGATAAGGAAGAAACTCACGAATAACTTCTATTTCTGCTTGTCCTCTCTCTGCCAATTCCAAGCAACCAGACTCTTTATAGACTCGCATCAATTCTTCACGCTGTTGAAGCATTTTAGTGAAAACAGACTGTATCTGCTGATCATCCACTTCTAACTTTCCTTGATCATAATAAAGGATATCACGATCCCTAACTGCAGCATTCATTAAACGAAGTGTAGCAAGACGCGCACTATCTTGCGCTTTCAAAGCAGCCCTAAGAGCCCCATCAATCTGGTTACGCAACATAAATTTATCCAATTTTGTTCAAGAAAAAAAGCCTTTTAACCAATCTTTATCCATCTTGCAATGGAGGATAAAAAAATAATTAAGGACTCGATCTTCGAAAAGCTAAAACAAGACTTTACCTCTTCATGGAATGTACTTATACTGCCTATTTCAAGCGAAACATTACCAGAATAATATACACAGCATCTGTTAAAGGTATGATTTTTGTGTAAAGTTGATCATTATACCTTTCAGAGAATAAATTGTGGATACATACTATGATACAAACGACTTCACCCAGCCACCCTTGGAGTATCAAAAAACCTACAGCCCTCTTAGTCTTAGCAGATGGAACCGTTATTGAAGGCAAAGGAGCAGGTGCTACAGGTATCGCTGAAGCTGAAGTGTGTTTTAACACCGCTATCACAGGCTATGAAGAAATCCTCACAGACCCGTCATACACACAACAAATCGTTAATTTTACTTTTCCTCATATAGGAAATGTAGGGGCAAATAGTGAAGATATTGAAGATCTCTCCCCTCTCAATTGTCATGGTGCTGTTGGCGCTATTTTCAAGGCAGACATTACACATCCCTCAAATTATCGTGCCAATGAAAATCTTCATCAATGGCTTAAAACGCGTAAAATTATTGCACTTTGTGGTATTGATACACGTGCGCTCACAATTCTTATTCGTGAAAAAGGTGCGCAAAATGCTGTCATTGCACATGATTCTAATGGAATTTTTGATATTCCTTCATTAAAGAAACGTGCGCAAAAATGGCACGGTCTCGTCAATCTTGACCTTACGAAAGACGTGACATCTCAATCATCAATACAATGGGATGAAAAACCATGGAGCTGGAATAAAGGATACGGTACAAATAATGTGCACAATCTTCATATCATTGCAATTGACTATGGTATTAAACGCAATATTCTTCGCCTTATGGCAACACAAAAAGCACGCATTACTGTTGTACCTGCCCACACAACTGCAAAAGAAATTCTAGCAATGAACCCTGATGGCGTTTTTCTTTCTAATGGACCAGGGGACCCCGCAGCTACGGCTCAATATGCCGTTCCAACGATCAAAACATTAATTGATCATAATTTACCAATTTTTGGAATATGTCTTGGTCACCAACTTCTCGCTCTTACGGTTGGTGCAAAAACCGTGAAAATGCACCAAGGACATCATGGTGCCAACCACCCAGTTAAAGACCTCAACACTGGAAAAGTTGAGATTGTATCGATGAATCACGGTTTCGCCGTAGATTCTGCCTCTTTACCACAACATGTTCAAGAAACACATATTTCTCTCTTTGATGGTTCAAACTGTGGTATTCGAATCATTGGAAAACCAGTTTTTTCTGTTCAATATCACCCCGAAGCTTCTCCTGGACCACAAGATAGCCACTACCTCTTTCAGCATTTCTGTGATCTCATTATGAATTATAAAAAAATATCTTAAAATAAAATATCTCACTTTCTAGCTTCTCTCCTTTAAATTATATCATCTTCCCATACACAACTATATTATTTGTATACCTACAACTTATTGAATAAGTGTTATTATTTATCATTTTGCAACTAAGATGAGAGCACTGAATAACTTAAATTTTTCTCATGACCTCTCCTCTTAGAATTGTATTCATCAAAATCATTGGCTTCCCCCTAAGCAAGATAAGTGTGTCGATAAAAACCATTTTTAAAAAGAGTAAAGCACCTAACCGTACCAAGAGCTCAGAGCTATCGGAACATTGGAAACTAGCAAAGTGAATGATTGGTGCTGCATCTTTTATATACGTAAAGTAAGCAGTGTACAGCAGATCTTATACCATTAACCGTGACTTTTACCTTATATTCTTTATTGGCACTATCATGAAATTGGCACAAACGCATTGAAAGCTATTGCTTCAAATAAGTATTGGATTCACAATACAATTTTAAGCATTCTATTTTGCATGAGAAGCATAATTCCTATTAAAGAATAAAAAACTAAAGTGTGAGACCATGCAACAAATCTCTACTTTTTTAAAGATATTACCGTAGATGGTTTTGAAAACTGTAACGCCCAATAAAAAAGTGATGGCAAAACAGGAAACGACTTTTCAATTTTGCAACTTTATATTCTTCAAAAATGAGTTTTTCTTTCGATTCCAGAAGTGATGCAAACAAATATACGCAATATTTTACTTCCAATTTGCCATATAAAATTTGGAATTGTTCGCACAGTACTGATATATCTAACGCAGATACGTTTTAATCTCTTTTTTCAATATGCTGCTGCATTAGCACTGGATATTAATTTGCAAGCAATAGAAAAAATACGGACTCTACTATACAAACAATATCACAAAAAACTTTTTGCCTATAAAATGATGTACTTTATTTATCTTGTGCATTCTCTATCAAAATAGTACGTACCAGCTCCCCTCAACAAATTAACGTACCCGCAAGACAAAAATAACTGTCGCAACGACAAGAAGAAAAAAGCCACCAACAAAAGGAGCACCAGAAAAATAAAACTGTGCATTTTTATCTGTAAAACATTCAAAAAGAAACACATAAAAAACAGAACCAAATATTAAACTTAACGAAATAACAGATGTCATCGCTCCTTGCAGTTCTCCTTGTACATTTGTCGGTACCCGCGCTGAAGCAATAGCACGTATAGGTGCATGAACAAGATATTCAAGCATTGTACACGCACAAACCATATAAACCATCCATCCCTGCGTCGCGAATGTATAGCCTAGCATAGCAACGGAGGCAAACAAAAGCCCCACTATAACAATATGCCAATCACTCCATCGTTTAGAAAAATAAGGCAAAATGAGAGCGACTACTATAAATTGGCCTACCCCAAAAACACTATAGGAGAGCCCAATAGAAAAAGAACTCCAATCATAGCGTTCTTTTGCAATGAAAGCCCAAATGCTTAACCATACAGATTCCGCTAACCAATAAAGAAAAAAGACCAATAACACCCAAAGAACCATCGGATATTGTTTCAGGTGCCAAAAAGCGCCTAAGGGATTTGCCCGCTTAATATCAAAAAAGCGCCTATTCCATAGAGAAAGAGTTTCTGGAAGCATAACCCAAGAAAAAATAAAATTAATGAGTGAAAAACCAGCAGCAAAATAAAACGGAATACGCGGACCAAACTGACCTAAAAAACCACCAATAAACGATCCTAAAATAAACCCCAATGCGGATGCAACGCCTAACAGGCCAAAATTGCGTGTACGGGTTTTATCATCGGATATATCCGCAAGATAAGCTGTACAAGTTGCAAAACTAGCACCACTCATCCCTGACAAAAGACGCCCGATAAATAACATAGAATAACTCCATGCTATAGCACATATGAGATTATCAAGAGCAAAGCAGATAATAGAGAGAAGCAAAATAGGACGACGACCATAACGATCAGAGAGATTGCCAATAAAAGGAGCAAACAAAAACTGCATCACTGAATAAGCTGCTAGTAATTTTCCTCTTTCTACAAAAGATGTACTGACATCTTTTCCAGTTAATTGAGAAAAATATTCAGGCAAAACAGGACAAATGATTGCAATGCCAAGAATATCTAACAATAAAGTGATGAACACTAAAACGAGCCCACGCTGAACAAAATTCGGATTGAGCATTTGGTCTTGCATAACATACACACTATTTTACGCATACAATTACTCCCCCGCTATCTTTTTACTCCCTTTTCCTTTTAAAAGTATTCTATACCATATACTTGTCACATACAAAATAATAACAAAGTAAAAATTTAAGTAATTGTCAAGATAAAACTATAAAATTACGTTTTAATTGGTGTATCATTATCAATGCATAAAAAATATTTGTACGACAAACTCATAAACAAGACTTCATGAAACACAGAGTATTTCCAATAGTTTTAGAGACATTATAATGGATTTTATCAGACATCATTTCCCCTTCTCATACCACCGTTTTCAGGAATCTCAATTCCATTTGATACGTTAGATATCCTATAGCAATTGAAACCTTTTAAACGATAAGCTATTAAAAAATTTTCTTACCCTCAGAATGTGCTATAAGGTTAAAGCAGCATTACCCGAATAGCCTAACAACATAAAAAGCTCGTCATATTTTTAAAAATATTTATTTGACAATCATTTTATTTAAAAAATAAGTATATTATAGAGAAATATTCTATAATCTTAGAAACTATTCATATTGCTTGCAATTTGTGTAACCTTAAAAACCATGATTATATGCTACCGTTAAATCTAACGATGATCATGATACGCATTTAAAAAAATGGCACTTTTAGAAATAGTTAGTCATGAATTGTTAATATAAAAATGGTGTATAGAATGCGAAAAATATCCCTATTAGTTCTCATTGTAATGTTGCTAACGGGATGTGATGTTCAGGATTCTGATTCACAAGAGAGTATTTTAGGAAATAAAATAAAAACACAACAAACAACCAACGTAAACCTAGATCCTTATACTCTAAATAAATTAAACGCTCTTCTCAAAAAACGTTCAGAAACAAATTATCAGGAAAAAGGAGCACTAATTGACTTTCTTTCTGAAGCTTTTTTAGGGACACCTTACCAAGCAAATATGTTACATGGCTCAGAAAATATACCAGAAAAACTGATTATTGATTTTAGAGGCTTAGATTGCTTCACTTATCTAGATTATGTTGAAGCATTGCGCAAATCAACATCCCAAACGGAATTCATAAATAACGTCATAAAAACGCGTTATATTAACGGCAATATTCATTTTTTAAATCGTAAACATTTTTTTACAGACTGGGCTTATAGAGAATATAAACTCGCTACTGATATTACCGCTGAAATAAGTCCCCATGCGATAAAAATAGAAAAATATCTCAATAAAAAAGCTGATGGTGGAAGCTATCTACCTGGGTTGCCAGTTGTGAAACGCACGATTACATATATTCCAAGTAACTTTATTAATGAGGCGGTTATAGGTCGTTTACAGTCTGGTGATTTCATTGGTATTTATACGAAACTTTCTGGATTGGATGTAACACATGTGGGCTTCTTTATCATGACAGATAAAGGTCCAATGTTAAGAAATACTTCTTCACGAAAAGCAAACGAAAAAGTCGTTGATTCTCCTTTTATGGATTATGTTGAAAAAACACCAGGAATCATTGTTTTAAGAGCTCTTTAATAACATTATAGCGATATGAAATATCTTCCCTATTCTTCAAATATATACTGTAGTTATTCATGTCAACATCTAACTTCGTTCAAGCTATATGGATACAATATATTTGTTTACAATTTTTAGAGAAAAAAGTCGTTTTGATCTAACTTTGTTTATAGGTATGAAAAAACCACTTTTGAAGAAATCACGAATTTGTAATCACTTTTACTAATTGAATGATAAAGATAGGCAAAACTCTATTATAGTATCACGCTTTCCTTTCATATTCTCAACCAAGGGGTATCTATAGATTACCACTAATCTGGTCTTTACGAATATAACGTAAAAGACATAGACGAACGTTTGTAAAAATAAGTAAAAGTAAAGCCAAATATGTTTGGTTGTTGTCTCATAAAGTATTTTATAAAAATTCGATCTATCTTTCTAATTTATTGCGTATAAATTTTTGACTTTATAGCATTGTTTTCCTCATAAAGTCTTTGCTTTTTCTTGTTATCTATACATTAAAATAGCCCTGATAGGATAGCATATTTATGATTAGGATGCACCAATACTGTACAAGTCATTGCAAAATTTTTGATGCTAGATTGGAATGAAAATATGAAGGCATCAATTAAAAACCAGTTTCTATTTTTAGCATAATTCTTTAGTTCAGCTTTGCGATTTTCTAAAGCAACGACAATAATATCTTTTAAAGAGTAGAGCTATGAGCATTATTTTTTGTTTTTTTATTCTTTAATGAGTCCCCCATCCTTCATACAATAAAGAACACTCAAAACAGAATACATTTTATCGATAAAAAACACATTTATTAGCAACAATAATGATGATTAATCTATGATCACAGACTTTAAAATTCTATTCATAACTTTTATATAAAATTTATAATTAAATCTCATCAAACTTATTACGAAAGCTTCATTCCTCTTCGCCCTAAGAAACAAAACATCTACTCCCGACAGTTTGTAAACAATCCGTTCTCTTAAGTGAATTTAAGCGGCGAACCATTTCATGAGATTCACTTACACAAGAATATACCGGCAAGCCCTATTTTGAATATTTACTCCACACTCTAAAAACACTTAATAGATCAAATTTTATATACCTTATCTCACCCCACCTTAAATGATAGTGTTTTAACGAAATAGAATAAATCTTGCCTTAAATACTCTGTTTAACCTTTTATAATTGATTGATGCAAAAATAAAATCAACGAAAGAGTATCATTGTATTTTCGAGAGGTATGAATCGCCCCATCATAAAAAACAATCTCCATAACATGACAGGCAATTTGAAAAAAATCTTTTTATATAAAAGGTACCACCGTTGTACCGGGAGGCAATTTTGCCTCATCTTCAGGCTCGACATGAATAGAAATACGCACATTATCAAATTCTTTTTGAAGAACACCTTCGATTTTATCACAAATTTTATGTGCTTCTCCTACCTGCATTACAGCAGGCACAACCAAATGAAACTCTATAAAAGTAACCCTCCCAGCAACACGCGTCCGTAAATCATGAACCTCAAGCGCACCAGATGCATTTGCAGAAATCAGCTCCCGAATCCGCATGCTTTCATTCAATTCAACGCCGACATCCATTAATCCCTGAACAGCATTTCTAATCACCTTCCATCCCTGCAAGAGAATATTAACGGCAACGATTATCGCTAAAATTGGATCTAAAACTCCCCATCCTCCTACAAAACCAGCAATCAGACCAATTAAAATTGCAAGCGAAGTAAAAACATCTGTTATAAAATGGACTCCATCAGCTTTAAGAGCCGGTGAGCGATGATGTTTTCCCTGCCAAATAAGGACCATTCCCCACATACAATTTATGACAGTTGCAATAAGATGAATAACAAGCCATATTCCAGGCTTCTGCAATAATTGAACGGTAGAAAGAGCTATCCATGCTTCTCTTAAAATAACAATTGCCGCAATAATAATGAGTATCCCTTCAAGAATTGCGGAAAAATATTCTGCTTTATGATGCCCAAAGGGATGATCCTGATCCGCTGGCTTCATACTCACTTTAACAGCCCACCATGCTGCCAATGACGCAAGAATATTAACTATTGATTCCAATGCATCAGAATAAAGTGCAACCGAACCTGTGATGTGATATGCCCAATATTTCAAAGCAAAAACAATACACGCAATAAAAATAGAGTATAAAGTTAAGCTTTGTATATTGATTTTTACATCCATGAACCTCATCCTTTTCTTCACGAAATAAGGGATTAATATTTTCAACCATATAATTATACTTTTGGCATATCGACAATATTTCCTCAATATTACAGAAGCTTCAGCATACAATAAACGCTTCAGCTCACATTATTATCGTAAAAACTGCTCAGTTACACAAACAGAATCAATAAAGGAAGAAGAGAGGAACAGAATAAACAAAGAGCTTTCCCAAGAGCAATCAAACACATCACCTTCATTATTAATCGTTTTCTGAATAACTTAAAGCCATCTCACATCTCATAAACGAAAAACTTTTTTGCTCAAATGTATCATGATCATGCATTGCTTTTCAGTCTTATGATGCGCATTATAACCCATCTATAAGCCATCTTTGAACCTTAGAAAAATATCTTAGCACTCTACTGTAACTTTACAGGTCAACTGCATTTTAAAATATGATTTACTAAAAAATTGAGATATAAAAAAGAAGAACAATGATTACCCTCAAAAAAAGAATCTGGGCATTGGGGACCCAGATTCTTTTCCCTTAGAAATTAAGGGCATACAGAACTTGGGAAATAGCGGGGACCCAAGACACTGCACCCGATACGAGAAAAAATATATGATTCCGTATCAGTATTCTTATACTATACCTACGGTTGTGTATTGTCAACACAAATTCTACCATAAGTTTTAAAATAATGTTTTTTTTATCTCTTTTTTTAAAATAAAATAAATTCTAACATCTAGAAATCATAAGAAAAAAACACTAAAAATCTCGCATGCATTTGAATATCATAACAATCAATGAAACAGATGATCCACGCCTAAAAGCCTATCATAATATCCGTGAAAAAGATCTTGTTGGACGGCAACATCAATTTATTGCTGAAGGCAAAGTAACATTGTCCGCATTACTGCACTCGAAAGATTTTTCTGCCATCTCACTGCTCATCGTAGCAAACCGTCTCTCTGGACTTCTACCGCTTTTAGAAAAAACACAGCCTCTATGTCCCATTTATTGTGTTCCACAAAAAGTCATGGATAATATCACCGGCTTCCATGTTCATCGTGGTGTCTTGGGTATTGGTAAATGCAAAACACTGCCATCCTTACAAAGTTTTCTACAACATCTTCCAGAAAAAGCTTTGATTCTTGTTTTATGTGGTATCTCGAATCACGATAATATGGGATCAATTTTTCGTAATGCAGCAGCCTTTGCCAGTAATGGCATTATTGTCGACAAAACCTCATGCGATCCACTTTATCGTAAATCAATAAGAGTTTCTGCCGGCGCTGCTTTAAAAGTACCCTATACGCAAAACGCTGATATAAATGACATTATAGCTGCTCTAAAGGATAAAAACTTTCATCTTTATGCACTCTCCCCTTCTGCTTCACACACTCTCAAGCAAGCCAACAAAACTAAAAGAATGGCACTTATTTTTGGAACAGAAGGCGATGGCTTACCGCCCCATATACTACAACAATCAAAAACCTTACGTATTCCCATGACTAACGGTTTTGACAGCCTTAATGTTGCCACAGCCTCAGGTATTGCACTTGCCCATTTTACCAACTTTGACCACTAAAGATGATAACACTTTAAGTTGTAAAACATATCCGATGTTGTATGTTATCTATCAGTCCCAATAATGTTGCTGTTCCCTAGCATTTGAAAGCATTGATTAAAAAACATTTTATATTTTTCTTATCAATACTTTCCACCCCCTAACCCCGCTCATGACGTGCAAAAGACATAATTTTGATGGATCCAATCATAAAACAAACTCTCAATGAAAAAACCTTCTGGAAGTCTCTCATTCAAGTTTAAGGTTGAAAATTATCGTTATAAATCAATCAACTATGTTTTATGAAGCTGTTGTTTTAGTTCAGAGGAAACAGAATCTTTTGTTTCAAGATTGCATAAAACGCGCTTCAACATCATTTCAGTATCGGCCGCACGTTCTGAATGTGTTACAAATCCTCCCCCAAGAATACGCGCCTCATGACCATTTCCATCATAAAGAACGCAAGCTTGCCCTGGTGCCACACCATTTTCACATTCCAATAAATCAACGGAAAAAATACCTTCTTTATAATGTAAGCGCGCAAGGTGAGGAGGACGCGTTGAACGCACCTTTACAGCTACCTCAATACCTTGAGAAGGGAAATTATCTAACGACTCATCACCAAGCCAATTCACATCACGTAAAAAAAGCTTATGTGTTTCTAACATTTCACGCGGTCCAACAATAACACGTGCATTTTCCACATCGAGATAAACTACATAAAGCGCTTCACCCGTTGACACCCCAATACCACGCCGTTGACCAACCGTATAATTAACAATTCCCGAATGTTTACCTAAAATCTTTCCATCAATATGGACAATAACGCCAGGATTAGCGGCTTCTGGACGCAGTTTTGCGATAACATCTGAATATTTTCCTTGTGGAACAAAACAAATATCCTGACTATCATGCTTATTGGCAACCACAAATCCCATTTCTGCTGCCATTTCACGAACGCGGGCTTTTGGAAGGTCACCAAGTGGAAAACGCAAATAATCAATCTGTTCTTGTGTCGTTGCAAAGAGAAAATAACTCTGATCACGATCATTATCGAGAGGACGAAAGAGTGCTCGATGCGCTCCGTGGGAACGCGAACGAATATAATGTCCCGTAGCCAAAGCATCTGCCCCCAATTCACGTGCTGTTGCTAATAAATCAGCAAACTTAACCGTTTGATTACATGCAATACATGGTACTGGTGTCTCTCCATGAGCATAGCTTTCTGCAAAAGGATCAATAACAGCTTCGCGAAAACGCTTTTCATAGTCAAGAACATAATGCGGTATTCCTAATGTTTCTGCAACGCGGCGAGCATCCTCAATATCTTGTCCTGCACAACATGCCCCCACCCGATGCGTTGCTGCCCCATGATCATAAAGCTGCAACGTAATGCCAATAACATTATACCCTTCCTTTTTCAAAAGACCTGCAACAACCGATGAATCAACCCCTCCCGACATTGCAACAACAATGCGAGAATCCTCAGGTTGTCCTGGTAAATCAAGACTATTTAAAAACATGTATTCATTCTCTATTTAATGCTCTGTTTAATGGCTACCCATATGTTAACATTTTGATGTACGCTCTTCAGCACTTTTACACGATTGATTGTCTTTATATTGTTTTTTTATCTTTTCCACAACCATAGGCATTACTTTCTTAAAGGCTGCTGCAAACAAAAAAGAATGATAGAAATAAGGCATAATGGCAATCGTTTGAGAGAAAACCTTTTTTGCTCTTTTTAAAATCTGAAAAATATTACAAGAAGCTCTTCTACACACTTCACTTAAGCTTCTTTTTACGTGCTCAATCACTTTATTAATTTTTTCTTTCAGCGTGTTTAGCTCTTTTTTAAATTTCATGCTCTATAAACGAATCAAGTCCTTGACTAAAGGTAGAGGATACGAATGACCAATTTGATAAAAACACAAATGAAATATGTTATTGGGCCAGATGGAAGTCCGCTTACAATTGCCGACCTACCGCCGCAAACAACACGACGCTGGGTGATTCGTCGCAAAGCTGAAGTTGTTGCGGCTGTCAGAGGTGGATTATTAAGTCTTGACGAAGCGTGCCAACGTTATACTTTGACTGTAGAAGAATTTCTTTCATGGCAAAGTTTGATCGATGAACACGGTTTAGCGGGATTACGAACGACCAAGATTCAAAACTACAGGCATTAAGTTGCCATTGATTACGATTCGATAACATAAAAAAACTTATAAAACAGCCAAATTTGATAAAAATTTGGCTGTTTTATACTATACCCAAAAGATAAATCTAAAAGAATGGATTTTTCAATAATTGCTTTTATCATCCAACCGTTAAATTAGCCAACCATTGAATTAGATTGAATCAAAATATCCTCATCATCCGCAGCAATCTTCTTTTCTCGTGCTTCCAAAAGCTGTGCACGTTGCAGCTCTGTATTAGCTTCATGGAGAGCAATTTCAGCGTTTGTTTTTTGAAGCTGTAAATCACGAATTGAATTGATCAGATTATCACGTCTTTGCCGCGCTGCACGCGCAAAAGCAGAATAAGCAAAATGGTGAACATCATTGTTTCCAGATTTACGTTCTTCATGAGTAATCTGTGCTTCCAGCTCTAACACCATTCGTTCAAATTCTGCGATCATCATCTCAAGCTGTGCAATTTCACGGCGTTTTCCACGCACTTGAAACATCCTCAATCGCACCATATTTTCTCGTGGCTTCATACTCATTACTCCTTGATTGCGCCAACTCAAAACTCGCATTCACACCCAATAAATATCTTTTAGTTATATGTCTATCCGACAAAAACAGTCTATTGACTTGAAATTATAATAATTTTTGCCTTTCATTAAAGCGTCTGAAAATACAATCTGCTTTAAAGCAGCAATAACTATTTCTTTACTTTTCCCCACATTATAAAATGAAGAAATTTAAAGCTCAGTAAACAAACACTGAAATTGTAAAAAAGTAATTTATAATGCTCTTTTACAAATTTTTTTAAGTTAAAGTTTATAGAAAAAGCCCTTCTTTTTTTATTATGTTAAAAAATATGCGATTTTTCTAAAATAATTTTGTAGCCTCTTTCAAAAATAAAAATATTTTGTTAACCACTATCATGGATAGTGGGGAATTTAGTAGTGATTGTTACGCGTACTACTGAAATATACATAAACACTTTGTTATAAGTGTTTGATTTCATGAATTGTTTTTATAACAGTGGCTTTGCTAACTGATTATAAAATAGAAATGCTCCTTATGATTCGTGAAGGAGCGAAGTGAGGGATCTAAAATGCGCGTATTATTAATTGAAGATGATAGAGCAGTTACTCAAAGCATTGAGTTAATGTTAAAGTCAGCTAACTTTAATGTTTATATCACTGATCTGGGTGAAGAAGGTATCGATTTAGGAAAACTCTATGATTATGATATCATTTTGCTTGATCTGAATCTCCCTGACATGTCAGGGTATGATGTCTTGCGGACTCTAAGGTTGGCAAAAATAAAAACTCCTGTCCTAATCCTTTCTGGTATGAATGCCATTGAAGACAAGGTCCGTGGTTTTGGCTTTGGAGCTGACGACTATATGACAAAGCCTTTTCATAAGGATGAGCTCATTGCACGTATCCATGCAGTTGTTCGTCGTTCTAAAGGACATGCACAATCGGTTATTGTTACCGGTGATCTCACTGTTAACCTTGATGCAAAAACCGTCGAAGTTGCAGGGCGCCCCGTTCATTTAACCGGAAAAGAGTATCAAATGCTAGAGCTTCTCTCTTTACGTAAAGGTACCACCCTTACTAAGGAAATGTTTCTCAATCATCTCTATGGTGGAATGGATGAACCAGAACTAAAGATTATCGATGTTTTTATCTGTAAATTACGGAAAAAATTGGAAGCAGTCTCTTCTAGTGTAAATTACATTGATACAGTTTGGGGACGTGGTTATGTATTACGTGATCCAGTTGAAGAGAACGTACGAAAAACCGCTTAAGCAGTGAACATGCACTTTGTAAAATCTCGGAGTGTAGCGGGCCGAGATTTTTTCCTGAGATCTGTTCTCTGTTAAAAAAAGTAGAAAACTCGCACACCAAGAATCTCATATAGAAAGCGCTTAAAGCTTAAGAAGTAACCACACAGAATTTACACATATAACCCTATTGCTCATAAGTTCAATCGAAGCCACTTTTCCCAACACGGCTTAAGCGCTTCTCTCTTATTCAAAGCTTTTTTACACTTTCTAAAACAATACAATGATCATTTTCATCAATATTTATTTTCATCTCTGTCATCTGAGAAAGTAACATTGTGTAATAAAATTGGATGACATGTGCATCAATAAGCTCTTCTTGAACTTCTCCACGAAATAACGCAAGAAAATGAGGGGGTATACGGAGAGTTTTACCGAAAACCTCAAATCGAAAAGAACGTTTATTTTCTTCTTGCAAAATCATAACAACAATTTCACCACCACGAGAAACTGTTGCGTTTGCAATCAATAATAAATTAAGCAAAAGTTTAACTTCATCTTTTGGTAACAATAAAGAAGAAGCTTGCCATTTTAAAGTTGCTTTTTCTTCTTTCATATATTGTTGAGCAACCTGCTCTGCAGCCCGTGTATCTATTTGTCCTCCACTTGCACCAGCAAAACCAAAAGCCAATCGTGCAAATTGTAGACGTGCAGCAGCACTCGCAACGGATAAACGCACCAATTGTAAAGCATCTTCTTCAGCTCCTCCTTCATCATAAAGCTCCATTGCATTTTGAATAGCCCCCACAGGTGAAATCAAATCATGGCAAATACGACTACAAAGTAAAGCAGCAAGATCCATAGGCTTCAAAGAAATATCTAACGTCATAATGATTGAAAACTCCTAGATTCAAAAAAACAAACTTTATTTTAAAGAAAAACTCTTAATATCTGATGCATAATAGGAAACATTAACAATAATGCTAAAAAAAAATCAGAAATAAATTCAAGAATTTAAATAATCTTATATCTTATTTTTTATTTGAATAGAATGAAAATTCTAATATTATCTTTTTGTTTATCACTAATAAAAGGAGAAAACTCCATGGCTCTCTCTCTGCTCAAATACTGGTACAAAAATTTTATATCTTTAATCTTCCTTTTATTCATCACCATAAACACTGCACATGCTCAACTACAACCAATAGAGCAAAACGAACCCCATTATTCACTCCAAGAAATTATTGATTCTGGTCATCTTTTTTTTGGAAAAACAGCTAGTGGTCTGGCTGTTGCAATTCAAAATATTTTTTCACAATACGGTTATCCCAATGCCTATATTTTAGGAGAAGAAGCTTCTGGTGCCTTTTTTGCTGGATTAACCTATGGCGAAGGAAAGGTTTTTACCAAAAGCTATGGTCAACATAAAGTTTTTTGGCAAGGTCCCTCAGTAGGATGGGATTTTGGTGGCCAAGGCTCCCGTTTAATGATCTTAGTTTACAACCTTAATAGCATAAATAATTTATGGAAACGCTATGGTGGTATTTCAGGTTCGGCCTATTTAATTGCAGGTGTTGGTTTTCATGTCCTCAAATACCATAATACCTTGTTAATCCCAATACGTACAGGAATCGGCGCACGCCTTGGTATCAATATAGGATATTTAAAATTAACACCTAGGCCGACATGGAATCCGTTTTAAACGTATTCTTATTTGAAAAGAGGTATTATGCTTATTCAATTGTTTCTTTTTTTTATTCTTGGAGTTGCTTTCACTTCTTGGGTACTAGTCCTTTTGTCTCCTTTTATTTGGCGTAAAGCCGTTCATTTTGCGTATAAAGATGTTTGTGCGCAAATGCCATTATCACTCGCGGAAATAGAAGCAAATCACGATTTTCTTCGTGCACAACATGCTGTAGAATTAGCAAACAACCAACAAAAGTACGAGTTTTTGCAAAAAAAATACGCCCAACAAAAAATACAACTGAGCCAAATAACAGAACAATTTTATCGGCTATGCCTCCCCACACAAGACACTCTCACCAAAGAAGCGATAGCAATCAAACAAAATCTCGCCACAATACACACTTTCAAAGGAAAGAAAAATGATGCGTGAAAAAATCGCACACTATCAGCAACGTTTACAAAAAATCCAAACTCATGAGCTTGACACGACTGCTAACCACCAATTGCTGGAAGAACTCCGTGAAGAAACAAAAGAACTTGCAGCAACATTGGCAGCTCAAATAGCGCTACAAGAGGGGAATACATCACCCATCAATACATTGATTCAAAAATCAAAAAGCAAAAATGACCTCGCATCACGTATTCGCAAAAAAATCACTTGTCTCTCCAAAAGCCCCGTTAAATAGGTTATCTTTTAAAACACCTTGAATTGAAGAGTAAAACCAACAAAGGTTCATTGTAACTTTCATAACCCAAATCCTTTTTATTAAACGTAACTTTCTTGCTAAGCTAAAGGACAAAATTTCTTAACCCATACCGTTCTGTTAAAAAGCATCTTCTTGTCTAGCAGATTCCACTTGCTAATCATATCACCGCCCTAAAGGACAACATTTCATCGGTCCTAGAAAGTAAATAATACCAAAAACATTGGTCACACACTCTAACAAAAAATACCTTCTAAGATGGGTCACCAATAGAACTCTTACGATAATTTAAAGGATAAAACACGCTCTCAAGAGTGATAAAAATCTCTTATTTTTTGGATAATCATATCCTGATCCGTTTGTGTCAAGTAAGGATGCATTGGTAAACTTAAAACACACTCTCCTAAAGACTCTGAAACAGAAAGGGAATCTTTTACATAAGGAAAGTGTTTATAAGCTGGCTGTTGATGTAAAGGAGTTTTATAATAAATCATTGTAGGGATAGAATTTTTTTGTAAAAAATCTTTTAATTTATCACGTTCTTTTACCTTAATCGTATATTGTGCATAAGCAGAACGAATATTTTCTCCTATTTCTGGAACTGTAACAATATCTCTTAAGCCATTGGAATAGCGTTGAGCAATTTCTACACGCTTTTCCATTTCATCTTCAAAGATCGCAAACTTTTCTAGTAAAATTGCAGCCTGAATGCTATCTAAGCGCGAATTCATGCCAATACGTACATTGTCATATTGCGTTTCACCTTTACCATGAAACAAAATAGATCGTAAAAGTTCTGCCAAATGATCATCATTGGTCATCATAGCTCCTCCATCGCCATAACATCCTAATGGTTTTGCAGGGTAAAAACTTGTAGCAGCCACATCACCAAAAGCACCGCACATAGTATTACCGCTTCTTCCACCCATAGATTGAGCAGCATCTTCAATTACAAAAAGATTTTCCTTTGCTGCCACTTGAGCAATTTGCACATAGTCAGCAGAAAGCCCAAATAAATCAACAGCAATAATAGCCTTTGGCTTTAAACATCCCTCTTTTTTTACCATTTCGATAGCGCGAGAAAGTTTTTCAACATCAATATTGAATGTATCAGGTAAAACATCAACAAAAACAGGCTTAGCCCCCACCAAAGCAACCACTTCAGCCGTTGCTGAAAATGTAAAACTAGGACAAAACACAGCATCCCCTGGACCAATATTTTTAGCCATAAGAGGCATCTTCAAAGCATCTGTTCCATTAGCACATGCAATCACATGTTTAACGCCAAGATATTCTGCCAATTTCTCTTCAAACTCTGTTACTTTTGGTCCCAAAATATACTTACCACTAGCGACCACATGTGCAATTGCAGAATTAATTTTATCTTCAATACGCGCACGCTGCGCCCCAAGGTCGATGAATTGCATATTAACTCCATTGATCATCACAAGAATGCAAAAGCGCTACCTATCTCTTTTATCTATCATAATTGACACCAGCAGCTGTTAAAATCCGTAAAACCGCAATAGCATCATCACCATTTGTACGAGGTGATTGACGCGTTTCAATACAATGAAGAAAGTGCCGTAATTCGCAAGTAAGCGGCAAATCTTCACAAACATCAATATAATTCAGCTCATCCATGCTAAAAGCCCACTCTTGATTTTCTTTCCAAACGGCAAAATAGTGCATTGCCAATTTACGACTCCACGGTTCCATATCATCAAAAACGAGCATAGCTTTTGTTCCAACAACAGTTAAACGTCTCTCACGATAAGAACTCAAGCGTGAAGTAAAAAGATGACTACGCACACCATTTGGAAAAGTCATATGAATATGAGAAAAATCAGAAATCTGATCAACGACAGCAGCCCCCTCACCACGAATTTCGGAAGGTTCACACCCTGTCAACGCCAAAATCATTGAGAGATCATGAGGCGCAAGATCCCATAAAGCATCGCTGTGTGTGTGAAATTTTCCAAAGCCTAATCTATGAGAATAAATATATCGCACATCTCCCACTTCTCCGTTTTTCACCAATTCACACATTTTTTCAAAAGCCGGATGAAAACGTAAAATATGGCCCACCATAAAAACTCGCTCATAAGCGTCAGCCTCCTGAACTTGGCGTTTAGCATCAGAAATATTCAAGGCTATTGGTTTTTCCACCAAAACATCTTTACCATTTTTAACAGCACGGAGCACATTTTGCGTATGCAATTGTGGCGGCAGAGCTAATACCAGCGCATCAATATCTCGATGCGTAAAAAGATCATCTGGTGTAACAAGCTCTACACCATACATCGTTGCAAAACTAGCAGCACGATCATTATCAATATCAGAAACTGCTGCCAAAGCCCCGAGAGAGTGGAGTGTCCGTATATGATTTTCACCCCAATGACCGCATCCTAAAACCGCTACACGTGGCACCATTTTCATGCCTTACCTTACTTTATCATATAAAATTACACTTTTACATATCGAGGATAAAATAGAATGACAAGAGAAAAGCTTAAAAACGATGCTTGACATCTTACTATTCTACCCCTTATATCCGCAAAAGATGTAATTCTTTACAATTATGATTGCTTATTTTGGCGGAGTAGCTCAGTAGGTTAGAGCAGAGGAATCATAATCCTTGTGTCGGGGGTTCAAATCCCTCCTCCGCTACCGTTTTTATCATAGTGCTTTAGAGAATTTGGTTATATGTATGTAGCTTTGTAGCTTGTCAGCGGTTGTAGCTTGACGCCAGGTTTTGTATATTTTGCCACTAGGTTTTGTACCAATTTATTTTTTTTCAAAGGGTTTTAAAGGGGTTCTCAAAGGGTCTTCAAAGACCTTTCAAAGGGTATTTAAAGCCCCTTTTTCTTTTCTGCTCAAAATCGCAATTTGAGATGATCAACTCCTTGAGTTGGAATCGCATTATTTGAGAAGCAGCATGCATAAAATGGTATGACTTCTTTTAGCATAAATTGAGTGATAGTTTTTCTGTATCCTAAGCACATTATTAAAAGAAGAAGAAGCGTTTAAGCAATTCGGTCAACTTGACCGAATTCCTCTTCAGTCTGCAATTGTGCAATCTTTGCACCATTGCTCCTTTAAGGAATTGGGTAAACATTACCCTATTGCTGTATCCATGCAATTGGATCAACTTGATCCTATTGCTGATTTAAGGAATAGGTGCAAGTTGCACCTATTCCTTACCTCCACACCAAAATGCGAACTTTTGATTTTGCTCTCTTCTCCCTCTATTTGAGCAATAGGATCAAGTTGATCCTTTGATTTTCTGTTTCCACCAGCCTCTATTCTTTGTTGCTTTCTTTTCCCTTGTCTGGCGCTTCGAGTGTAATTTCTGTGGTGTATCCGCTTTGTTTTTCATAGCAGTGGGTGACGGTAGCGGCTTTCCATGGACCATTGATTTGCCCACGAAACCCTTGAAGAAGCAGAGGTTGATCCGCCATGATTTCAGGGCGTCCCTCGAAGGTTAAGGAGCCACTGCCCACAGCACGACACAACCTGTCCGACTCGGAAGCAGCAGCAGCCAAAGCCTCTTCCTTACTGGTGTAACAAGTGCGTAGACGACGCACGGGACCAGTAAACCCTGTCTGATGCTTGACTTGGCATTGCTGCCCTTTTGAGCGATCAAAATAAGCAGCTTCAATGGTGCCATATTGCGTGCGTGGCTCTAATGTGAATTCCCAGCTAGAACAGTCATGCTTATGGATGTCGAGTGCTGGTAAGTTATCTCCGCTTAAAAATAAAAACTT